>CAYQBA010000019.1:0-35090 GCA_964415605.1 uncultured Anaerolineales bacterium | reverse complement strand
GTGGGCGCGCCCCCCCGGCCCCGCACGGCTCCCCGCGGCGGGCCCCCCCCCCCCCCGGCGTGGGGGGGGGGGCGGGGTGTGGGGGGGGGGGGGGGGGCCCCCCCCCCCGGCGCCCGGGGGTCCGGGGGGCGGGCGTTCGCCCCCCGAGAAGCCACCCCCCCAAGCGGCACCCACCCCATTCGCCTTGACGACCCCAACCCACCCACCTACCTGCCTCCCCTCACTCCTCACCCCTCACCTCGAGGCGGCGGCGGCCCGAAATACTGGTAGTACTGACACGCAATCCCAGCGTTGTAGAGCTTCCGCCGCCGATCCGCCGTCCACCCAAAACACCGCTCGAAGTCCACGAACCCCGTCAACCAGTAATGACTCCACGTCCGATACGGCGCCAACACCCGCCCCAGCTCCCCGTACAGCCGCGCCACCGACACCACATCCCCTTCCCGCTCACCATACGGAGGATTGCTGATGATCACCCCATAATCCCCCTCCGCCCGAAACTCCGTCGCCCGCATCCGCTTGAACCGCACCCCAGACCCCACCCCCGCCGCCACCGCATTCCCCCCCGCCACCTCCACCATCCGCGCATCGATATCACTCCCCACAATATCCAACCCCCGCTCCCAAGCCGCCCCATCAAGCGCCTCCACCCGCGCCGCCGCCCAGGCCGCGTCCCCCACCACCGGCCACCCCATCGCCGCGAACCGCCGCCGCAGCCCCGGCGCAATCCCCCGCCCGATCATCGCCGCCTCGATCGGAATCGTCCCCGCCCCGCAAAACAAGTCCACCAGCGGCCGGTCCGGCTCCCAGTACGACAGCAACACCAACCCCGCCGCCAGCGTCTCCCGCAAAGGCGCCCCCCCCGCCGCCGCCCGGTACCCCCGCTTGTGCAGCCCGTCCCCGCTCGTGTCCAGGCTCAACACCGCCACGTCGTCGCGCAGCGCCACCTCGATCCGGTAGACCGCCCCCGACTCCGGGAACCGCTCCACCGCCCCATACCGTGCCCGCAGCGCCTCCACCACCGCCCGCTTCACGATCGCCTGACAGTCCGGCACGCTGGCCAGCCCCGACTTCACCGACCGGCCATCCACCGGGAACGCCGCGTCCCGCGGCAGCAGATCCGCCCAACCCAACGCCCGCGTCCCCTCGAACAGCCCGTCAAACGTCGTCGCCCGGAACACCCCCACCACCAGGCGCACCCGATCCGCGGCGCGCAAGCGAAGGTTCAAGCGCGGAATGTCGGCAATCCCCGCGTCGTCAGCGCGCACCCCACCCGGAAACGCATGGGTGTCCCGAAGACCCAACCCATGCAGCTCACGCGCCACCACCGCCTCGAGCCCGGCGGCCGCCGTCGCGATCAGCGGCATCGCTTCCGCATCCAATCCGCCGCACCCCCCACGCCCAGCTTCGACGTCATCTCCAAACCACCCATCACCCCCGCCCCAACGCCGCCCTGGCCTCGCCCGCCAACAGCGCCTCAGCCCGGTTGAACAACCCCTCCGCGTCCGCCGGCGAGTCCCCCACTGCCGTCATCCCCAAACGCCCACAGTCCCCCATCGCACACAGCATGTGGAACACCACCCCCGACTGCCGCGCGTGGTCATAGTGGATCCCGTGACGCACCGCCACGTCGAACAGATCATCCACCGTGAACGCCCGATACAGCGGCGACTCCACATGGTCACTCGCCACGAAACACTTCCGCTCCCCCCGCGGCGTCGTGAAGACCCCCGCGTCCGCATCGTACGCCCCATCCGTCAAGAACTGCAGCGTCAAGAACGGGTGCGTCGTCCCCCCCTTGCGCAGGTTGATCTCGATCGCGTAGGCATCCCAGCCCCCGTCCCGCCGCCGGACCGTCACGAAGTCCACCGCGAACCGCCCCAGCACCCCCTCACCCGCCAGCACCTCCCCGACCCGCGCCCCCAGCCGCATGATGTCCGCCGCGTACCCCGGATCCGCCGGGAACCGGCAGCCCAGATAGCTCTGCCCGCCCTCGCCCCCGAGCAGCTGGTCGTGCGTCGACAGCCGCTCCACCGCCCCCAGCGGCGTCACCCGCAACTGCGTGCTCGGGCTACGCAGATCCTCGCCCACGATCCGCTCCTCCGCGATCCCCCCGTTGACCCCCAGCTTCTCCGCAAACATCGCGTACGACACCGCCGGCGATTCGAGGCGCATCCCTCGCACCCGCTCCGCCACCGCCGCCCGCTCGTCCGCCGCGCCCGGCGGCGGCAGGCCGTCGAGGTCGACCATCGCGTTGCCCTCGCCCGAGACCCCCTCGTTCAGCTTGACGATCACCTGACGCATCCCCGGCCGCCGGGCCCGCATGTCCGCGATCGCCGCCACCACGTCGCCCTCGCTCGCCAGGTCCTCCACCCCCAACGGGTGCGGCACCCCCGCCGCGGCGAAGACCTTGCGCCCGCCGCTCTTGGTCCCCAGCGGGAAGTGCGAGGGGTCCGCGCCGTACATCGGGATTCCGATGGCCACGGCCAGGTCGCGCTCGAGGATCGTCGTGTTGAACGGCACCAGGTGGCAGCGGTCGAGGTTCCGGATCAAGCCGCGCAACTGGGCGATGAGGTGCGGCCGCTCGAGCAGCTTGAGGCTGAGCGGCCGCGACGAGCCATCCATCGGCGACACCAGCTTAAGCCGGCGCCGGGCGTGGCTGGCGATGATGCCCGGCATGAGGCCGAGGTAGTAGTCGATGATGTCCGGGTTCACGGGCTGCGACGTCACGTAGATCAGCCGTGCCCGCGGCTGGCGCAACAGCAGCAAGAGGAACAGGAACCGCTCCTCGTACGCCTGAACCTCCGACGGCCGCAAGATGACGTCCACCGACAACGACGGCACCACCACGATGGTCTGCTCGTCGTCGCTCAGTGCCTTGATCGACGTCCACAGCGGCACCAGCTTGCGCTGGAGGGCCGCGAACCGCTCGGCGGCCGCCTCCGCGGACAGGCCGAGGTCGTACGGGGGCAAGTCGTAGCTCATCACAGGAGACGCCCTTTCGCGGTCAGGATTCGGGATGGGATCGATCGGGAGGGGGTCAAAGCAGCAGGAGTATGCCACTGGCCGAGAGCTGCGGGCAACGGGCGTGGCGAGCGGCGCTCGTCAAGATGAGAGGCCGCCGCGCCGCCGCCAGGACGACACGCCTGACACACCTTCAACGCGGCCTCAGCACAGCACCATCGGCACACCGAAGATCCACGCAACATCGGCATCCCTAGGCGCCCGCCGCAGTTGCGCAAAGCCCCCGCGTGGGCTTAACATCCGCCCGCCGCCCGTCCCCGGGCGCGCCCCACCGATCACCGCCCCACGCGGCAGCCCGACGGAGCACACCCATGAGCGAGCCCTTCGACTTCGGCGGCGACATCGTCTGGTACCCCACGCCCGACTACGTCGAGCCGGCCCACCTCACCGCGTTCATGCGCGAGCACGGCATCGCCACCTTCGAAGACCTGATGCGCCGCTCGACCGAGGACGTCGCGTGGTTCACCGAGGCCATCCTGCGCTACCTCGACATCCAGATGCGCGTGCCGTACACCGACGTCGTCGACCTCTCGGCCGGGATCATGTGGCCCCGCTGGTGCGTGGGCGGGCGGATGAACATCGCCCACAACTGCGTCGACAAGTACGTCGGCACCGCGATCGCCGCGCGGCCGGCCGTGGTGTGGGAAGGCGAGGAAGGCGCGGTCCGGACCCTGACGTACGGCGAGCTGCACGCCGCCGTCAACCGGGCCGTCAACGCCCTGCGCGCGCTCGGCCTCGGACCGGGCGACGCCGTCGGCCTGTACATGCCCATGACCCCCGAGATCGTCGTGGCCCTGCTGGCCGTGGTCAAGCTCGGGGGCATCGTGCTGCCGCTCTTCTCGGGCTACGGCAAGGACGCCATCGTCACGCGCCTGGTCAACGCCGACGCCAAGGCCCTGTTCGCGGCGGACGGCGCCTTCCGGCGCGGGAAGGTCGCCGACATGAAGTCGGTGGCCGACGCCGCGGCGGCCGAGGTGCCGACGCTGCGGCACATGATCGTGGTGCGCCGCACCGGGCACGCTGTCCCGATGCAGGCCGGGCGCGACCACTGGTGGGACGACCTGGTCGAACCCCAGCCCGACACGGCGGATGCGGCGGACACGTCCGCCGAGGACGTCATGATGGTGATCTACACGTCGGGCACGACCGGCCAGCCCAAGGGCGCGGTGCACACGCACTGCGGGTTCCCGGTGAAAGCGGCGCAGGACATGGCCTTCGGCACCGACGTGCATGCCGGCGACGTCATCTACTGGATGACCGACATGGGTTGGATGATGGGCCCGTGGCTGGTGTTCGGGTCGCTGCTCCTGGGCGCCACGTGCCTGCTGTACGACGGGGCGCCCGACTACCCGGGTCCGGACCGGCTGTGGGCGCTGGTGGAGCGCCACCGCGTCAACCAGCTCGGCGTGTCGCCGACGCTGATCCGCAGCCTCATCCCGCACGGCGACGCGCCGCACCAGGCCCACGACCTCGGCAGCCTGCGGTGCTTCGCGTCGACCGGCGAGCCGTGGAACCCCGACCCGTGGCGCTGGCTGTTCCAGAGCGTCGGGCACGGGCTGCGGCCCATCGTCAACTACTCCGGCGGCACCGAGATCTCGGGCGGCATCGTCATGGGCAACCCGATCCTGCCGCTTAAGGCGTGCGCGTTCGCGGGGCCGTGCCCCGGCATCGCGGCGGACGTCCTGGACGAGCGCGGCGACCCGGTGGTCGGCGCGGTCGGCGAGCTGGTCATCAAGGCGCCGTGGATCGGGATGACGCGCGGGTTCTGGCGCGACCCGGAGCGCTATGTCGAGACGTACTGGTCGCGCTGGCCGGGGATCTGGGTGCACGGCGACTTCGCGGCGGTGGACGACGACGGGATGTGGTACATCCTGGGGCGGTCGGACGACACGATCAAGATCGCCGGCAAGCGGCTGGGGCCGGCGGAGGTCGAATCGGTGCTGGTGGCGCACCCGGACGTGGTCGAGGCGGCGGCGATCGGGGTGCCGCACGAGGTCAAGGGCAGCGAGCTGGTGGTGTTCTGCGTGCTGGGGGCGGGCGCGGCGCCGTCGGACGCGCTGCGGGCGGAGCTGCGGCGGATGATCGTGGATGCGATGGGCAAGCCGCTGGCGCCGCGCGAGGTGTGGTTCGTCAGCGACCTGCCCAAGACGCGCAACGCAAAGGTCATGCGGCGGATGGTGCGCTCGGCCTACCTCGGGCAGCCGGCGGGCGACACGTCGTCGCTGGTCAACCCGCAGGCGGTGGACGAGATCGCCCGGGCGCGCTGACCGTCACGGATCGACGGCGCGGGCCCGATCCATGGCGTCGATCCGCGCGATCTGGGCCAGGTTCCACGGGTCCGTGCTGAGCGGGGTGGCGAGCCACGCGTCGAGGATCTCGAGGGCCACCGGGATCGAGGTCAGCCGCAGGCTGAGGGCGAGGGCGTTGGCGTGGTTCCACGTGCGGGCCCCGCGGGCGGTCTCGGCGTCGTGGCACAGCGCCGCGCGGACGCCCCGCACCTTGTTGGCGGCGATGCACGCCCCGGTGCCGGTCCAGCACATCACGATGGCCTCGTCGGCCGCGCCGCGCGCGACGGCCTCGGCGGCCTGGCGGGTGACGTCGGGCCAGTCGGCCTCGGCGCCGCCGGCCGGGCCGATGTACGTGACGGCATGCCCGCGGCGCTCGAGCTCGGCCAGCACGGCGTCGACGAGCGGGGCGCGGGCGTCGGTGCTGAGGGCGATGCGCATGGGGGGAGAGGCCTCCGGGCGGCGCGGCACGGATTTCCCGGAGGCCTCCAGATGGCCGCGGGAGCGTGAAGTCATGATAGCCGAGACGTACCGCTCCGACGCCTTGGATGAAGTGGTGCGGTGGGATGGTCGTCACCACCCGTTCCTTGCGGAGCGGGAGTCGGTGCCGAACCGAAAAGGCGGCCTGTATGGTCGGGGTTGAGCACCGTCACAATTGAACCCGCACCAGCCGCGGGATTGACAATGGCGCTCAAGCCATGGAGATCCGCTGGCGACAAGCCCATGGACTCCTTCAGGTCAGCCAGTGATCTGACCTTCTCCAAGTGTCCAGGACCCTCATGCTCCGCCGCGCGGCGACCTTCCATGGCCTGCCGCACCCGTTGGGAAGGGCGCACTGCTTGCAGGTTCACTCCGAACCCCGGGTTGAGGTCGATTCCAAACCCTCGCAGCTGTGCCGCCGCCTTCGCGCCAAGTTCTTGCTTTAGCAAGTCCTGTCCTGAGCCGGTCAGAAGGTCGGCATCGCGATGGCGGATCATGACGGCGCGAATCACCCCGTTGACCTGGGACTGAAGGATCTTCGGCCACTCATTCCGTTCCGTATGGGCGAGGTACTCCGGCACAGACAAGTACGAGAGCAGGTTGGGATTGAGCTGATAGGTCCAACTGACGAAGACGTCGATCGGGAAGCCATCGCGGGTCGCAACTCCAGGATGGGATGTCTTGAGCATCGCCATGTTCCCAGACACCACGGCGCGCAACCGCTCGGCCAGTGGGAAGATGACGGTCCATTCGTTCACACCGACAATACGGTAGTTCCGGAACCCGGGTTGGAACACCACGGCATAGTGCTGCTCCGGCGGGCGGTACAGGCAGCGTGAACACATGAGCGCGAACATGAGGCCGACCACCACCGCGGCGGCAGCGGCCGTGACAACGGTATCGGACGACACGATGAACGCCATGACCGGCAGGACGAACGCTCCGGCCCACTTCAGCAGCGCACCCATCTCTTTGCTCTCCGTTTCCGCCCTTCCGGGCTTGCAGGACAGCGGGGACGTCGACCGGGCGGGCCTGCGCGGCCGCCAGAGCACGGGATCGACGCGACGGTCGGGGGGAGGAGGATCCCCGGCGAGCTGATGGTCTGCCATCGGGCAGATGGGGGTCTTGCGCGTCTAGGGTAACATACTCAAAGCATTCATGTCAATACGCGTGACAGAATCTTAATGGACAATCCGGTCTCGTCTGTGGTAAAATGACGCAGTTACCGCCGCGTACCTTGCACGCACCCATTGCCGCACCTGATCGCCAGTGCCCGACCCGAACGCGGGGCTTCCGCCCTTCCACCATCTTTCTGTGCGCGGCCGAGCCACGGTGCAGGACTGCCGCCGGCTCGTCGACCGCCACGCCATTTCCGCCTCGATCGTTCACAGCGGGCATCTCGACGCATGGCTGCGAGTCCTGACCGAGTGGCGGCTGCCGTCCCCCGTGCTCGCGGCGGCCGTGCTGCGCGCCGTCGCGCCCGCCGAGCCCGCCGAGCTGCTCGGCCGCCTCGGCGATGGCGCCCCGCGCGTGCGGGTGCTGGCGAAGACCTGCGCGGCGCTGGATCGCATCCCCGACCGCTGGCCGGCCGCCGACGTCGACCGGCGGCGCGAGCAGGCCGCCATCCTGCGGTCGCTCTTCGTCCAGGCCTACGCCGACGTCGAGGTCGCGCTCATGGTCCTGGCCGCGCACGTGGCGCGCATGCGGGCCATCGACGCGCTCGAGTACGACGCCGCCCGGCACCTGTGCAGTACCAACGATGCCATCTTCCTGCCGCTCACCGAGATGCTTGGCATGTGGCAGCTCCGCTACGACCTCGGCGACACGAGCCTGGCGCACGTCGACCCCCGCAAGGCATGGGATCCCATCCGCCGCCAGCTCGCCTCCGTGGCCGAGCATCGCACCGAGTGCCTCGGCGACCTCGAACGCGTCCTCTTGACCGCGCTGCGGGCCGCCGGCATCGAGGCCGAGGTGCGCGGCCACGAACCATGCCCCGCCGGCGTGTACCGCCACCAGCAGCGCGGCGAGCAGTTGCCCGAAGTGTGCCGCCGGCTCAAGCTCGACGTGGTGGTCGCGTCGCGCGAGGCGTGCTACCGCGCCCTGGCGTGCGTGCACCACACGTACCCGCCGCTGGACTGGCGCTCGCTGCAAGGCGGCGCGTTCCACGACTTCGTCGCGGCGCCGACCTACAACGGCTACCGCATCCTGGGCACCTCGGTCGGCTACCGACCGCCCGGCGGCGACACCCGCACCGTCCTGCGCACCGACGTGCGCATCTACACGCCCGACATGCACCGTGTCAACTGGCACGGCATCGTCGGCGCCCGTTACCTCGGCTCGCCCGAGGCGATCCCCCGCGCGTGGTGGGACGATGCCGAGCGGATGGCCTTCGTCAACGCCCGTCCGCCCGGGACCGCATCCGACGCGATCGTCGTCTTCACCCCCCTCGGCGAATCCTACCCGCTGCCAGACGGCAGCACCCCCATCGACTTCGCCTACCGCATCCACTCCGACATCGGCGACCACTGCAAGCGCATCTGGGTCAACGGCAGCCTGGCCGGCGTCGATCGGCGCCTGGCCAACGGCGACATGGTCGAGATCGAGACCGACCCGCATCTCCTGGCGGTCGAGAAGGCTTGGGTGGACATCGCCAAGACCTCGATGGCCAAGATCAGCATCCGCCGCGCGCTGCGCCACCGCACGCCGGGGATCCACCCTGGCCGCGAGCGCATCGACCGCGTGCTCCGCGACGAGCTGGAGGCTCAAGGTCTGCCTCCGGCGGCGCCGACCGACCTCGACCGCTTCCTCGATCGCCTGGCCCGGGAGGTCGGGCTGGCCGACGTCGGCGGGCTCTACGAGCCGATCGCCCGGCCGGACATGGTGCGCGGCGCGCGCGGCCTGACGCCGTCGCACATCACGGCCCGGTGGGTCACGGCCCAGCTCGCGGGCTACATCGTCCGCGCCGACGGCCAGCCGCTCGACGTGCCGGTCGAGCGCGTCCGTCTCGCGCAGTGCCCAGGCCAAGGGCGCATCTGCTGCCCCACCCTGGCCACCGAGATCGTCGGGCGCCTGTCGCTGCCCGGCACGCGCCATGTGCGCCTGGTGGTCCACCACCGCGACTGCCCCGACGCGCCGGCGGCGGCGGACGCCGTGCCGCTCGCGTGGCGCGTCGCGCCCCAAGCCGAGGCCGTGGCGCGCATCACCATCGAGGCGTTTGACCGCCACCGGCTGCTCGACGACATCCTGGCGCGCGTGTACGAGCGGTACGCCGACGGCCTGTACCTCATCCGCGCTCAGGCCGAGGTCGACCGCAACCACGTGGCGCGCATGCAGCTCGACGTGAATGTGACCGGCCCGGCCGCATTGCCGGCGCTCGACGAGCAGCTCCAGGCGCTGCGCCACGCCAGCGCCATCGACACCTACCGCATCGAGATGCTCTCCGAGGTCGAGAAGCTCCTCATCGCCCGGCGGGCGCGGGCGGCCAACCCCTACACGGCCATCGCGGTGCGCGACCAGCGGATGTTCAAGGGCCGCCACGCCGAGATCGCGCGCATCGACGCGCTGCTGCACGCGGGTCTGCGCGACCACGCCCACGCCGTCAGCAGTCAAAACCTCGCGGTCGTGTACGGGATCAACCGCATCGGCAAGACGTCGCTGCTGCGTTTCTTGCGCGACAGCGCGCTGGCCCCGGCGGACTTCGCCACGGTGCTGCTCGACATGCAGCGCCTGCCGGCGCACCACGAGGCGGCGCTGTGGGCGAGCCTGGCCGAGGCCATCCGCAAGGCCATCGATCCCGCGCGGGCGCCCGGCGCGGGGCGCGCGGCGGGGCCGCGCCGGTTCAAGACCCAAGCCGAGGGCGACGGCTTCGAGGACTGGTTCCTTCAGGCGCTGCGCAGCCTGGGCGCCCGGCGCCTGGTGGTCATGATCGACGAGCTGAACGTGCTGGACGAGCTGTGGGAGGCGCGCGAGTGCCAGCGCGCGATCCGGCGTCTGAAGGGCCTGGTCGAGGGCCACTCGGCGGTCCGGTTCGTGGTGTGCGTCCAGGAGAGCTACTTCCGGACCCTGCCCCGGCGTGACCCGACGGCCGACGGGAGCGTGGCCCTCCTGCGAACCGGCATTCCGGTCGGGCTGGGGTTCCTCGACCCGCGCGCCAGCGAGCAGCTCATCCGCGAGCCGATGGGCGAGGCGCTGCGCCTGGCCGACGAGGTCGTCGCGCGGATCGCCCACTTGACCGCCGGGCACCCGTTTTACATCCACACCGTCATGCACGACCTGGTGGGCCGGGCGCTCCACGAGAACCGCCGGATCATCACGCCGGAGCACCTCGACACGGTGCTGGCCGACACCCTCCGCCACGGCCCTCACCTGTTCCACGACTTCCTGCGGCACGAGCGTGGCGCCGCCGCCCGCGCGGCGCTGAGCGGGCTGGCGCACGCTTCGGGCCCGGACCATCGCGATGCCACGCTGGACGCGATCGCCCGGGCCCGGCAGGAGCGCGGCCTCCGACCCAACACAGCTGCCATCGCGCAGGCTCTCCGCGGCCTGGACGATGCCGGCGTGGTTCGGCACCGCGATCTGGCCGGCGGGCAGGCCTACAGCCTGCGCGTGCCGCTCTTCGCCGACTGGCTGCGCGCGTACCGCCCGCTGTCATCCTACACCGACCTGGAGCCACGATGACCCACGCGATCGATCCACAGCCTGGAACACCCGTTGCCGCGACCGCTGCTTCGCCGAGCACCGCCTACGCCCGCAACCCGTTTGCCCGCATGCTCACCGGCTACCAACGCGATCGGTTCTATGGCCGCGACGGCGAGGTCAAGCTGATCTTCGACAGCGTGACCGCCCCGCATCACCCCAAGTCGCTGGTGTTTCAGGGAATGCGGACCATCGGCAAGACCACGCTTCTCCGCTACCTGTGCGATCGGCACGGCCCGCTCTTGGCGCCGACGTACGGCGACGCGCCGACCGTCCAGATCGCCCCGGCCTACGTCGACTGCTACCTGTACAAGGGCGACGAGGTCTTTCTCCCGATGCTCCACGCCGTCTACGACTCGCGCGAAGCGGCAAGCGCGGTGGCGTCGGGCCGGCACGAGGACGACATCCCACCGGCCGACGCACCCAAGTCGGACATCAAGGCGGCCCTGGGGCGCGCGCTCGATGTCTTGAGCGATGGCGGCGCGCGCATGGTGTTCTGCCTGGACCACTTCGACCGGGCCTTCCTGTCTTTGGCCGACGAAGACGACTTCTTCATGCGCGCGCTGACCGAGCGCCACGCGTTCGTCATCGCCACGGAGCGCACGACGGCGGACCTCCAGGCGGCGCGCGCGGGCGCAGCGCTGCACTCGTCGGCGTTCCTCAACATCCTGACCCCTCGCAACCTCGGGCTCCTGTCGGACGCGGACGCGCACCGCCTGGTCACGGAGCCGTTGCGGGGTGAGACGATCCGGTTCACGGAGCGCGACCTCGACTTCCTGCTGGACGTGGGCGGCCGGCACCCCTACCTGCTGACGATCTGCGCCGAGTTCCTGTTCGAGCGCCGGCGGCGGGTGGGCGGTGCCCATGACGAGGTGTTGCCGGAGTCGGACGCGGACCGCGCCTGGATCGCCCTGGAGATCGCGGCGCGCCCGTCGGTGAAGGAGCTGTTTGCGCTGCAGTACAGGGATCTCGGCGAAGGGCCGCGGCGCGTGCTGGGACGCCTGGCGGCGGGCGAGCCGGTCGATCCGCTGGCCAACTGGACGGCGGTCGAGACGCTGCTCAACGGGGCCTTGATCGTGCAGGACCCGGCGACCGGCCGCTACCGGCCCTACACGTCGCTGCTCAGGAGCGAGCTCGCCGCGGGCGGCCGCGCCCAGGGCGGGATCGACCTCGATGCGGTGGCGCGCGACCTCACGCCGCTCGACCGCAAGCTCCTGGCCCACCTGCGGCAGCACGCGGGCGAGGTCTGCGGGTTCGAAGATCTCCTCATGGCGGTCTGGGGCGACCGCGGGGCGTCGAAGCGCGGGCTCGAGGCGGCGGTGCACCGGCTGCGCGGCCGCCTGGCGGAGGCGGGTGAGCCGGAGACGGACTCCATCCAGAACGTCCGCGGACGCGGGTATCGGCTGGTGCTGCCGGGGTGAGCGGCGCCGTCCGCTCGGTGCGTGGGCGACCGGAGCCGCCAGAAGGCCGGCGCCCGCCCGGCCGCGTGACGAGAGCCGCCGCGGTTTGACGCCCGGCGGCGTGGGGCCCGATCCCTCGACTCCCTACTGCTGCGGCCGTCCCTTGCGGCAGTACTGCCGGACGTAGGCCAGCACCTCGCGCGCCCCGGCCGCCACGCTGGCATCGGTGTCTGCCGCCAGCGCCGGGAGCGCGGCCGCCCGCTGGATGCAGCGGTCGCGCAGCGCCCGCCAGATCGGCCCGTCGTAACCGGCGCGGGCGCCGGCCGCGTCGACGAAGCGCGGCAGGAGCGGCCGGAGCGCGCCGGCCGAGCCGTCGCGCAGGAGGAGCGCGACGGCCGTCGGGCCTTGCGGCGCCGGGTCGTCGACGTGCGCCACGAGCGCATCGACGAGGCGCGGCGCGAGCGCGATCTGGCTGGCGTCGGCGTCGAGCGCGGCCAGGACGGTGGCCACGACCTCCGGCGGGGCGTGGCGCAGGGCGTGCTCGGCCGCGGCCTGGAGGTCCCACGCCGCGTCGAGCGCGGTCGGCCGCAGCTCCGCGACGGTCAGGGCGTAGGCGCGGATGGCCCGCTCGGCGTCGCCGGTGAGGGTCCAGACGCGCGGAACCGCGTCCGCCGCGCTCAACCCCGGCTCCCCGGCCTCCAGCCCGGCCTCGATCCGCCGCGCGAAGTAGGCGCGCTGCTCGCGGTCCAGCCCGCCCTCGGTCGCACCGGCCACGGCGAGCGCGTCGGCGGCGGTGGGGACGACGCGGTCGAGAGCCTTCTCGGCCGCGGGCCAGTCGACGTAGCGGTGCGCGCGCAGCCGGACGATCGTTCCGACCGCCGGGCGGTCGGCGGGCGGCCCTGCCTCGGCGAGCGCGCGATCCACCAGGCCGGACCAGGCGGCTTGGCGCGCCGCCTCGCCGCCCAGCATGAGCGCGATCCCGGCGACGGCCAGCGCCGCGGCCAGCACAAGGGGTCGGCGCGACACGGCCTCGGGCCGCGCGGGGCCGCCGCCGGCAGCCCACGACCGCCACGTCCACCACGCCAGGGCCGGCACGGGCGCCAGGGCGACGAGCCACAGCCCGACCGCCCACGGCAAGCCCGTGAACACGAACGGCGCGCGCCATGCCAGGAGCCAGCCCCAGAGGGCGGCCTCCGCCCCGACGAAGAACGCCGGAGCGGCCGCCAGGATGGCCCACAGGCGCCACGACTCGATGCGCAGGGCATGGCAGGCCTGCGCCCGCACCGGGCGCGCGAGGACATACGCGGCCACGGCCAGCGCGATGCCCGCGGCCACGGTCGGCCACGGGTAGACGAGCATCCACAGGACGAGGTCGCCGCGCGTCATGCTGTCACGGTCACGGTCGCGGGCTCGGGCGGGACCCGGCGCGCGGTGGGCGCTGGATCTCGCGCGGGTGCCGGCGCGCGGGTCACGGTGGATTCAGGCAGGCGGCTGAGCAAGCATGCGGGCGGCGACAAGGACATCCTCGGGGGTGTTGACGTTGAAGAACGACCGGCCCTCGGCGTCGGCGGTGCGCCAGACGTCGGGATATACAACGTGCGTGCGCACGATCGAGATCAAGGCGGTGGTCGGCAGCGGCCCGCCGTCGAGCAGGCGCTCGAGCGGCGGAATGCACGACCGGCGATAGGCCGCGACCAGCGGCTGGAGCCCGGCCTGGCGGGCGGTGGTCCACTCGAACCGCTCGGGCGGGCCGGTCTCACCGGCGTACGGCACGGCGGCCTGCCAGTCGCCGACGGCGGCCATGAGCAGCGCCAGGAGCGCGGGCCGAACGAGCGGCAGATCGCAGGCGACCACCACGGCGAGGTCCGTGGGGCTCGCGACGAGCCCGGCGTGAATGCCCCCCAACGGACCACGGCTCTCGAAACGGTCGACGGCCACGGGCAGCCCGAGCTCCGCCAGGCGGTCGATCTGGGCGGGATCGTCGCGCGCCACGACGACCTGGCCGGTGGTCACCTCGCGCAGCGCGTCCAGCACCCACAGGATGAGAGGGCGGCCGGCCAGCGCCACCCACGCCTTCTCGCGGCCCATCCGGACGCTGCGGCCCCCGGCCAGCACGATGCCGGTGACGGGCGGCGTGGCGGCCGGGAGCGGATCGAGGAGAGGCGTGGGGCCGGGCGCCGGGCGGGTCGGGGCGGGGATGGGGTGATCCATGGCAGTGCCGGGCGGTATTGTGGCGCGGCTCCGACCGGCACGCAAGCACCGGGATGGGCGGGAGGAGGGTGCACGCCCCTCCTCCCGCCACCCAACGTCAAGGGCAGCCCGGGATGCTGGCCGCGATCCGCGCGTACACCGCCGCCAGGTCCGCGGCCGTCGGTGCCAGGAATGACCGCGCCGGGTCGCCCGCGATGGCCGCCAGCGTCGGGGCGTCGGCATCGGCGCCGAAGCCGATCGTGTACACGTCGATGCCCGCCGCCCGCGCCGCCGCGCCGGCCGCCAGCGCCGAGGCCGGGCCGCCGGTCTGCTGGCCGTCGGAGAGCAGCACGATCACCTGGCCCGCCGTCTCCCGCGCCGCCGGCCCCGTCAGCTCCGCTTGCGCGGCGGCGAGACCAAGGTCGATGCGCGTCCCCTGCCGCGTCGCCAGGCCGTCGATGGCCGCCGTCAGCGCGGCGCGGTCGGCCGTCAACCCCTGTACGACCCGGGCGTCGCCCGCGAAGTCGACCACGGCCACGTGGTCGCCGCCCGGCGCGAGCCCGACGACGTCGAGGAACACCCGCAGGCTCGCGCGGGCCGCCTCGATCTTCTCGCCGGTCATGCTCGACGACACGTCCACCGCCAGCGCCACGTCGAAGCGCGGCTTCGACGGGATGCACAGGTTGTTGCTCAGCCACGGCAGGTACGCCCGGACGATCGTCGGCGTCGGCGTGGCCGTGGCGGAGGGGACGACCGTGGGCGACGGGGTGGCTGTCGGCGGCACGGGCGTCGCGGTCGCCGTCGGCGGCACGGGGGTCGCCGTCGGCCCGATCACCTCGATGTCGGGGATGGGGAACACGACGTCCTGGCGCTTCCCCCACCCGTCGACGAGCGTCGCGGTGATCGAGGCGCCCACCGGCCACGTGCCGCCCTGCGTCGGGCGCAGCACGGCGCTGGCCGTCAGCCCGTTGTAGTCCATCGCCGGCACCGCCCATTCGATGCGCGGCGCGTTCCACGTGCCGCCGCCCGAGATCGACGCCGGGTCGACGGTCAGGTTGCCCGGCACGGCGTGCGTCAGCGCGATGTCGGTGGCCATCATCGGCGGCGGGGCGTAGCGCACCATCCGCCGGTGCACGAACTCCACGCCGTACAGCGCGTCCTCGTCCGACGATGCCAGGTCGAATCCGCCGAAGCCGTTGACGACGACGATGGTCACCCCGCTGTTGCGGATGGCGAGCGCCGTGTCTTCAGCCGGCTTGATGCCCGTGCACTGCCCTGGGAACAGCTCGTTCTCGGGCGTGCAGTACTCGTCGCGCAGCACGACGATGACCTTCCGCCGGCCGTTGGATCCGGCGAAGAGCTTGGCGGCGTCCTCGAGGCCGTCCTTGAGCTGTGGCTTGACGCTGTCGCTGGGCGGGTCGAAGCGCGTGATGTCACGCACGGCGTCGATGTAAGTCTGGCGATCGCCTGTCAGCGGCAGCTCGGTCGTCGTCGTGTTCCAGTACGAGACGATGCCGGCCCGGTGCTTGCCGAAGTTCAGCCGGCTCATCAGCAGCGTCATCTCGGTGATATAGGCCGCGGACGGGTCGACGCCCTGCTCGAGGCGGCGGAAGTACGGGACGACGACGACGATGTCGGTCGGGTCCTCGCTGATGCCGCACTTGCCGTCCAGGCGCAGCGACACGGTGGTGGCCTGTCCGACGTTCAGCCGCGCGGGGTCGGCCGAGGCCTGCCCGCGGAAGAGGCACTCGGCATCGTTCGGGATGGGGATGGCCGCGGGGTCGGGCGTCGACTCGAACACGCTGATGAGGCTGGACTGGCCGTCCGAGACGTACACCTTGCCGTCGGCGTCGACGATGAGGTCGGTGAGCGTGGTCGGGTCGGAGAACGACAACGGCCGGCCGTCGAGGCGCGCGGAGATGCGGCCGTCGTCGGCGTAGCGCTCGATGGAGCCCGGCTCGCGCAGCACGAACACCGACCCGTCGGGTGATGCCGGCCCGCCAGCCACGGCGCGCGCGTCGAACGCCACCGGGACGTCGACGATTGGCGTGCCGTCGGGCTGGTAGATCCGGACCTTGTCCTCGAGGTCGTCGAGGGCGAAGATCCGGCCGTCCGCCGCCACCGTCATGTCGACGTACGGGTTGGACTTCTTGTCGTCTGGCAGGTCGAACGACTCGCCGGCCTTGCGGCCCTCGGGCGTGTAGCGGACGATCTTGACGTCCTGGGTCCGCTGCTGGGCGACGGTGTCGTTGCGCACGACGAGCAGCTCGCGCGACACCGGGTTCCACGCCAGCGCCGGCACCTCGATCTGCTGGAACGACGAGATGAGCGGGTCAGTCCACACCGGCTCGATCACCTTCTCGACGCCGGTCTGGGTGCGCTTCTCGACGGTCTTGAACCGGCCGATGCCGCCCTCGGCCGTGAAGGTCTGGCCGGTGCGGCGGCCCTTCAGGTAGTAGCCGAACACCTCGCCGACGACGTCGGAGCCGTCGGCCCGGATGATGAAGAAGAACTCGAAGTCCGACGTGAAGTTGCCGGCCTGGCTGGAGCGCTGGGCCGTGGCCACCTGGGCGCCGTCGGTGGTGAAGAACCGCATCTGCGACGAGGCGTCGGCGATGAACACGACGCCCGGCTGCGGCATGCTGATCGACTCGGGCGCGAACAGGATCGGGTTGTCGCTGTTCTCGTTGGACGACGCCTCCCAAACCGTGTTGACGCTCTTCAACGCCTCGTCGTCGTACTTGACGATGATCGGAGTGGTGTCGAGGTCGGTGCGCTTGGCGCCGCACTTGCCGGCGTTGGGGTCGTTGACCGCCAGCGCGTAGTACTGCTGGGTCATGCCTTTGTGGCGCGGCAGCTTGACGGTGTCGCGGCAGATCGACCCGCTGTTGGCGCTGGCGGCGATGGCGAACGCGACGGTCTTGCGGTCGATGATGCACGCGCCGAGCGCCTCGCCGGCGAACACCTTGTCGCCGCCGAGGGCATTGACGCGGGTGCCGTCGCAGGTGTTGTCCTGCTGCGTGTAGCGGGCGTCGCGCAGGTCGTAGGCCACGCGCAGCTTGGCGGCGGGCGGCGGGTTGGGCTCGGCGAGCTGGGCGTCGGTGGCCAGGTCCCAGAGCTGCACGCGCTGGCCGCGCTTGTCGCCGACGGCCAGCACGCGGCCGTCGGGCGAGACGTCGACGTCGGTGAAGTTGGCGAACTGGCCGTCGTCGGTGCCGCGCATGCCGAACACGAACTTCTCCTGCCCGGTGGCGGCGTCGAGCGCCCGCACCTGGCTGGTGTCGCGGTCCAGCACGTACACCCGGCCGTCGCCGGACGCGGCGATGCCGCCGGCGTTGATCTTCTCCCACTGGCCGAGGTAGCGGCCGTCGAGGTCGTACATCACCACGCGCTCGACGGCGGTGTCCAGGACGTAGACGCGCTCGGGGCCGAACGGCATGATGGGTCCGCCGCCGGGCAGCGGGCCGGGCCCGATGGCGATGGGGCCGACCTGGCCGAGCTGGGCGGGAAAGCCGCCAGTGACGCCGAACGGCGTGGTAAACGCGCCGGACGGTAGGAGGGTGTGGACGCCGCCGATGCCGGGATCGGCGATGTAGACGCGCCCGTCGCGGGCGACGTCGAGGTCGGACGGGCTCTGGAGCAGGCCTTGGGCGGCGCTGTCGCGCTGCGGCCACTGGGCGACCATCTTGTAGGCGATGAGGTCGCTCTGGGCGGCGACGGGCGCACGGTGCGGCGGCACGACGGCGGCGATGCCGAACACGGCCAGGACGGCGGCGGCAAGGGCGCGGGCGCCGGGGCGGCGCCACGGCAGGCGGATAGGCTGTCGGGCAGGCATGGTGGATGGACCTCCGTGGGTTGCAGCGATGCGTTCAATCAAGGTGGCGTCGGACCCAAGAATACCGTCGGGGGACGGGGGTGTCAAGTTATTGACCAGGTATTGCACAGGACCGACGAGAGACGAGGATGGTTGGATCCAACTGACTAATTATAGTACATTCGTTCGGCATCGACAAGACCCCATACGAGACGCCTGGTGATGGCCTTGGCGGGACGGCTGGCGATCGCCGATGCGCGATCGACTTGCCGATTGCCCCTGATCCGGTGTAAAAGCGTGGGCGATGCAGGGCACGGGTGGGTCGGTCGAGAGGCAGGCGCGCGGGGCTCCCGGTGGGGAAGGACCGGGCATGGCCCGCTGCGAGGGGCCGCTGGCGGGGCAAAGCCGGGCATGACCGCGCGCGAAGGGGGCGGCCCTGGCGAGACGGAGCCAGGCATGACCCGGCGCGAAGGGTCGCACGCGCTGCGCGTGCTGGCGGTGCGGCACCTGGGCGGCTACCTCAAGGGCCAGTTCGCCAGCGCGGTGGCGGTGGCGCTGATGGCGACGGCCGCGCTGTGGCTGCTCGGAGTTCGCTACCCGTACGTCCTGGGCCCGATGGTCGGCGGGCTGGCGCTGGTGCCGCTGTACGGGACGGTGCTCGGCACGCTGCTGGCGGTGGCGGTCGGCGCGGTCGAGGGCGGCGCCCTGCTCGCGGCGCGGGTTGCGTTGGCGCTGGCGGTCGTCCAGGTGCTCGACAACGCGCTGGTCGAGCCGCACGTCCACGGGCAGGCGCTCGGCATCCGCGCGTGGACGGCGCTGAAGGTGATCTTGATCGGCGGCCTCGTCCTGGCCCCGCTGCTCGGCCCGCTCGCGCCGCTCCTGGCCCTGCCGGCGTTCGCCATCGGGCGGGACTTCCGGCGGTATCGCGCGCTGCGGGCCGCGCCGGAATGGCTGTCGCACACCGAGGCGCTGGCGCGGCTGGCGCCGGCGCGGCGGCGGCGCGGATCCGGCGGCGGCGTGGTGGCTGGTGATGCGGCGGACCGGTCGACCGAGGACGTCGCATGAGCGGCGCAGCGGACGGCGACACGCTCGCCGATCTCGAGGCCGCGGTGACGGCCTGCCGCGCTTGCCCGCGCCTGGTGGCGTGGCGCGAGCGGGTGGCGGCCGAGAAGCGGGCGGCCTACGCGGCGCACGACTACTGGGGCCGCCCGGTGCCGGGCTTCGGCGACCCGGCGGCGTGGCTGTTGATCGTGGGCCTGGCGCCGGGCGCGCACGGCAGCAACCGCACGGGCCGGATGTTCACGGGCGACCGCTCGGGCGACTGGCTCTACCGCTCGCTGCACCGGGCGGGGCTGGCCAGCCAGCCGACGGCGACGGCGCGCGACGACGGGCTGGCGCTTGTCGGGGCTTACATCACGGCGGTGGTGCGCTGCGCGCCGCCGGCCAACAAGCCGGCGCCGGACGAGTGGGCGGCTTGCCGGCCGTTCTTCGAGCGCGAACTCGACCTCTTGCCGGGGGTCCGGGTGATCGTGGCGCTCGGGGCGTTCGCCTACGACCGGGTGCTGCGGGTGCTCCGCGACCGCGGACGGGGCCCGGGCGGCGCGCCGCCCCGGTTCGCGCACGGGGGCGTGGCGCGGATCGACGCGGGCCTGGCGGTGGTGGGGTCGTACCACCCGAGCCAGCAGAACACGTTCACGGGCAAGCTGACGGAGGCGATGCTCGACGCGGTGTGGGAGCGGGCGAAGACGGTGGGGATGGGGTGAGAGGGGGCGACGGCGGGCCGGGCGGCTGCCGACCAGCTGGTGACACGGTCCTGGGCGCAACCACCCGCCTCACGCATCGGCGGCTTCGACGCAGCCGCTAATAGTTCGGCGTCGGCGGCCGGTACTTCGACATGTCGATGCGCTGGAACCACGCGATGGTCTGCTCCAGCCCCGCGCGCAGCGGCACCGCCGGCTCCCAGCCCAGCCGTGCGCGGGCCCGGGCGATGTCGGGCTGGCGCTGCAAGGGATCGTCCTGCGGCAGCGGCCGGTCGTGGATGATGCGCGAAGGCGACCCGCTCAGCTCGATCACGAGCTCGGCCAGCTCGCGGATGGTGAACTCGGTCGGGTTGCCGAGGTTGATCGGCCCGACGTCGTCGCAGTCCATCATGCGCAGGAACCCCTCGATCAGGTCGTCGACGTAGCAGAACGAGCGCGTCTGCGTGCCGTCGCCGTAGATCGTGATGTCCTCGCCGCGCAGCGCCTGGCGGATGAAGTTGCTCACCACTCGGCCGTCGAAGGGGTGCATGCGCGGCCCGTAGGTGTTGAAGATGCGCCCGACGCGCACGTCCACGCCGTTCTGGCGGTGGTAGTCGAACATCAGCGTCTCGGCGGCCCGCTTGCCCTCGTCGTAGCACGCGCGCGGCCCGATGGGGTTGACGTTGCCCCAGTAGGTCTCGGGCTGGGGGTGGATGTGGGGGTCGCCGTACACCTCGCTGGTGGAGGCGTGGAACACCCGGGCCTTGACGCGCTTGGCCAGGCCGAGCACGTTGATGGCGCCGAGGACCGAGGTCTTGATGGTCTTGATCGGGTTGTACTGGTAGTGCCCGGGCGCGGCGGGGCACGCCAGGTTGTAGATCTCGTCGACCTCGAGGTACATCGGGTGCGTCACGTCGTGCCGGATGAGCTCGAAGTTCGGCCGCGCCAGCAGGTGCTCGACGTTGGCTTTCTGGCTGGTGAAGAAGTTGTCCAGGCAGATCACGTCGTGCCCGGCCTCGACGAGCCGGTCGCACAGGTGCGAGCCGAGGAACCCGGCGCCGCCGGTGACGAGGATGCGCTTGATCATGGGAGCCTGTCCGTACGACCGGCGCGCGGGCCGCGCCGGCACACGCGTGAGTCTATCCCCCGCCGCCAGGGCCGTCAATCGGCATCCCGCCGCTGAGGGCAACGCCCGCCATCAACCGCCGCCCAGCGCCAGCGCCTGATACGGGTTCTCGCACGGCGGCCCGTCGCTGATCCACATCCGGCCGGCGTAGAGGTCCATCAAGGCCGAGGCGACCGTCGTCGACTGCCGGTCCGGCGGGCGGCGGGCGTCGCGGTGGCGGCACAGCGACTGCGGGTGGCCGTCATGGTCGCGGAGGAACGCCATGGCCGTCTCGATCGTGATGCCGCCCGCCGGCCGCGACCCGAGCAGCGCCGAGCAGCGCGCCTGGCGGTGGACCGAGAACGGCCGCGTGTCGGTGACGGGCTCGACAACGCCCATCGCCTCGGGGTCGAGGAAGTGGTTGGTGTGCGCGATCACACCGCCCTGGGGCGCGATGGATCGCACCGCGCCCGGCGCCGCCTCGAGGTCGGCCACCCGGTCCGGCGCCCGCGCGATCAGGAAGTTGGCCGAGCACGCCCGCCGGCCGGCCGTCACGATCGCCACGGCCGCGTCGAAGTCGCGCTGGCGCAGGATCTCGTGGCAGCGCACGTGGAACGGCGTCGCCAGCCGCGCGGCATCGTCGCCCTCGGCGATCAGCCCGTTGATCACCAGCCCGAGCCCCGCCGCGTTGAGGCCGAGCTTGCCGCCGACGATGCCGGCCTCGGTGAAGCACAGGACCTCGGGATCGCCGCGCGCCTCGCGGGTGCCGTCCGCGCCGCCGCCGTCCACACCGTGGTCGTCCTGTCCGCCGCCGCCCGCGCCGCCGCCGTTCGCGGCGGCCTGGCCGTCGCCCGGCAGCCGGTGCAGCACCAGGCCCTGGACCTCGGGGAACCAATCCCAGTTTTGGGCAAGCAGGAGGTGGCCGTCGGCCGAGGCCGCGGGCTGGACGGCGAAGGCCGTGCAGCCGTCGGCCCGCAGGTCGGACCCCGCGGCGGCCGGCCCCGCGCCCAGCGCCTGGCGGGCGAACGCGGCATAGAGGATCTCGTAGCGGACGTTCAGCGCGACGACGGCCAGAAGGTCGGCCCCCGCTCCCTCGGCGACGCCGCGCATCTCCTCGGCGTAGTCGGGGTGCGAGCCGCGGACGAGGTCCCAGTAGGCGGCCGCCTGGTCGCGGACGGCGGCGGCGTCGAGGCCGGCCTCGCGGGCGAACCGGGCGAAGTAAGCGGTCAGGTTGGCCGCGATGCGCGCGCGCCCGGCCCGGCCGTGGGCCAGGCCGCGCTGGAACGGCGGGCCGCTGAGGGTGACGACGGGCAGCACGGGAAGGCCTCCATGGGGGCGAGCGACGATGGTTTGGCGCGCGGCAATCATAGCCTGGGGCGCCCGGCCGTGGGCGCCTCGCGCTGGTCCCGCGGCGAAGCGCCGGCGGGGAGGCGACGACCAGGCGGCGGCCAGCGCGTGGTATGATACCGGCCGTCCCCTTCAGGACAGGATCGCGGGGGGATCCACCCCTCGTCGACCGCCCTGCCACACCGCTCCCCAACCAGGAGGCCCGCGATGCGCCCCGTGTTGATCGTCCCCGCCTGCGTGTCGGCCCTCGCCCTTGGCGCCGCGCTCGGCGTCCTGGCCGGGCCGCGTCCGCCCGCTGCGACCGCCGCCACGACCGCGACTTCCGCCGTGGCGCCCGGCGTCTGGTATGCCGAGATGGGCGACTTCCGCCGGCTCGTCAGCGCCGTCGCGTTTGCCCCGGACGACGTGTGGGCCGCCGGCGACGGAATCGTCCGCTTCGACGGCACGGCGTGGCGCCAGGTGCTCGACGCGGCGCGGACCGGGACGTTCAACGCCATCGACGGCGTGGCGCCGGACCAGCTCTGGGCGGCGGGTGAGTCCGGCAACGACGCGTGCGAGGCGGTGGGCATGCTCTACCGCCACGACGGCACGCGCTGGCTGCCCGAGTCACCCGGCACGCACGCGCCGCTGTACGACATCGACATGCGGACCGCGACGGACGGGTGGGCGGTCGGCGGCATCGGCACGGGCGTCGTCGTCCACTACGACGGCCGCGCCTGGCGCCTGGCCGACAGCCCCGAGGTCCGCGGGCTGCGCGCCGTGCAGGCGGTGGCGGCCGGCGACGTGTGGGCGGTCGGCGACCGCGGGGCCATCGTGCACTTCGACGGTACGGACTGGACGGCCACGGAAGGGCCGGACTTCGCCAACCTCACCGACGTCAGCGTGCTGGAGTCGGGCGTGGGCTGGGCGGTCGGCTTCGACCGCAAGACCAACGGCGGCGTCACGCTGCGGCTCTCGGACGGCCGCTGGACGCTCGACAGCTTCAACGAGTTGCCGCGGCTGCTCGCGGTTCAGACGCTGGCCCCGGACCTGACCCTTGCGGTCGGCGCCAACGGCGTCATGATGCACCACGACGGCACGCTGTGGCGCGAGATCGGGCGAACCTACCCGGGCGGGTTCGACCCGTGGGCCCTGGCGGCGCGGGCGGACGCGGCGGGCGGTGAAACCGCGATGGGCGGTGGGACCACGGCGGGCGGCGGGACTGCGACGGATGGCGACACGGCGGCAGACAGTGGGACCAAGGCGGGCACAGGGACCGCGGCGGACGCCGGGACTGCCACGGATGGCGACACGGCGGCGGACGCCGGCAGCGTGCGAGACGGTCAATTCCCACCCGACTCGCGCTGGGACACCGGCTTCCTGCACAGCTTGGTCCCGTTGCCCGACAACGAGACGTTCCTCGCCGTCGGCGACAGCGGCCAGGTGGTGCGCATCGACGACACACTCCAATGGCGCGAGCTTCACAGCGGGCACCAGCTCTACGCCATCGACATGCTGGCGCCGGACTACGGCTGGATCGTCGGCAAGGGCGGCCCGCCGCTGCGCTGGGACGGCCAGGCGTGGACGGCGCCGCCCGCGCCGCCGCACGCGCGCTGGCTCACGAGCATCAAGGTGGTGGCGCGCGACGACGTGTGGGCGGCCGGCCACCGCGGGACGCTGATGCACTGGGACGGATCGGCGTGGACGGAGTGGCCGGCGTTCACGTGGCTGGACCTCGGCGCCATCGACTTCAGCGGGCCGGACGACGGCTGGCTGGTGACCGCGACGGACTGGGAGGACCTGTTCGAAGGCGGGGCCAGCGGCTCGATCTACCGCTGGGACGGCCGCACCTGGACGCTGATGACCCGCACGTGTGGCGCGCTCGTCACCGACGTGGTGGCCGTCGGGCCGGGAGAGGCGTGGTTCAGCTCCATGCTGCCTTATTGGGATCCGTGGGAAGACGAGGCGGAGAGCGGGCCGATGCCGCAGCGCATCCTCCACCACGACGACCGCGGCTTCACGTGGCACCCCATCCTCGGCGAGACGTCGCCGGGCGGTCCCGCCGTCACGGTGTGGCAGCTCGCGCGCGGCCGCGACGGATCGCTGTGGGGCGTGGGCGGCGACGGGATCGCCCGCTTCAGCAACGGCGCGTGGCGCACGGTCAGCCGCGAGGGGCTGTGGGTCGAGGCCATCGCCGGCGCCGACGCCACGGGCTTCTGGGGCGTGGCCGACGACACGGTCGTGCGCTACGCCGCCGGGCGCCGGCCGGAGGTCGTGAACCTGTTCAACCGGGACTTCAGCGACCTGGCGGTGCTCCACGACGCGGCCGGCGTGGCGGACCTGTGGCTGATCGGCGACGCGTCGACGGTGGTGCGCTACCGGGCGCCGGCGCGCGACCGGCCGTTCCCGGAGGCCACCGCCACGGCGGTGCTGCCGGCGCCGGTGCTCGTGCCGACGCCCACCCCGCGCTCGGTCTTCGACGAGGCCGAGGCCACGGAGCGCATCCTGGCGCTGGTCGACCCGGCCGGCACGGGCGAGTACGTCCAGAGCCGGATGATGCTCGCCACGGCCGCGGGCTTCCGGGCGTTCCTCGAGCGCGAGTACCTGAACGTCCCGTGGGACGAAGAGGCCGGCTACCGGTGGACCTCCCGCGGCAACCTGGAGCCGTGCGCCCGCGGGCCGGAGTACCCGGTGTGGCTGGCGGAGTTCTCGTCGGCGCCGGGCTGCGCGTCGCACGTGTTCGTGGTGCTGGACGCGCTGGAAGGGGACGCGTACATCTACGCGTGCTACCCGCGCAAGGTGATGTCGGCGTTCCTGCCGGTGGCGCTCCAGCCGCGCGTCGAGAACCCCGACGCGTCGGAGCCGACGCCGACGCCCCGGCCGCGCAACCTGACGCCGGAGCCAATGCCGACGGTGCAGGGCGGCTGCCCGTCGCCGACGCCGGCGCCGACGGACGAGGGCGAGGGCGAGGGCAAGGGGTAGCGACGCGCAACCGGCGTCACGCGCTCACATGCCCCAGCCGCTCGGCGATCTGGTCCCGGTGCGCCTGGTAGATGCCGCGGACGCGGTACTCGCGGAAGCCGAGCCGCTCGTTGATGGCCAGCATCGGCGCGTTGGACGTGGCGTTGTCGGTGCGGACCCAGTGGATGTCGCGGTCGCCGTAGGCCTCGCGGGCGAGCTGGAGCATGCGGGCCTTGACCCACTTGCCGAGCCCCAGGCCGCGCGCGTCGGGGTGCACGCCGGTGAAGAACTGCTGGACGTAGCGCGGCTGGTGGGGGTAGTAGCCGACATCGGTGATGGCCACGATGCGGCCGCCCGGGTCGCGCACCCAGATCACGTTGTGATCGGCGGCGTAGGTGTCCAGCAGGCGATAGAAGTCGCGCTGGTCGTCGGCGTCGAACACCCAGTCGCCCATGTCCAGGCCGTCGCGCGGGATGTGCCGCATCTGCTCGGTCTTGGCGGCGCAGTACTCGTCCCAGAGATCCTCGGGCAGGCGGCGGGTGTGGATCTCCAGGGTGTAGCCCGGCGCCCGCCCCCCGGCCTCGTCGACCCAGCGCTGGATCATGTCCCAATCCAGCGCCCGGAAGTCGGTCCGGCTGTAGCGCAGAAGCTGCTTGGGCTCGCCGGCCAGCCACCGCAGGAAGGCGTGCCCGTCGGGCTCGTGCGCCGAGGCCATCAGCGAGGTGGCGCCGGTCTCGGGCATCCAGTCCAGCACGTGCCGCAGCCACGCGCGCCCGATGCCCCGCCGGCGCCACGGGCCCAGGGCGGCGGCCGAGCCGAACATCATATGGCCGTTGTTGGCGTAGTTGGGCGTGCCGGGCTTGGGCGCCTCGGTCCCGAATGTGGCGACGATCTGGCCGTCGGCCTCGACGATGGCGTCGCGGTACGCCCAGTCCTGGTCGTCGCGCTCCTCCCGCCACGCCTGCTCGTAGACGTCGTCGGGCACCACGGGGTCGTCGGGATCGCTCTCGACGGCCCGCGCGCGCCGGAACGTGTGATAGCGCCGCCACAGGTCGGGCGTCGCGGTGCTGGGGTCGATCTCGGTGATCTTAAAGGCGGTCACGGATGGCTCCAAGGGTGATTGGTCACCGGTCACGGTCAACCGCCATCAAGTATGCGCCAGCCCCCCTCCCGAGCCCCAAAGGGGCGACCTCAACCGCAGCCCAGGGCAACGCCCTGGGGGTAAAACGCCTTGGGGGCAAATGGGTGATCGGGCAAACGGGCAAATGGGTGATCGGGTGATGGGGCGATCGGGCAAACGGGTGATCGCGCAAACGGGCGAATGGGCCAATCGGCGATCGGGCAAATGGGTGATCGGGTGCACTGATCGTCCCGGAATCCGATCGTCGCGCAATCCCGGCCGTCGCTGGTCGCGTTGACAGCCAATCGCTCCGGCCCTAAGATTGTCCAAATCCGGTCCAAACGTGGTTAATGCCTGCGCCGGTCGTTTCCCTTCGAGCAAGAGGAGCATGCGCCATGACCCGCCACGCCTGTCACCGCCTCGCCTTCGTGCTGGCCGCCGCCGTGCTGTCGGCCCTCCCGGCCGTCCGCGCCTCCGCGGCGCCCGCCGACCTCTCCGCCCCCGCCGACGCCCGCTTCGACGCCTGCGGCACGCCCGCCCCCGGCAAGTGCATCGTCCGCGGCGTGGGCGACTTCAACGGCGATGGTCTCGACGACCTCGTCACCGAGAACGGCGGCCAGGCGGTCGTCGCCGGCACCAACGTCAGCGTCAAGCGCAGCTTCAGCGTGATGTACGCCCCCTTCGGCCCCGATGGCGCCGATCGGAAGGGCGCCATCAAGCTGAGCACCGTGCCGGCGGCGGTGCCGGTCACCATCACGGACGTCGACGCCGACGGCCTCGATGACATCGTGTTCGTCGGCCAGTACCTCGTACCCATCGCACGCGCCAGTGCCCCCGGCGCCGCCGGAACGCGGTTCCAGCGCGTGCTGCGCGTGTCGGTCGTCCTCGGCCGGCCGAGCGGCCTGATCGCGCTCGACCTGCACGACGGCGACGGGGCGGACATCGTCGTCGAGCGGGCACTCAGCGCTTCAGAGCAGACGGCCAGCGTCGGCCAGGGGCTGTTCGCGGCCGCCGGGTTCGGCGACTTCGACGCCGACGGCACGGTCGACCTCGCGCTCGGGTTTGGCGCGCCGGACAACCGGTTCATCACCGACACGCGGGGGAGCTCGCAGCCGATCGCCAGCCTAGTCGCCAACGACGTCGAGGTCATGCACGGCGTCGGCGTCGCTCCGGGCCGGCGCGCCTTCGCCGCCGACCTGCGCATCACCGACTTGGGCCGATGCGACCAGCCGCTCGCAGGCGTCGGCGACGTCTCGGGCGACGGCATCGCCGACATCGTCGGCCGCCGCTGCCCGGGCAACGGCCTGCCGGACGGGGTGTGGGTGCGGCCGGGCGGCCCGCGCGCGGGCACGGCGGGTGATCCAGCGGTCGTGCGGATGGATGCGGGTGTGCCTGGCGGCCCGGCGTTCGACGCGCGCGCCGCAGCGGGTGACACGACCGACGTCCTGCCACCGCCGCCATCGCCCGGGCGCGGCTACGTCGGGGGCGCGGGCGGCGCCGGGTTGAACCTGATCCAGCCCGGCGATCCCGTCCCGCTGTTCGTGACGGACATCGACGACGACGGCACGGCGGACATCGTGCACGTGTTCCGCGGCAACGCCCACGTGTGGCTCGGCGGGCCGGACATCGCGGCCGACGCGCTCGCCAACCGCACCGACCGGATCTACCTTGGTGCCGGCTTCAGCGAGCTGGCCCGCACGCGCGCCTGGCGCACGGGCGACCTCGACGGGGACCGGGCACCGGACCTGCTCCTGGCCGACGCCCTGCCGGTCGGCGCGGACGGGAAGGCGACGGCCATCGTGCGGGCGGACGAGCGCACGCGGGTGCCGCTGCGGCTGTTCCGCGGCGAGCGGGCGGCGGCGGAGGTCATCGACCTGGCCACCGAGGCGCCGGACGCGCAGTGGACGGCGCCGACGCAGGCGCTGTGGGGCATGGGCGACTTCAACGGCGACGGTGTGGTCGACCTGCTGATGGCGGATCCGGCGCTGGCGCGCGGCTCGAACATGTCGATTATCCACGGGCCGCTGACGGCGCGCTAGCCGAGGGCGGCATGACGTCGGTGCGGCGGCGGCCACTTCCTCCCTTTGTGGCCGCCGCCGCGTCGGCCGCCGTGGCCGGGGTCGCCGTTGCGCTGGCGGTGGCCCTGCTTGGTTCTGGCTTCACGGCGCGCCCGGCGCCGGCCTCTGGCGCGGGCGAGGCGGCGCGGGGAGACGGGCTGGCGGCGGGCACGTGGCGCACGGGCGCCGACCTCCCGGTGCCGCTGGCGGAGATCGCCGGGGCGGCGATCGGCCAGGCCATCTATGCCGGGGGCGGGTTCACGCCGCCCCGCGGCAGCGTGGGGGCATGGTTCGGGCGCTACGACGTGACGGACGACGCGTGGGCGCGGCTGGCGGACCTGCCGGTGGCGGTCCACCACCCGATGCTGGCGGCGGCGGATGGCCGGGTGTGGCTGGCGGGGGGCTACCGGGGCGCGCTGAACGCGTCGACGGCGACGCGCCGGCTGGACGCCTACGACCCGGGGACGGACCGCTGGGCCGCCATGCCGGACATGCCGGGACGGCGGGCGGCGGGGTTCATGGTGGCGCTGGGCGGGCGCCTGTTCGTGGTGGGCGGCGTCGGCGACGCCGAGGATCGGATGTGGGTCTACGACGTGGCGGGCGGGGCGTGGTCGGACGCGCCGGGGCCGACGAAGCGGGAGCACCTGGGCGCGGCGGCTTCGGGGGGCAAGCTGTACGTGGCGGCGGGGCGAGGATTCGGGCGGGGCAACTCGGGGCTGCTGGAGGTGTTCGACCCGGCGACGGGCGCCTGGACGCGGCTGGCGGACATGCCGGGGGTGTGCGGCGGGTGCTCGGCGGCGGCGACGGCGGACGGGCGGATCCACGTGACGGGCGGCGAGGGCGGGGGGCGGACGTACGCGGACCACTTCGTCTTCGACCCGGCGGCGGGAGCGTGGTCGGTGGCGGAGGTGATGCCGACGGCGCGGCACGGGATCGCGACGGCGGGGGTGGGGGAGCGGTTCTACGTGATCGGCGGCGGGCTGAAGCAGGGGCTGGACTACTCGACGCTGGTGGAATGGTGGGCGCCGGTGGCGCCTACGGCGACGCCGCCAGGGCCGGGGGTGTTCTTGCCGTTAGGGGGGCGGGGGTGACGGGGGGACTTGTACTGACGGGTGTGAAGAGCCTCACTTGATCCATAATCAGAGGAGCAGACGTATGTCAACGGAGTTGCCGAGTGGTGAGCCAGAGAAGCCTGCCAGCATGGAGCCGAATCAAGCAATCCGCGCTGAGGTAGCATCGCTTTTGACCGCCAACGAAGTGATCGAGGTCATTGCTGTTCAAGGGGTGACGGCGGTCGCGATCCGGAAGGATGCCGTCGTTGTCACCAACAACCGAGTCATCTTCTACCGACCCAGCCTGCTTGGTGTGAAGTTGGCCGACATCTTGTGGCAGGATGTGGCGGATGCCAGATTCACGCAGAGCCTGCTTGGTGCTGAAATCGAGGTAAAAGCAACGGACGGTCGCTCGGAGCGGATTGAACGCCTGGAAAAGGAACCGGCCAAGCGCGCCTACGTGCTTTGCCAACAGCATGAACAGGAGTGGCGCGAAAAGCGTCGCGTCCGGGAGATGGAAGAGGCACGGGCGAAGGCGGGTGGCATTGTCATCGGACAACCCGTGGCATCTTCTCAGGCCTCTGATGCTGTCAGCAAGGAGGATCCGTTTGAGAAGCTCAAGAAGGCCAAGGCCATGATGGACGCGGGATTGATCTCGGAGGTTGAATACGAGACCATCAAGGCGAAGGTGCTGGCTGATTTCTGATGGTGGCGGTCGAACTGGGCACGCTTTCTGCTGGGCATGGTCAATCATCCTCCAGGCAAGGCGGTTATCGCGAGAGCAGGGCAGTGACTCACAATCGGATCCTCCGGCGACGCGATCCGCGACACCACGATCACCGACGAGGACAGTGCCCACCAGGTTGATAGCTTTACGGCGGTGCCGGCCGGGCTGCTCCGCCCAGGGCAGCCCGCCTACGCGTCGACGACCAGCGGCAAGCCCAACATGTCAGCGCCACCCACCGGCCGCAGCGAGCGCGCCAGCGCCCAGACCAGTGGCAGGTACACCACGAACATCAGCGCCCAGCCAACGAGCGCCCGCCAGAGATCGAGGTCGCTGAGCAGCTGCCGAAGCACGATCAAGGTGAGCCCAGCGGCGACGAGTGCCAGGACGGCCCGCCAGCGTGGCGCCATCGAGGTTCGGCCCAGAGCGACGGCGCCGACGACAGTCGACGGCAGCATCATGGCGCCGGCGGCCATGCCCATGGGCAGCGTGGTGGCGATGGCGACGATCCGCCCGGCGAGCTGCGTGCGGCGGCCGTGGGCCGAGCGGCGGACGACGGCAGCGACGGCCTGGCCGAGACCGAAGATCGCGAAAATCAGCACGATCGCCAGCGTGCCCTCCCAGGAGAACTCGTGCTCGGCCGAGATGAAGCGCATCCAGCCGCGGGCGACGATGCCCCACAGGGCGCCAAGGGCGGCGCCGGCAAGGAGGGCGGCAGGGGGGCTGGCGGGGAGGGCGAGGCGGGTCATGGGGCGGGATGGTACCGAGACGCTCCGGAGCCTGTCAACTCGCCGTCCACCCCGATGATCTCACGCCGACTTCGTCAGCCTACGCATCGGCCATCGTCACGGACTCGGATACGATCACATGCCATGATCCCTCACAAACCATCCCGAGCACACATGGCATCTTGCCACCATCGTCCGCGGATCGGTGCGTGGCGTGCCGGCCGATGGCGCGTCAACCCTCACCGAGCAGCCGCCGCGGGAGCCAACCCGTCCCGGCCCGCGCGTTTGACCGACGCGGGCCACCACATCTGAGCCCCGGCGGACGTCGCCCGGCGCTCCGCAACACTGCGCCCACGCGTTCGCGCCAAGCCCGAGCCACTGCCAGCCGCGGCGTCGATCGAGCCAACCGATCCAGGCCGCGTGGGCGAGCGGCCACTCGCGTGCCCGTGGCGATGTCGCAGCACCAACCGACGGCGCGACCTCGATCGCCCGCGTGCCAGGGATCGCCAGCGAGGCCAGCTCCGAGATGCTGCGCGTGACACGGCCGGCCACTGGAATTCGCCACGACGCGGACTTGCGTCACACCTCCGGCATCGCGACCTCCTTCGCCGGCACCGCTCGCGATCGCGGCATCCCGTTGCTCGGATCCTTCGTCCAACCCGACAACCGTCCCGACGTCCAATCCGACGTCCAACCCGACCTCCAGCCCCCCCAGCATCGCGCGCCGCCGCCTGGATCCCGGTGCCGGGAAGACCACGTCGACGTCGACCCCGAACCCCGTCAGCGTGCCGCGCACCCAGCGCTCGACTGCCTGGTACGTGTCGCGGTCGATGCCGTCGACGACAAGCGCCGCGCGGCCCCGACGATCGACCGCCCGCCGCAGCGCGAGCTGGCGGCCATGGATCCAGATCCACGCCCCCGGCTGCCCGGTGGCCGCGCCCGCCCCCTCGACCGCTGTCTCGACGACCTCGGCGACCTCCACCCGCGTCAACAGCGGCGCGACGCCCCGCCGCGCCAGCCCGCGCAGCCGGGGCGCGACGAGCGCGTGGGCCCGGCTCTTGCCCAACGCGACCCCCAACAGCCCGAGCGCGCGGCTCACGTCACGGAACGACAGGCCCAAGAGGTGCAGCGCCGCGGCGAGGCGCTGGACGCCCACCGAGACCCCGCCGCGCTCGACGCCCGCCGGATACATCCGGAAGGTCCGCCGACAGCGGCAACAGGTGTAGCGGTGAACGGAGACGCGGCGCCGCACGGGCGGATGCGGGACGGGATGCATCCGCATTACCGTAGCCGCAGCCGTGGCCGTGGTCGGGCGCGTGGTCTGCCGCGTGCCCTGGACCCGAGTCGAACGCCCAGCAAGACCCAACGAAGACGCCGCAGCCGATGCCGCCACCGCCGGCGTATCGCGCACGTCCTTGGCGACCACCTGGTGCAGGTGGAAGCGCCGCCCGCCGCAGCCCGGCTGCGGGCAGACGGTCGGCGGGTGGATGCGCGTGTTCGGTTGCGGGCGCGGCGTGAGCCAGAGCTGCATGGTGGTGTCCGGTCCCCTGTCGGTTGACGTGTCGATTGACGTGCGGGCGTCTCGCCACGACCCATGGACGGGTCGCGGGCCATCGACGGTTCCAACGTCGGCCACGCGGAAAAGGTTCCCGGCAGCAGGGCCACATCTCCGGAGCGGTGATCGGTCGCGGAGTCGGAGCGCGATCTGCCGGGTGCGGACAAGTGCGGGCGCGGCGTCCCCCAGCGTGCCGGTCAGCCTGCCCAGGTGTTCCTGGTCGCCACAACCGCCGCGCGCACTGCCATCGCCGGCCAGTGGTCGCGCACGGCACCCTGGTAGGGCCCCAACGGTCGTTCCGCACGTGGTGGGCGAAGCGTGCAAGCCGGGGCATGGCCGCAGCGGATGAAGCAGGAGTACAATCTGCCTTCGCAACGCCATCCCACGCGGCCGCGCCCCGTAGACCCAATCCGAAGCGCCCGTCCGGCCCCTTCCACCGCGGCGAGCCGGCAGCTTCGCGCGAAAGGAGAACCCGCCATGGCACGCCGAAGCACGAAGGGCATCGGGCTCGCCGTGGGGCTCGCCGCCGCGCTGCTCGGCGGCGTGTCCGCCGCGCGGCTGGCCGGTTGGACGGTGGGATCGGCCGAGTCGTCCGGGTTGACCGGGTCGACGGATGACGCGCCCGCATCGGACGCGGCTGCCGTGCGGGAAGCGGCCGAGTCCGGGCTCCGATGGATGCGCGAGGGCTGTCTGGAACGCAACCGCGCCGCCGGCCCGGCTTACCACACCCGGCTGGCCGCGTACTTCAGCGCCGCGCCGCCGACGGGCGCGACGCTGGCGGCGCGCGAGGCGCGCTGGCGCGAGGCGTTCCCGACCGTGGACCCCGCGGGGCTGGCCGAAGGCGTTCGCGCAGCCGCCACCGAGCTGGCCGCCGGGCGCCTACCGCCCGAAAAGGCCACCGCCATCGCCGCATACGCGCCCCTCGAGCCGAGCTGGCAGCCGGGGTGGAGCCTCCTCGACGAGCGCCGGGCCGATCTGGCGGCCTGCCAGGCCGCGCTCGACGACGGCACCGGGTGGCGGTCGCTGGATTTCGGCGTCGAGTCCGTGGCCTACGACGCGCTGCGGATCCAGGGCGACCGCGCGACGGCGACGGTGCGCATGCGGTCGTGGACCGTTCTTGCCCTGGGCGATGACGTGGAGCGGCGAGTGGAGGTCGAAAGGCACGCCCTCGAGCTGGCGCGCGAGCCCGACGGCGCCTGGCGGATCGTGTCGCAACAGGCGTTGGCCAACCCCTTGGTGTGCGGGCACTCCGGCTACCGGCAGCTCCGCGAAGGCATGACCGCGGCGGAGGTCAGGTCGCTGGTGGGCGGGCCCTGGCGCCGTCATGCCGACGCCGCCGGCGCTTCCCCCGGCCGACCGCCCGCCGCCGACGCGTGGGAATACCGCTTCCCGGAGTGGGGTGGCACCTTCAGCATCCGCTTCGGTCCGGACGGCCGGGTGAGCAACGTCAGCTGCGGCTGGGTGTAGCCCCCTTGGCCGATCCCGCCATCCGCGAGCAGTTCGGCGCCCACGCCACCGAGTACGTCGACAACCCCGTCCACGCCCGCGGCGCCAGCCTGGCGCGCCTGGTCGAGCGCGTGCCGGCCAGGCCCGACTGGCACGCCCTCGACGTCGCGACCGGTGCCGGCCACACCGCGTTCGCCTTCGCGCCGCGCGTCGCCCACGTGCGCGCCACCGACATCACCCCCGAGATGCTCGACCTCGCCCGCCAGGGCGCCGCCGAGCGCGGCCTGGCCAACGTCGTCGCCGAGCCCGCCGACGCCGAGGCCCTGCCCTACCCCGACGCCTCGTTCGACCTCGTGACCTGCCGCATCGCCCCCCACCACTTCGCCGACGTCGACCGCTTCGTGGGCGAGGCCGCCCGCGTCCTGCGGCCCGGCGGCGTGCTGGCCATCGCCGACAACATCGTTCCCGCCGGGCCCGGTGGCGACTACGTCAACGCCCTGGAAAAGCTGCGCGACCCCAGCCACGCCCGGTGCCTGTGCCTCGACGAGTGGCTCGGCACCCTTGCCGGCGCCGGGCTCTCGCTGCTGGCCGGCGAGACCCTCGAAAAGGCCATCCAGTTCGACCGCTGGGCGGCGCGCCACGACCCCACGCTGCGGCGCTACCTGCGCGCGCTCCTCGACCAGGCGACCGGCGCGGCCGCCGCGCACCTCCACCCCCGGGTCGAGAACGGCGCGCTGACGTTCCACCTGCTGGAAGGCGTGCTCGTCGCCCGCCGCTGAGCCCGCGGTGGTATCATCCCCCGCATGGACGACGCCCTGGACTGGGGGCCGGTGCTCGACCGCCTGCGGGCCGGCTGGCGGGCCATCCTCGTGATCGCGCTCGCCGGTGCCGCGGCGTCGGCCGCCCGGGACGTCACCCGCGCCGACCGCTACCGCGCCGAGGCCGTCGTGGCCGTCGCCCGCCCGGCGCCGCCCATCGAGCTCGACCCCCGCTTCGAGGCGCCCGAGCCCAACCCCGAGTTCCCCTACCAGGTGTCGTCGCTGCGCGCCTATCCCGAGCTCGTGCGCGCCGACGGCATCGCCCAGGCGGTGCTCGACGCCTTGCGCGCCGATGCCGCGACCGCGCCCTTCGCCCGGCCGTTCGCCGACTTCGACGACCTGCGCGCCCGCGTCACGGTCGAGGCGCTCGCCGAGGGCGGCCTGATCACCATCCGCGCCCGCGCCGCCTCGCCGGCGGCGGCCACCGCCATCGCCAACACGTGGGCGACCGTGTTCAGCACGCGCATGGCCGCGGTCTTCGGCCCCACCGACCGCCTGGGACCACTGGCCGCCGCGGCCGATGCCGCCGCCGTCGCGCTCGCCACGGCCGAAGCCGCCGCCGACCGCCCCG
>CAYQBA010000018.1:0-39822 GCA_964415605.1 uncultured Anaerolineales bacterium | reverse complement strand
ATGCCGCTCGCCGGGGCGCCGGCGGCGGCCCAGCCTGGCGACCCCGGCGCGCTCCCGTTGGCGGCGTATGCCAACCGATACACCATCCTCGCCCTGGCCATCGACCCGGCGGACGGCAGCATGTGGGCCGGCACGCTGGGCGGCGCGCTGCGCTGGGACCCGGCGACCCGCACGTACGCCGGCTACGACGTGCCCGATGGGCTGGCCTTCCACCAGGTGCGCGCCGTCGCCGTCGATCCTGCCGGCGGGGTGTGGCTCGGGACGTCGGGGGTCGGCATCAGCCGGTTGGCGCCGGATGGGCGTTGGGCCACCCACGCCCCGGAGCCGGGCGGCCTGCCGTCGGGCTCGATCAGCGGGCTGGCGTTCGACGCCGCGGGCGGCCTGTGGGTGTCGACGCTGGACGCCGGGGTGGCGCGCCTGGCGCCGGACGGCACGTGGGCGCGCGAGAGCGTCGCGCACGGGCTCCCGAGCAACGAGGTCAACGGCATGCGGCTCGACGCCGGCGGCCGATTGTGGGTGGCCACCACGGAAGGCGTCGGCGTCCGCGGCCTGGACGGCCGGTGGCGGGCGTACACGACCGCGCACGGGCTGGTGGGCGACCACGCCTTGGCGGTGGACGTCGATCCCGCCGGCAACGCCTGGGTGGGGACGCTGGACGGCCTGAGCCGGCGCGACGCGGCCGGGGTGTGGTCGACCCGGCTGCCCGGGGAACGGGTCCAGGCGGTCGCCGTCGGCGACGACGGCGTCGTGTGGGCCGGGACGCCGGCGGGGCTGGTCCGGATCGCGGGCGACGCCGAGCAGCGCTTCGGCCTGGCCGATGGGCTCCCGTCGGCCGAGGTCCTGACCCTCTTCGCCGCGGGCGGCGGGCGGCTCTGGGTTGGCACCCCTTCCGGGCTGGCCGAGCTGGGGCGCGGCGCGCAATGGACGGTCGTTCAACCTTCCGATCCCCCCTTGGACATGCTGGTCACGGCCGCGGCGGTGGACGGCGACGGCGTGTGGCTGGGCACGGCGGCCGGGGTGGGGCACTGGGCGCCCGACGGCACGTGGACTTCCCATACCGTGACGAGCACCGCGGGCGGCCTGCCGAGTGCCGCGGTCAACGCCGTGTCCGTCGCTCCCGACGGCGCGCTGTGGGTCGGCACCGCGCACGGCGTGGCGCGCCGCGCGCCGAGCGGTGGATGGACGGCCTGGCGCGCCGGGGCGGACGGTCCGGCCGACAACTTTGTGGCGGGCATCGCGGCCGCGCCCACCACGGGGGATGTGTGGCTGGCCACCTTCAACGGCGCGACGCAGCGGCGCGCGGACGGGACGTGGGTCACCCACGACCGCGGGACCACGGGGGGAGGTCTGCCGAGCAACCGCGTGCTCGCCGTCGCGGTCGATGCCGGCGACGGCGCGTGGTTCGGCACGTTTGGCGGCGTCGGCCATCGGTCGCCCGACGGGACCTGGCAAGCCTTCACCCGGGCGACCACAGCAGGCGGGCTGCCGTCGGACTACGTGCTGGCAGCCGCCGTGGCGCCCGACGGCCGGCCGTGGTTCGGCACGCTGGCCGGCGCCGCGACCATGGGGCCGGACGGAGCGTGGTCGGTGCTGACGACGGCATCCACGCGCGGCGGGCTGCCATCCGACGAGGTGCGGTCGATCGCGTTCGACGCGGCCGGCGGCGTGTGGTTCGGGACGGCGGCCGGCGCGGCGCACCGAGATGCCGGGGGAACGTGGCGCACGCTGGACGTGGCGGCCGGCTTGCCCAGCCAGCTCGTCAACGCCTTCGCCGTGGCGCGCGGCGGCGACCTCTGGATCGCCACCGCGGGCGGCCTGGCCCGGCTGCACCCCGACCGTCCCGGGCCGCGGTGCGGCGCGGCGCTCGCGGTATGGCCCGACCAGGCGATCACGCTCGGGATCGAGCCGAACACCAGCCAGCTCTTCGCCGTCAACCTGCCGGCGACCCACGATCATTTCGAAGCCCATGTCCCCGATCCGGACGATGCCTTTTCCCTCCTGGCCTTCCGGGGCTGCGACGCCGCGTCCGGTGAACCATCCGGCGTCGTGGCGGAGGGGTGGCGCGACCGCGGGACGCGGCGGTTGACGGCACCGGCGCGCGGGGTGGCCGAGGTGCTGTTCGTACAGGTGGCCCGTCGCGACGGACTGCGCGCGGGGCGTTATCGACTCCACCTGGGGATCGGGCGCGTGACGGCTTGCCTGACTTGCGGTGGCCGCCGGGGCTTCCTGCCGTGGCTGGGCGCCGCCGCCAGCTCCGGGCGGTAGCTCACCCGGCGCCGTCGCGCCGGCGCCGGGCCGCGCAGGGCAGCGAAAAGGGCGCCCGACCGGGCGCCCTCTCGGTGTGCTGACGTGCCGGATCGCCCGGCGACGACCCTACTTGTCGCTGGGCTTCGTCGAGCGATACTCGGCGATCATGCGGGTATAGACGTCGCCGAGGTCACGCGCGGCGGCCTTGCGGCCGCCCTTCTGGCCAGATTGCCGGGCCGCCGGTGCGGCGTCGTCGTCCAGGTGGCCCAGCGCGCGGCGCAACGCCAGCTCCACCACCGTGGGCTGGCGCTCGACCGGCTCTTCCGGGACGTACGCGTTGTCGGCCGCTGCCTGTGCCCTGGCCCCGGCCTCGGCCTTCGCCCTGGCGGCTTCTTCCTCGGCGGCCGCCAGGCCGGTGTCGTTGGCCAGGCCGACCATGCTCAGGCTGATGCGCTGGCGGTTGCGGTCGATCTCCTTGATGCGCACCTCGACCACGTCGCCGGCGTGAACGATGTCGTCCGGCTTCTTGACGTAACCGCTGGACATCTCCGAGACGTGCACGAGCCCCTCGGTGTCGGAGCCGATGTCGACGAACGCGCCGTACTGCGTGAGGCTCGTGATCGTGCCCGTCAGCACGTCGCCGGCGTTGAGGCTGCCGATGGCGTGGCGCGCTGGCTGGCGCATCGTCAACGAGATGCGATTGGCGCGGGCATCGACGTCCTTGACCCACACGTCCACCGAATCTCCGTTCTTGACGACATCCTCGACCTTGCGGACGCCCTTCTTCGGGAACTCGGTGATGTGCACCAGACCATCGGTCATCGCACCGATGTCGACGAACACCCCGAACGGCCGCAGGCCGACGACCTTGCCGCGCAACGCCGTGCCGACGACGACGGACTCCAGCGGCGTCCGGGGCCGGCCGCGGCGCACCGCCTCCGCCTTGCCCGCCGTGGCGGCTGCCTCGGCGGGTGCCTCGGCTTCGGCGGCGGGGGCGACGGCTTCGACCACCGGGGTGGTGATCTCGGCGGCGATCTCCGCCGCGGGCGTCGCGCTCTCCGCCGCGGGCGCCGCGACCGCGACGGCCGGTTCCGGCGCGGGGACGGCGGCAGCTGGGACCTCGACGACGACGGCCTCGCCCGCGGCTGCGTCGACCGCGGTCTCGGCGACTTCGCTCGCGGCGGCCTTCGCCGGCTTGGCCCTGGTGGCCGAGGTCTTGGCCTTGGCCGCGGCCGGTTTGGCGGCCGCGGCTGGCTTCTTCTTCGCCGGGGCCTGGGCCTCGTCCATCCCCTCCGCCGAGGCAGCCGCCGCCTTCGCCGTCCGTGTCGACCTGGCCTTCGGGGCTTTCGCTTCGGCCGGCGGCGCGGCTTCCGCCACGGGCGCCGCCTTCTTCGCCGCGCGCTTCGGCGCGGTCGCGGCCTCGGCCGCGGCGGGTACGGCGGTCGATTCCGGCCCGGCGGGCGTCTCCGCCTTGGCGGTGGATCGGCGCCGCGCCGGCTTGGCGGGCGCGGCGTCGACCGCTGCGGGGCTCTCGGCTGCCAGGTCGTCGGTCACGGTCTTCTTGCTCGGCATGGTGGTCATTTCCTTCCCGATGCGCCGACTGGGCACGGGGCCCGCGGGCGCAATTGTGGACACGTCAGCAATCCGAATGGCCGGCGCGTGCGCATGGGGTTCGCCTGACGCACGCCGGGTTGTTAACCATATCACCTTGATCAGGCCGGGTCAATCTCATGGGCTGGCGGGCGAGCCGGGCGCCGGTCGGCCGAGCTGGGCGATCCGCTGGCCGCCCTGAACACCCGTGCTACAATCACGGCCATGGATGCCGTGCTCGACCCCGCCGCACTGCTCAAGGGCCTCAACGACCGCCAGCGCGAGGCGGTCCAGGCCATCGAGGGCCCCGTGCTGGTGTTGGCGGGCCCGGGATCGGGCAAGACGCGGGTGCTCACGCATCGCGTGGCCTGGCTGGTCGGCGTGGCCGGCGTGCCCCCGTGGCACATCCTCGCGGTCACCTTCACCAACAAGGCCGCCCGCGAGATGACCGAGCGCCTGGTGGCGCTGATCGGGCGGCAGGCGGTGGACCGGCTGACGGCCGGTACGTTCCACGCCATCTGCGCCCGCATCCTGCGCCGCGAGGCCGGCCAGAGGCAGGGGTTCGACGCCCACTTCGTCATCTTCGACGCCGACGACCAGCTCAAGGTGGTCCGCCAGGCGCTCGAAGCCCTCAACCTCGACCCCAAGACGTACCGCGCGAACGCCATCCTCGGCGCCATCTCCAACGCCAAGAACGAGCTGATCCGCCCGGCGGACTACGTCGCGCAGTCGTACTGGCACGAGGTGGCCGGCCGCGTGTACCACCGCTACCAGGCGGCCCTGCGCGAGAGCAATGCTCTGGACTTCGACGACCTCCTGCTCGAGACCGCGTGCCTCATGCGCGACGACGCCGCGGTCCGCGAGCGCTACCGCGAGCGCTATCCGTTCCTGATGGTCGACGAGTTCCAGGACACGAACACGGCCCAGTACGCGCTCCTCAAGGCCCTGGCGGCCGCCGACGTCCCCGAGGCGCCGCACAACCTGTTCGTGGTGGGCGACGAGGACCAGAGCATCTACCGCTGGCGCGGGGCCGACTGGCGCAACATCCAGCGCTTCCGCAAGGACTTTCCGGATTGTCGTACGATCCTGCTCGAGCAGAACTACCGGTCGACCCAGACGATCCTCGACGCCGCGCAGGCCATCATCGACCGCAACGCGCACCGCACGCGCAAGGCGCTGTGGACCGAGTCCGGCGGCGGCACCGACGTCACGGTGTTCGAGTGCTACGACGAGGCCGAGGAGGCCACCTACATCGTCCGCGAGATCGAGCGGCGGGTCGCGGCGGGGGCGGACTACGGCGACTTTGCCGTGATGTACCGCACCAACGCCCAGTCGCGCGTGATCGAGGACGCGTTCGTGCGCTGGCGCGTGCCGTACCAGCTCGTCGGCGGCACGCGCTTCTACGACCGCCGCGAGATCCGCGACGTGCTGGCCTATCTGCGCTTCATCCACAATCCCATGGACGTGATCGCCCTCGAGCGCATCGTCAACGTTCCGCCGCGCAACATCGGCCCCAAGGCCTGGTCGACGCTCGTCGAATGGTCCCGCGCGCTGGGCGCGACGCTGTGGGACACGCTGCGCTACATCGCGTCCGAGACCGATCGCGACGCGCCCCCGCCGGGCATGCCGGCCCTCGAGGGCCGGACGCGCAACGCGCTCGTGCGGTTCCACGACGTGATGGCCGGCCTCATGGCCGCCCGCGCCGCCTTGCCTGTCCCCCAGCTCCTCGAGCAGGTGCTCGAGGCGAGCGGCTATGCGGCCTGGCTCCGCGACGGGACCGACGAGGGCGAGGAACGCTGGGAGAACGTGCGCGAGCTGCGCGGCGTGGCGCTGGACTTCGAGTCGCTGGCGCCCGGCGATGGGCTCGCCGCGTTCCTCGAGTCGGTGGCGCTGGTCAGCGACGTCGACAGCCTGGGGAGCCGGGCCGGTGCGCGTGTGACGCTCCTGACGCTGCACGCGGCCAAGGGCCTCGAGTTCGCGGTGGTGTTCATCGCCGGGGTCGAGGAGGAACGCCTGCCGCACGCCCGCGCCATGGACGACGCCGAGGACCTGGCCGAGGAGCGGCGCTTGTTCTACGTGGGCGTCACCCGGGCGCGTGAGAAGCTCTACCTGCTGCACACCTTCCGGCGCACGCTGTACGGCACGAGCGAGGTCAGCGCGCCGTCGCGCTTCCTGGCCGACATCCCGACGCACCTCGTCGAAGGCAAGCCGCCGGTGGCGCGCCGGGGTGGGGCGGGGACCGGCCCGCGCCCCGAGACGCAGTGGCCGGCCGGTCCGGCCAAGGCTCCGGCCGCACGGTCCGCCCCCCCGGCGAGCGTGCGGCCCTCAGCCGGCGCGGCACGCTTCCGCGCCGGCGACCGCGTCCGGCACGCCACGTTCGGCGACGGCGTGGTCGTGGCCAGCCTGGCCCGCGACGGCGACGAGGAGGTGACGGTGGCGTTCACCGGCGGCGCCGGCATCAAGAAGCTGATGCAGCAGTTCGCGCGGCTCCAGAAGGTGTGACGCCGCGATGCGCCGTTGGGACAGCGCCGATGCCGTGGTCTGCCTCGTGGTGTTCCTGGTCGCCGTCGCCGTGCGGATCCCGTACCTCCACGCCATCCCCATCCTGACCGACGAGACCGAAGACATGCGACTGGGCATGCAAATCGTCCGAGGCGCCCGACCGCTGATGTCGCAGGATGCCTACAACGGCCCGGTCTTCCACTACGCGATGGCCGCGGGCTACGCCCTCGGCGGCGACCTGCGCTGGCCGCGCTGGCTCGCGCTTGGCCTGGGGTCGCTCACGGTCGTCTTGACCCATCTGATCGCCGTCAGCCTCGCGGCGGCCGCGCGGGCCCGGCCGGGGCCGGCCGGCGGCGAGGGCCTCGGGCGGGCGATCGCGTGGCCGGATCGCCAGGCCGGGTTGATCGCCGCGGCCATCATGGCGGTCGCGTTCGTCCCGGTGGTGGTCAACAGCCACGTCGCGTGGTCCAACGCCTCGTCGCCGTTCTGGGCGATGCTGGCGGTGCTGGCGGTGTGCGAGGCGCACCGTCGCGAGGACCCGCGCTGGCTCGTCCCGGCCGGGGCGTTGAGCGGCATCGCCTGCCAGACCCATGCCTCGGTGCTGCCGGTCGCGCTCGGCGCGGCGGTCTTCATCGCGTGGGGCCACCCGCGCTGGCTGGCGACGCCCTGGCCGTGGCTCGGCGTGGCGGCCGGGGTGGCGGCGATCGCGAATGTGATCGCGTTCAACGTGACGACGGGCGGAGCGTCGATCGCGGCCGCGCAGAGCAAGCACTACGCGTATGCGTTCGGCGTGCCGTGGCCGGAGTACCTGGTCAACGTCCGCGACGGCTTGCGGATGGTCTATCAGATGGCGACGTCGTCGTTCCTCGGGCTCGACCCCGAAGAGGGCCGGGCCGAGCTCGATGCGTTGCTGCGAGCCCCTGGGGCCGTCGCCTACGGCGCCGTCGTCGCGACGGCGCTCGCCGCCACGTGGCGCCGTTCGCGCCTGCCGGTGGTCACGTGGATCCTCGTGATCCTCGTCGTCACGCTGTTCAACCGCGGCTACCGGTACTACCTGCACGCGCGCTACCTGGCGGCGGGCCTGCCGCTCCTGTACGTCGCGGTCGGCCTCTGGCTCGCGGCGTATGTCCCGCCGCCCGGGGCGGCGCACCGCTGGCTGCGGCTGGCCGGTGTCGGCGCGGTGCTGGTGTTCCTGATCGGGCGCCCGCTCGTGCGCCTGGAGCAGTTTTACGCCCGCGAGGCCGCCCTGAACCGGACGGGCGAGCGGCTCTGGCAGGTGATCGACGGGCTGGCGGCGCGGGTAGGCCCCGACGGCGAGGTCCGCCTGGACCGCGGCCTCCACGACATCCCGACCGCCGGCGGCGGCAACCTGCTCAAGGCGCTCGACGAGCTCCTGGACGTCGGCGGGACGCCGCACAAGAAGCCCAAGCCGGAGGATCTCCTGGACTACCATCCGGGTGCCTACCGGGTGTTGACCGAAGCGGGCCACGCCGCGCTGTCGTCGCGCCTGGTCCTCGAGCCGGTCGACTTCGGAGCGCCGCTGGCGCCCTACGGCCGCGGCACCTTCGACGTGTATCGGGCCGTCGGCGCCCGGTAGCCGCGGCCGCCCGGCCCGCGACGGCCCGCCGCCCCGCGGCCGTTGTGGTACACTCCCGGGCATCGGCGCGGTGCGCGACGACGCGCGAGCCTGCTGGCCCACGCGGCGGTGCCTTGTCCAGGCGACGGCGCCACCCGGACTGAAGCGTGGCCGCGCCGCGTCGCCGATCTCCCGCCGTCCGCCCCGATCCCCCACTCCGGAGCCGCGTCCCAAGCCATGATCCACACCATCCGCGTCGCGAGCACGGCCGCCACCGACCCCCTCGGACAGGACGTCCTGGCCGAGGTGCGCCGGACGCTCGGGTTGAGCGGCCTGTCCCAGGTCCGCACGGTCAAGGTTTTCCGGCTCGAGGGCGTCTCCCCCACGGACGCCGAGACCCTGGCCCGCCGACTGCTGGCCGACGTCGTCGACCAGCGGTGGACGCTCGACGCGCCGCTCGTCGTCGACGCCGACCGCGTCGTCGAGGTCGCCTACCTGCCCGGCGTGATGAACCCCGAGGCCGCGTCGATCCTCAAGGCCGCGCGCGACCTCGGGATCGCGCTGGTGGCCGCCGATGCCAGCCGCGAGTACGCCTTCTACGGCGACCTCCCGCCGGCCGATCTCGACCGCATCCTGAAGCGGCTGCTCGTCAACCCGACCATCGAGGCGCTGGTCACGGCGCCGCCCGCCACGCTGGTCATCGCCGGCGAGCCCGGCCCGACCCGGCACGTGCCCATCGCCACGCTGTCCGACGCCGAGCTGCTTGCCCTGTCCGACGCGGGGTTGCACCTCGACCTGGCCGAGATGCACGCGATCCGCGACTACTTCGACGAGATCGGGCGCATGCCCACCGACCTCGAGCTCGAGGCGCTGGCCCAGACGTGGAGCGAGCACTGCGTCCACAAGACGTTCAAGCGACCGTTGGTCGTCGACGGCATCCCCAAGCCGCCGCTGATGACCCGCCTCAAGGAGGCCTCGCGGCGCCACGCCGACCTCGTCGTGTCGGCGTTCGTCGACAACAGCGGGGTGCTGGCGTTTTACGACGGCTGGGGGCTGGCCGGCAAGGTCGAGACCCACAACAGCCCGTCGGCGATCGAGCCGTATGGCGGCGCCATGACGGGCTCGGGCGGGGTGTTCCGCGACATCCTCGGCACCGGCCAGGGCGCGGCGGTGATCGCGTCGACCGACATGTTCTGCTTCGCGCCGCCCGACCTGCCCGCCGCCGACGTCCCTCCCGGCTGCCTGCCGCCGGACTACCTCCTGCGGCGCGTGGTGGCGGGCGTGCGCGATTACGGCAACCGGATGGGCATCCCCACCAACAACGGGTCGGTGCACTTCCACCCGGACTTCCGCGCCAAGCCGACCGTCATCGTCGGCGCCTACGGGCTTATCCCGCTCGATCGGGCCGCGAAGGGCCGGCCCCTGCCGGGAGACCGGATCCTCGTCCTCGGCGGCCGGACGGGCCGCGACGGCATCCACGGCGCCACCTTCTCGTCGACCGCCATGACGGCCCGCACCATCGAGGTCAACGCCACGGCCGTCCAGATCGGCAACGCGATTGAGGAGAAGCGCACGCTGGATGCCATCCTCGCCTGCCGCGACGAGGGCCTCATCCGCGCGCTGACCGATTGCGGCGCCGGGGGGTTCTCGTCCGCCATCGGCGAGATGGGCGAGGCCGTCGGCGTCGCGGTGGACCTCGACCGCGCCCCACTGAAGTACCCGGGCCTGGCGGCGTGGGAGGTGTTCCTGTCGGAGTCGCAGGAGCGCATGGTCATGGCCGTGGCGCCCGCCGACGTGGCGCGGGTGATGGAGATCTGCCGGCTGTACAACGTCGAGGCCACCGATCTCGGCGCGTTCGAGCCCACGGGCCGGCTCGTCGTCCGGCACGGCGGGGCACGGGTGGCCGACCTCGACATGCGGTTCCTGCACGACGGCCTGCCGGAGAAGACGCTGGTGGGCACGTGGGCGCCGCGGCTCGGGCCGCGCGACCTGCCGGCCGTGCCGGAAGGCCCGGACGCCTGGCTCGAGGTGCTGTGTCGCGTGCTGGCGCACCCCAACGTGGCCAGCAAGGAGCCGATCTGCCGGCAGTACGACCACACGGTGCAGGGCACCGGCGTGCTGCCGCCGTACGGCGGCCCGCGCGGCGACGCGCCCGGCGATGCGGCGGTGATCGCACCGCTGCTCGGCCGGCCCTACGGCGCCGTCATCGCCCATGGGCTGAACCCGGTGCTCAACACGTTCGACCCGTACTGGGGCGGGATCTGGGCGGCGGCCGAGGCGATGAGCAACCTCGTCGCCGTCGGCGGCGACCCGCGCGCGGTGGGCCTCATCGACAACTTCATCTGGCCCGTGTCGGACGCGCCGGCGCTCGGCGGGCTGGATCGGGCCGTCGAGGCCTGCGTGGCGGTGATGGACGCGCTCGGCCGGCCGTTCATCAGCGGCAAGGACTCGCTGTCGAGCACGTACCGCTATCCCGATGGGACGATCCTCGAGATCCCGCCGGTGCTGTGCGTCTCGGCGTTCGGGCGGATCGACGACGTGTCGCGCACGACGTCGACGGCCCTCAAGGCGGCCGGGTCCGTGCTGGTGCTCGTGGGCGCGCGGGACGCCGATGCCCACACGGGGCACGGCATGGGCGGCTCGATCGCCTGGGAGGTCCAGGGCCACCGGGGGCACCACCCGCCGCGGGTCGACCTCGGCGTGCTGCCGCGCACCCTCGACGCCGTTTACGCCGCCATCCGGTCTGGCCGGGTCGCGGCCTGCCACGACGTCAGCGAGGGCGGCCTGGCGGTGGCCGTGGCCGAGATGGGCTTCGGGAGCGAGGTCGGGGCCGAGATCGACGTCGCGGGGCTGGCCGAGCGCCCGGACGTCGCGCTCTTCAACGAGACGGCAGGCGTGTTCGTCGCCGAGGTGGCGGACGCCGCCACGGCCGCCGAGCTGTTCGGCGGCGTGCCGCATGCGGTCGTCGGGCGCACGCTCGCGGCGCCGGAGCTGCGGGTCCTCGATGCCGGCCGGCCGCTCTTTTCGGCCGCGCTGGCCGACCTGCGGGCGGCGTGGGAGGCCCCGATGCGGGCGGTGTTCCACTAGGTGGCGGAGGGTCGCGCCTGCCGGGCGCCGTCCGGCCCTGCCGCGGCGATGTCGCCGGCGAACGCCATCCGTGCCGGCGACGGCCCACCTTCGCGAACCACCCGGCCATTGGGGACCGGCAGGGGCGGGCGAGGCGCCGTGCGGGTCCGCGCCGTGGCCCCATGATCCGGTCGTCCGACCGCCGGCGCGACGCCGCGGTCCTGGCGGGGCTGGCGGCGGCGGCGCTGGCCTTCTACTGGCGCCTGTGGCTGCCGGGCGATCGGCGCTGGTTCTTCGCGGGCGGCGACTTCGTGGACCAGTTCTATGCCTTCGCCACGTTCGAGGCGACGGCGCTGGCGCATGGCCGGCTGCCGCTGTGGAACCCGTTCGCGTACGCGGGCGCGCCGTTCTGGGCGGACGTTCAGGCCGCGGTTGCGTACCCCCCCAGCCTGGCGGTCGTCCTGGGCAGCCTGGCGGCCTTCGGGCGCCTGCCATTCGCGGCGCTCGAGGTCGAGGCGGTCGCGCACATCGCGCTGGCGGCGGCCGGGACGTACCTGTTTGCGCGCCGCGTCTTGCGCCACCGCGTGGGCGCCGTCGTCAGCGCCGTCACGTTTGGCTTCGGCGGGTACCTCACCGGCTACCCGCCGCTCCAGCTCGCGGTGCTCGAGTCCAACGCGTGGCTCCCGTGGGCCCTGCTCGGCGTCGAGCGGATGCGCGACGGGACCGCGGCGGGCGCATCGCCCGGGCGACGGTTCGACGCCGTCCTGCCCGTGGCCCTGGCCCTGGCCATCCTCGCGGGTCACCCGCAGTCGGCCAACTACACGCTCTATGCCGTCGCCGCTTACCTCGGCTGGCGCACGTGGCCGTGGACGATCGCCCGCGGCGGGCCCGGTCGCCGGCCGTGGGTGGCCGCCGGCGCGGCCCTGGCCGTCGCGCTCGGGCTGTCGGCGGCCGGCTGGCTGCCGGCGCTGCAGCTGCTCGCGCTCTCCAACCGCGCCGAAGCCAGCCGGGAGATGCTGGCCAACGGCTTCCCTCCGCGCGAGCTCGTGGGGCTGGTGGTGCCGGGGCTGACACAGTGGTCGCCGCTCTACGTCGGCATCGTCCCGTTGCTGCTGGCCGCGGCCGCGGCACGGCTGGCGCTGGGGCGCGAGGGTGCCGCGCCGGGCCCCGACGCCGAGCGGGCGCGCCTGAGCCGGTTTTGGGTCGGGCTGACCGGCGCGGCGCTGCTGCTGGCGCTCGGCCGGCACGCGTTTGTCTTCGACGTCTTCTACGGCGTCGCCCCGGGGTTCGACCTCTTCCGCGGCCAGGAACGCGCGGCGGTCCTGGTGAGCTTCGGCCTGGCGATGCTGGCCGGGGACGGGTACCGCCTGTGGCGCGGGCGGCGGCCGGCGGCGGCGCGGGCGGTCACGTTGGGGGCGACGGGGGTCGCCGTGCTGTGCATCGCGGTCGCCATCGTGGCGCCGCCTGCCGTGCGCGTGGCCGCCGTGCGCGGCGCGCTCCTGGCGGGCGCGGCGTCCGCTCTGACCCTGGCGCGGGCGCACCGGCGGCTTCGCGCACGCCCCCTCGCCGTGGCGACGCTGGCGTGCATGGCCGTCGACCTGTACGCCGCCAACGCCGGCGTCAACCTCGTTCCCACCCCGCCCGCCGAGCTCGCGGTCGATCCGTTCGTGGCAGCCGTGCGCCAGGGTGCGACGGGCCGCGTGCACAACGAGGACCGGCTGCCGCGCAACTTCGGCGTGCTGCACGGCGTTGAAGCGACCAGCGGCGCAAGCCCGCTCCGGCTGCGCACGTTCGACGCGCTGCGCGGGCGCCTGTTGGGGGAGAACGAGCGCCGGCTGTGGGATCTCCTGGCCGTCAGCGATCTCCTGACGTGGCGTGCGGCGATCGACGCGCCGGCCGAGGGCGTGCTGATGCAGGGCGAGGGCGAGGCCGCGACCTACCTGTTCCGGCTGGAGGCGGCCACGCCCTTCGTGTGGCGCGCGGCGACCGCGGAGGTCGCCGCCAGCGACGCCGCGGCGCTCGACCGCCTGGCGGCCGCGGACTTCGACCCGTTGGCGGCCGTGCTGCTGCACGACGGCGAGCCGGGTGGCCCGGTCGGCCAGCAGAGCGGGGTCGGCAACGTCGTCCGGCGCACCGGCGAGGTCGAGGCGCAGACCTACGGGGATGGGCCCGGCTGGCTCGTGTTCTCCGAGATGCACTACCCTGGCTGGCGGGCGGCCGTGGACGGGCGGCCGGCGCCCGTGCTGCGCGCCGACGTCGCGCTCATCGCCGTGCCGGTGCCCGCCGGCGAGCACGAGGTGCGGCTGTGGTTCACGGCGCCGTGGGTGACGGCGGGGATCGCGATCTCGACGGCGACGGCGCTCGTCGTGGCGGGAGCCGCTTTGGCCCGTCGCGGAGCGAATCTCGATCGCCGCGACGCAGCCAGCCCTACGCCGTGACTGGCACGCCTTGCGCCAGCGCGGCGTGCGCCGCCGCCAGCCGCGCCACCGGCACGCGGAAGGGCGAGCAGCTGACGTAATCGAGCCCGACCGCGTGGCAGAACGCGATCGAGGCCGGGTCGCCGCCATGCTCGCCGCAGATGCCGACCTCGAGGTCGGGCCGGGCCGCCCGGCCGCGCTCGACCGCCATCCGGATCAATTGCCCCACGCCGTCGGTGTCGAGGGTCTGGAACGGGTTGGCCGGCAGGACGCCGTGCTCGACGTAGTACAGCAGGAACCGCGCCTCGGCGTCGTCGCGGCTGATGCCGTACGTCGTCTGCGTGAGGTCGTTGGTCCCGAAGCTGAAGAACTCGCACACGCTGGCCAGCGACCCGGCCGTCAGCGCCGCGCGCGGGATCTCGATCATCGTCCCGAACTTGAAGGCGACCGCCGCGCCCCGGTCGGCGAACACCGCCGCGGCCGTCTCGTCGACCAGCGCGCGCATCCGCATGAGCTCGTTGACGTGGCTGCTCAGCGGGATCATGATCTCGGGCCGGACGTCGACCCCCGCGTCCGCCAGGTCGGCGGCCGCCTCCAGGATGGCCCGCACCTGCATGCGGATGATCTCGGGGTACAGCACACCCAGGCGCACGCCGCGCAGGCCGAGCATCGGGTTGGCCTCGCGCAGGCCGTCGACGGCGGCCAGGAGCCGCCGGCGCTCCGCCAGCGCGGCCGGGTTCTCGCCGGTCGCCTCGAGGCGCGCCACATCGGCCACAAGCTCGGTGTGGTCGGGCAGGAACTCGTGGAGCGGGGGATCGATCAGGCGGATGATCACCGGCAGCCCGCGCATCGCCGCCAGGACGCCGTGGAAATCGCCGCGCTGGATCGGGAGGAGCCGCGCCAGGACCGCCTCGCGCGCCGCGGTGTCGTCGGCGAGGATCATCTCGCGGACGATCGGCAGCCGGTCGGCCTCGAAGAACATGTGCTCGGTACGGCACAGCCCGATCCCCTCGGCGCCGAACGCCCGCGCGCGCTCGGCGTCGTCGGGATAGTCGGCGTTGGCCCACACGCCGAGACGCCGGAAGCCGTCCGCCCAGCCCAGCAGGGTCGCGAGGTCGCGGTCCGACAGGTCCGGCACCTCGGTGTCGATGGCCCCGGCAAACACCTCGCCGGTCGTGCCGTCGACGGACAGCGTGTCGCCCTCTCGCACCACCGTGCCGCCGGCACGCAGCAGCCGGCCGTCGAGGTCGATCTCGATGGCCTCCGCCCCGCACACCGCCGGCACGCCGAACTGGCGCGCCACCACCGCCGCATGGCTCGTCGCCCCGCCGCGGCTGGTCAGGATCGCCTTGGACGCCAGCATGCCATGCACGTCGTCGGGCTTGGTCTCGGGGCGGACCATGACCACGTCGCGCCCGGCCTTGCCCCATGCCTCCGCCGTGTCGGCGTCGAACGCCGCCGCGCCGACGGCCGCGCCCGGCGACGCGTTGACGCCGCTGGCCAGGCGCCGCCCGCCGGCCACGGCGGCGGCGCGCGCGGCTTCGACGAACTGCGGGTGCAGGAAGAAGTCGACGTGCTCCGGCGTCACGCGGCGCACGGCCTCGGCGCGGTCGATGAGCCCCTCGCCGACCATGTCGACCGCGATCCGCACCGCCGCGCGCGCCGTGCGCTTGCCGTTGCGCGTCTGGAGCATCCACAGCCGCCCGCGCTCGATGGTGAACTCGACGTCCTGCATGTCGCGGTAATGCCGCTCCAGGCGCTCGACGATGTCGCGGAATGCCGCGAAGACCTCGGGCATCTCGCGGGCCAGGTCGGCGATGGGCTTGGTGTTGCGGATGCCCGCCACCACATCCTCGCCCTGGGCGTTCATCAGGTAGTCGCCGTACAGCTCGCGTGCGCCGTCCGCCGGGTTGCGGGTGAACGCCACGCCGGTGCCGCTGCCGGCCCCCATGTTGCCGAAGACCATGGTCTGGATGTTGACCGCCGTGCCCAGATCGTGGCGGATGCCGGCGGCGTTGCGGTAGTCGACCGCGCGCTTGCCGTGCCAGCTGCGGAAGACGGCCTCGGTTGCGAGCCGGAGCTGCTCGAACGGATCGGCGGGGAACGGCCGGCCGGTCTCGCGCGCGACGATCGCCTTGAACTCCGCCGTGAGGGCGCGCCAATCGGCGGCGGCCAGATCCGCGTCGTCCTTGACGCCCGCCGCGGCCTTGCGCGCCTCGATGGCATGCTCGAACGGCTCGTCCGCCGCCCCGAGCACCACCGCCCCGAACATCTGCACCAGGCGGCGGTAAGCGTCGAACACGAAGCGCGCGTCGCCCGTCAGCGCGGTCATGCCGGCGGCCGTGTCGTCGTTGAGCCCGATGTTCAAGACGGTGTCCATCATCCCGGGCATCGAGAACTTGGCGCCCGACCGGCACGATACCAGCAGCGGGTTGGCGGGGTCGCCGAAGCGCTTGCCGGTGGCCGCCTCGACGCGCGCCAGCGCGGCCAGGATCTCGTCCCACGCGCCGGCGGGCAGGGTGCCGCCGGCGGCGAGGTACGCGTTGCACGCCGTGGTGGTCACCGTGAACCCCGGCGGGACCGGCACGCCGGCGCGGGTCATGTCGGCGAGCCCGGCCCCCTTTCCGCCCAGCAATGCCCGGACGTCGTCCCAGCCGCCCCCGACGGTGGCCTCGGCCGCCGCGACGTCGTCGAAGCCGTACACCCAGCGCTCGGTCATGTCGATCGTGTCCTCGTGTGTGTCTGGTCTCGGTGTTCCAGGGTCAGATGGCGATGGCCGGACGGCGTCTCCCGTGGCCCGACGGCTGTCCGCCGTCGGGGGCCGAGCCCGCGCCGAAGGGACTTCGGACGACCGTGCGCCCGCCTGCGCTCCCATGGTCTCAGAAGCCCTCGATCTGGCTCAGATCGGCGAACGGGGCCGGCAGGGCCGCAACGCGGCCGGCCAAGGCCAGGCGGTTGGCGCGCACCGCTGGGTCGTCGGCCATCACGAGCACGGCGTCGAAGAACGCGTTGATGGCCGGCGCCAGGGCGGCGAGCGCGTTGAGGGCGGCGTTGAGGCTGGCGCCGCTCTGGCCCTCGGTCGCGGCGGCGAGCGCATCGAACAAGACGCGTTCGGCTGGGGTCTCGAGCCGCGCGGCGTCGACGTCGCGGCCGACGTCGTCCCGTCCGCGGACGATGCGGGCGCACCGCGCATAGGCGGTCAACGTCGCGCCCCAGTCCGGGCGCGCGATGTGGGCTTCGAGGTCGCGGACGTCGCCCGCGGCCGCGGCGGGATCGTGGCCCTGGGTGGCGATGACGGCCGCCACGGCATCCGCGGCATGGCCGGACTCGCGGAGCTGGAACGCCAGCCGCCGCCGCAGGAAGTCGAGCACATCGGCCTTGACCGCGGCGGTCACGGCGATGGGCAAGCCTGCCGCGGCATCGTCGATGGCGACGCGCACGTCCAGGCGCAAGGCGCGCTCGACGAGGATGGCGATGATCCCCAGCGCGGCCCGTCGCAAGGCGTACGGGTCGTTGGTCCCCTTCGGCCGGAGGCCCGCCGCGAACAGCCCCACCAGGCTGTCGAACCGGTCGGCCAGCGCCAGTGCCGTGCCCGGGCCCGTGGCGGGGACCGCGTCGCCCGCGCCGCGCGGCCGGTACTGCTCGTCGATGGCGATGGCCACGGCGTCGGGCTCGCCCGACAACCGCGCGTAGGCCGCGCCCATCACGCCCTGCAGCGACGTGAAGTCCACCACCATCGCTGTCGTGAGGTCGCTCTTGGCGAGCGCGGCGGCCCGCGCCGCAAGGGCGAGATCGGGCTCCGGCAACCCGATCCGCCGCCCGACGAGCGGGGTCAGGCGTTCCAGGCGCGCCACCTTGTCGCGCATCGAGCCGAGCTCCGCCTGGAACATCAGGCCCTCGAGCGCCGCGGTGAAGTCCGCCAGCGGGCGGCGGGTGTCCTGCTTCCAGAAGTACGCGGCATCGGCGAAGCGCGCCCGGATGACGGCCTCGTTGCCGTGCCGGACGGCGGCGGCGTCGACACCGGCCCGATTGGCCACGGCGACGAAGTGCGGCATCAAACGGCCGTCGCCGTCGACGACCGGGAAATAGCGCTGGTGCTTTTTCATCACCGTCTTGAGGACCGCGTCGGGCAGCGCCAGAAAGCGCGGCTCGAACGCTCCGAGCAGCGCGAACGGCTCCTCGACGAGGTTGGCGACCTCGTCCTCGAGCCCGGGGTCCGCCGGCACGTGCCCGCCGACGCTGCTGGCGAGGGCCGCGATCTGGCGCCGGATCTCGGCCTTCCGCACCCCGGGATCCACCTGGATGCCGTGCGTGCGCATGACCTTGCGGTGGTCCTCGGCGGCCGCGATGGGGAGGAGGCGGGACTCCGGGCGCAACCCGCGCGACGTGCGCCCGGCGACCAAACCCGCGAACGCTACCGGGACCACCGCCGGACCGTGCAGGGCCACGAGCCAGCGAACGGGGCGGGCAAACGCTTGCCGGCTCGCGTTCCACCGCATCGCGCGGGCGCACGGCAGGCCGCCGATCAAGGCGGGCAGGGCGTCGGCGAGGACGTCGCCGGCGGCACGCCCGGCGTCGAGCCGCACCGCCGCCAGGCGCGCTTCGCCCTTCTGCTCGATCGTCGTCAGATCCCCGACCGTGACCCCTGCGCTCCGGGCGAAGCCTTCGGCAGCCTTGGTAGGGCGGCCGTCGGCGTCGAACGCCGCGCGCACCGGCGGACCGACGACGGTGGTGGCGAGGTCGGGTTGGCGCGGATGCAGCATCGCCGCGTGGACGACAAGGCGGCGCGGCGTCCCGAGGACGGTCACGCCGGCGTGATCGAGCCTCAGGTCGGCCAGGAGCGCCGGGACCCGTTCCGCCAGGGCGGCCAGCGCCGCGTCGAGATCGGCCACCGGCAACTCCTCGACGCCGACCTCGAGCACAAAGTCGGCCGGGACGGACGGCGGGGTCCCCGCGCCGGCGTCGGCCTGGTGCGTCGCCGGCGTCTCGGCGGCCGCCGCTCCCGCCACCCAGCTTCGGGCGGCCGGGTCGTCGCCAAGCGGGAACGCGAGGTCGGTGCGCTCGGCGACGAACGCCTCCGCCACGCGCCGCGAGAGCTTGCGCATGCGGGCAAAGAAGCGCGCCCGCTCAGTGACGCCGACGGTCCCGCGCGCGTCGAGGATGTTGAACACGTGGCTGCACTTCAAGACGTAGTCGTGGGCCGGGCGGACCAACCCGTGGTCGAGGGCCAACGTGGCCTCGGCGTCGTAGAGGTCGTACATCTGCTTGAGGCGCGCCACGTCGGCCAGGTCGAACCAGTAGCGGCTGGTCTGCACTTCGCCGGCCAGGAGCACGTCGCCGAACCGCACCTTGTCGTTCCACCACAGATCCTTGAAGTGCGCGGCGTCCTGCAGCGCCATGAGGATGCGGTCCAGACCGTACGTGATCTCAATCGACGGCGGGTCGAGGTCTACCGACCCGGCCTGCTGGAAGTACGTGAACTGCGTGATCTCCAGGCCGTCGAGCCATACCTCCCAGCCCAGGCCCCACGCGCCGAGGGCCGGGGACTCCCAGTTGTCCTCGACGAAGCGGACGTCGTGCCGCGCCAGGTCGATGCCGAGCGCCGCCAGGCTGGCAAGGTAAAGCCCTTGCGGGTCGCCGGGATCGGGCTTGAGGATGACCTGATACTGGTGGTGGCGGCCCATTCGGTTGGGGTTTTCGCCGTAGCGCCCGTCGTCAGGGCGAACGCTGGGCTCGACGTAGGCCACGTTCCACGGTTCCGGCCCGAGCACGTGCAGGAACGTGGCCGGGTTCATGGTGCCGGCGCCGACCTCGACGTTGTACGGCTGCCAGATCAAGCAGCCCTGGTTGGCCCAATAGCGCTCGAGGCGCGCCACGGCATCCTGGAAGGACAGGCGAAGATCGGTCATCGGGAGGGCGTCCTCGGTGCGAGTCGGTGGAGTGGTCGATGAATCGCGGCTGGCGTTGGCCCATGGCGTGGATCGGGCCGCCGCCCTGGCCATGGCCGGCGTGCTCGTCGGCGCGGTCTCAGTCCACGCCCCCGCTGAGGGGTGTGGACGTCAGTACGGGCGGGGATCCCGCGACGCGGCGCAGGCCGCGCAGGAACGTCACACTATGCAGGTCGCGCTCCAGAATGTGGCGCACGTAGGCTTCCATGATGCGCTCCAACGCGCCGCGCGTGGCCGCCTCGAGCACCACTTGGCGGGCCATCGGCCACTCGCGCGTCTGGAGGAAGCGCAGGACCCGGAACTCGCGCTCGCCGAGCGGGATCGCCTGCGGGTGCGCGGCGGCGCAGGCCGGGCAGAGCACGCCGCCCATGTCGGGGCTGAACGCGTTGCCGGCCGGCTCGACGGCACGGCCGCACGCGACGCAGCTGAACAGCTGCGGCCGGAAACCGAGGAGCCCGAGGAGCCGGATCTCGAAGAATCGCGCCGCCAGCGCCGGGTCGTCGGCCTCGGCCACGGCGCCGAGCGTGTCGCGCAGCAGCCAGAACGCGGCCGGCAGCGGGCTGGCGTCGACCGTCAACCGGTCCGTCAGCTCCGCGACGTGATACGCGTAGGTCGTGCGGATCAGGTCTTCGCGAATGCCGCGGAACGGCTCGATCGTCTCCGCTTGGGTCAGCACCTCGAGGTTCCGACCGGCCGCCAGCAGGACGGCGACATGCGTGAAGAGCTCCACATGCCCGCTCTTGCGGCTGGATATCCGGCGAACGCCCTTGGCGATCGCGGCGAGCTTGCCCCGATCCGGCGTGTAGAGGGTCAGGATCCGGTCGGCTTCCGAGACGTCGTGACGCCTGAGGACGATGGCCTCGCAGCGGTAGAGGCGAATGCGATTCACAACTGACTAGTATAGCCGCGCGCGTGCGCGGCCTCAAGGTCGAAGTGGGCGTGGCCCGTGCCCTGGCTGCCGGTCAGCGGGTCGCCGGCGCAATTCGTCGATGACCGTTCTTGCGATTGTGCGTTGAACTTGCTAGACTCGTGCGCGCGTAGCGCTCGACGGATTCAACCACCAATCAGGGAGTGACTCGTGAAGAGCGTGTTCGTGACCGCCTCCGTGATCTTCGCTGCCGTCGCCGCGGGATTGTCGCTGCCATCTACGGCCCATGCCATGCCGATCGAACGCCCGACGTCGGCCCTGCCTTGGGTGCATGTCGTCCAACCCGGCGAGACCATCTTTTGCATCGCGCGTGGATACGGCGTGGATCCATGGGTCATCGCCGCCCACAACAATCTCTACTACAACGCCAACTATATCGTGCCCGGCATGTCGCTCACCATCCCCGCCGGCTCGCCGCGTGTCCTGCCACCGGGCCCGACGTGCGCTCGACAGGATGGGGCAGGGCCGACGCCGCCTCCGCCGACGTGCCGCGCATATCACACCATTCAGCCGGGAGACATACTCTACCGCATCGCGGCCATGTACGGCGTCAGCATCCAGTCGCTCGTCGTGGCCAACGGCTTGACCGACCCGAACTACATTCGCGCGTACGAGCAGCTCTGCATCCCATGATCGCTTGAGCGCCCGACCGCCGGCGCGACACGGAACCGCGAGGCCCCCGATGCAGCCGCATCGGGGGCCTCGGTGCGTTCCGGCTCCTCTTCCCGTGCGGACACCCCATGCCGACACCCGCGGAGCCGCGCGGATCCCGAACGGGCGCATCCGTTCCGGAACTTGCGGGAGTAGTACATCTGTTCTATACTGCTTCACCCTTGCGCGCCCCCGCCGACCGTCAGCGGCCGGAGTGGGAGGCGCGCGACCTTCGCCTGCCCTACGAGGAGCCCCAAGTCATGCGATCTCTCGGTGAGTCCAATCTCAGTCTGATGCTGGTGTGCCTGGCCCTTGGTTTTGCCGGCCGGCAGCTGATGACGATCCCTTCTCTGCCGGCGGCGCCCGCGCATTCGCCGGCCGCGCCGGCGCTCCCGGCCGCCGGCGACGGCCACGCCGCGGCGTCGCTGCCCGAGCCGCCCGCGGCCAACGCGCATCCCGGCGCGGGGGCGGCCGAGCCGTCGTTCGCGATCAACCCGGCGTTCACCGGCGATTGGAAGGCGGATGGCCTCTGCGGCCCGGACGTGGTCACACCGTCGCTCATCCGGATGGTGTTCGATCCCCAAGTGCTCGGATCCGCCGCCGCCGGGGCATCGCCGATGGCGGCGGGCGACGACTCGGACGGCGTGACGCTCGGCCCGTATCGGGTGGGGCTGGACTTTGCGGCCCGGGCCGTCTCGGTCACCGGACCCGAAGGGGCGGACGTGCTGCGGCGCGACATCGAACGCTGCATCGGCCCGATCGAACATCGGAAGGGTTTCCCGAGCTCGGGGATGTGGCGATGGTCTGATACGGCCCAAGGTTGGCGCTATGTCGACGTGCCATTTGACGCCGTACCCACGTCGTGACTTTCGTCCGGCTCGTCGCGCTCATGACGCCAAACATCATGCGTTACCAACATGACCGCACGATCTGCGACCCGCAAGCACGCTCTCCAATCCAGACCGCATATATCGCCGTCGAATTGACGCGATGGTGCGCGTGTTGCCTGTTCATCGCACGTAACTGATGGCGCGCCGATTCAGTCATTAGTCATGTGAGCATCATCGATTCCGCGCGGCTCGCGCCTGACAAGCGTCGTGGGCGACGTGTTGTCGTGCCCCTCGTGTGCTGCGTTGCGGCGCTCGTCGCGGCTGGCGAGGCGATCGATTCAACGGCCGCGATCCCGGCAGCCGCGCAGTCGGCGGCCACCGTGCGCTGCTTGTATCTACCACGGGTGGTGCAGCGGCTTCCGGTGGCTCGCGGCGCGCGGGCGCAAGCGACGGCCGGACTGCAGGCTGTGCGGGCGGCGCCGCGATGCGGCGCGGCGGCCGTGACGCCCTCCCCGCGAGCCACCGCGACGCCGACCGGCCGCGCGACGTCGACTCGGACACCCGCGCCAACGGCCACGGCGACCCCGACGCCGACGGCGACATCGCTGCCGTCGAGCACGGCCTCGCGCACGGCTTCGGCCACGGCGTTGCCGGTGGGCACTCCGTCCGCCACCACCACGGCCGCCGTCACCGAACCGGCCTCTCCCGGTCCGACGCCGAACGGAACCATCACGGCGACGCTCGTGGCGGCCACGGCGACGGCCGAGGCCACGACGCCGCAAGTGCCCCCGCCGTCAACCGCCACGCCGGGCGGGACGCCGCCGGCCGTGTCGCCGACGCCGCCGATGACCGTGACCCTGGCCGCGACGGCCACGCCCCCGTCCGCCACGCCTTCGACGCCCGACCCGGACCCAACCTCCGGCGGTACCCCGTTGGCGTCGGGGACGGCGACGGAGACGGCGACCGCCACGGTCAGTGCGACGGCGTCGGTTACCGCGACCTCGGCGACGGCCACGGTCGACGCGACGGCGACGGGCATACCGACGGCGTCGGTTGCCGCGACGGTCGATGTGACGGCAACGGGCACATCGACGGCCACGGTGGAAGCGACGGCGACGGCGTCCGGCACGGCGGCCGCGACGGTTGACGCGACGGCGACGGCTTCAAGCACGGCCACGGCGGCCGTCGGGCCGGTGGCGACCGCCTCGCCATCGACGACGTCCACCCGCGAGCCGACGGCGACCGGCGCGCCGACGGCCACGGCACCCTCGCCGACCGGCGCGGCCAGCGCGACGACGTCGCCGACGCCGACGATGGTTGGTGAGATCACACCGACTTCGACGATCGCGTCGCCGACGCCGACCCGCGCGCAGAGCGCGACGCCCGGGACAACGGCGACGTCGACCGGCACGCGCACGCCGACCCACACGCCGACCGCCACGCCGACGCCTCCAGCCTCGCCGAGCGAGACACGGTCACCGAACCCGACGTCGACGTCGACCCCGACGCCGTCGCGCACGCCGGGCGCAACGTCGACCGCGACGGCAAGCCCATCGCAGACGCCGTCGCGCACGCCGGGCGCAACGTTGACCCCGACGGCAGGCCCATCGCCGACGCCGTCGCGGACCCCGAGCTCGACATCGACCCCGACGCCAAGTCCATCGCCGACGCCGACCCGCACGCCGAGCACGACGCCGACGCCCTCGGCGACGACCACGCCCAGCGTGACCCCGACGATCACGCTGACCTTCACGGCGTCCCCGACCTGGACCTCTTCGGCGACGCCGACGCCGCCCTCCGGCCCGGCGGTCGACATCCTCGGCGTGCAGGTGTTCGGGGAGGATCTCGACCCCGCGGTCGTCGAACGCGTGGCCGCGACGTCGGTGAAGCTCGTCCGCATGCCGATCCAGTGGTCGTACATCGAGCCCATGGACGTGTCGCCGCCCACCTATGCCTGGAGCGGCCTCGATGGTGTCGTCGCGCGCCTGACCGGCGCCGGGCTGAGCCCGATCGCCGTCCTCCACGGGCGCCCGCCGTGGGCGGCGACGACCGACTGCGGCCCGGTCGACAAGGTGCCGTTGTCGCGCTATGCGGCCTACGTCGGTGCGATCGTCGAGCGCTACGACGGCGACGGCTTCCTCGATGCTCCGGCGGCCACGATTCGCCACTGGGAGATCGAGAACGAGCCGGACTTCGACCTGGCGCACGCCGGGGGTGCGGCCGACCACGGCAGTTGTTTCGGCGGCGCGGCGGCCGCCGACTATGGTCGTTTGCTGCGGACCGCGTATCTGGCCGCGAAGGCGGCCGACCCGGGCGCCACCATCTACTTCGGCGGTGTCGCCTACGAGCGCTTCCACAACAAGGCCGGCTACAGTCCGGCCGGCCCGTTCGACTACGCGTTCACCCGTAACGCGCTCGGATGGCTCCACGCCAACCATGGCGACGACGCCGGCTGGCCGTTCTTCGATCGGCTCAGCGTGCACGTGTACAACGATTATCGCAACAACTGGGACGGCGCGCAGCCGTATCGCCAGGAGCTGCGCGCCAAGCTCGAGCAGTTCCGGGCCAATCAGCTTGTGGTCGATGGGTCGTACGACCTGCGCGCCGCGACGCTCGCGATCACCGAGGCCAGCATCCCCAGCCTGCCGGGCGATGCCTACACCGGTCGCAGCGAAGCGCTGCAAGCGGCCTATCCCGGCCAGCTTCTGGCGCGCGCCATGGCCGAGCGCGTGACGGCGTTGACGTGGTTCATCGCGGAAGACCGGTTCATGGGGGCGTGCGGCAACCCGTACGACTGGATCACCGTGGGCCTGCTGCGGTCGATGGCGGTCTTCGATGCGGCGCGGGCGTGCGGCGACGGCAACCCCATCCCGACGTATCGGGTGGACGAAGACCACGAGCCCAAGCCGGCGTACACCGCCTTCCAGGTCGCGCATGCCCAGCTGGGGGGCACGATCTACGCGGGCGAGCTCGGCCCCGCGCTGACCGGGAGCGGCCAGATCGAGGCCTATCGCTTCTATCGACCCGGTCTCGGATACCGCATCGTGGCTTTCACCGACAACGGCGAGCGTATCGGGCGCATTGGATCACCGCCGATCGCGCGCTTCATGGTCTTCGACGCCGATGTCTTGCCGGGTTGGACCGGGGCGGTGCGCGTGACGGATCACTTGGGGAACGTCACCCACCACGTCGGGAGATCGATCGGTGTGGTGATCCGCCAGGAGCCGGTGTACGTCGAGCCGGAGTGATCGCCGGGTCGCCCACCACCCCCAGTGTGCGCGGATCCTGCTCCGTCGCCGGCTGCGCTATGCTGGCTCCACCGCCAGCGCGCCCCACTCGGCATACGCCGCGTCGATCGCCGCGCGGATGCGCGCGTGCGCGTCGGTCAAGTCGCGCATCGCCGCGTGGTTGCCGGCCTCGCCGGCCCGCTGCAGGGCGGCCTCGAGCTCGGACATCTCGGCCTCGAGCCCGGCGATGCGGCCCTCGACCGCCGCCGCGCGATCGGCTCGGCGCTTCAGCTCGTTCTTGCTGAGGGCGTGCCCGTTGTCGGACGCCGGCGTGCCCTGGCCGCGCCCGCGGGCCGCATCCTCCTTGTCGGGGCCTCGGCGCACCCCGACCGCTCCCTCCGCGCGCCGGGCTTCCAGCATCGCCGCGTAAGGGCCCGGGAAGACGGCCAGCCGTCCCGCGCGCAGCTCCCACACCTGGGTGGCCAGGCGGTCGACCAGGTAGCGATCGTGGCTGACGAGGAGCACCGTGCCCGGGTAGGTCTTGAGCACGGTCTCGAGCACTTCCTGCGACGGGATGTCGAGGTGGTTGGTCGGCTCGTCGAGGAGCAGGAAGTTGGCGTCCTGGTGGGCCAGGATCGCGAGCGCCAGGCGCCCGCGCTCCCCTCCGCTCAGCGCCGTGATCGGCTTGTCGACGTCGTCGCCGCGGAACAGGAACGCCGCCAGCGGGCCGCGGGCCTCGGCCGGGAGCATCCCGGCCTGTCGCGTGAACGCACCGAGCACGGTGTCTCGTGGGTCGAGGTCCGCCTGGGTCTGGGCGAAGTACCCGATCTTGACCCCGCCGCCGACCGTGACGTCGCCCGCCAGCGGCGGCAGCTGGCCCATGATGGTGCGCAGGAACGTGGTCTTGCCGGTGCCGTTGCCGCCGATCAGGGCGGCGCGTGCGCGCCGCTCGAGCGTGATGTCGTCCGCGCTGAAGAGGGGCTGGCCGGGATGTCCGATGACCGCCCCTCGCGTGCGCAGCACGAGGTCGCCGCCGCGCACGTCGGATCGGAGCCGCAGGCGGATCTCCGGGATCTCCGGGACCGGAGGCCGCAGCTCGCCGATGCGCCGGCCGACCTCCGAGACGTTCATCGACGCCCGTTCCATGTCCAGCGCGTCGGTGGCTTGCAGCCAGCCTTGACTCTGGATGGCGCCGAGCGCCTCCAGCCCGCCGGCGTGGACGGCCTCGACCTCGCGGCTGAGCCGGCTGAGCCGCCCCTTGGCCATCTGGACGCGCTGCCCGGCGATGTTGCGGCGGATGAAGTCGAGCTCCTTGGCGAACCGCGCCATCATCGCGTCGTGCTCGGCCTGGCGCCGGGCCCAGCGCTCGCTGCGCTGCTGGACGTAGGCGCTGTAGTTGCCGCGGTACGTCTCAAGGCCGGAGGCGCGCATCTCCCAGATGGTGTTCGCCACGCGGTCCAGGAAGTAGCGGTCGTGGCTCACCACCAGGATGGCCCCCGGCCACGCGGCCAGCGTGCCCTCGAGCCACTCGACGGCCTCGACGTCGAGATGGTTGGTGGGCTCGTCGAGGATCAGCAGGTCGGGCTGCTCGAGGAGCAGCCGGGCCAGGAGCGCGCGCGTCTTCTGCCCGCCGCTGAGGTGCGCCACCGGCATGTCCCAGCCGCCCGAGCCGAACCCCAGGCCGGTCAGAACCTGCCGGATGCGCAGGGGATAGTCGTAGCCGCCGGCGTGCTCGAAGCGCGACTGGAGGCTGCCGTAGCGTTCGAGGAGCTCGTCGTCGGCCTCGCCGGCGCTGATCGCCTCCTCCATGTCGCGCAATCGCGCCTCGTCGACGCGCAGGTCTTCGAAGACCTGGAGCATCTCACCGTACACCGTGCCCGCGTGGTCCGCGAACGCGTCCGCCGCCTCTTGCGGCAAGTAGCCCACGCGGGCGCCGCGTGCGCGGTGTACGGTCCCCGTCGTCGGCGACGCCAGGCCGGCCAGGATGGTCAGCAGCGTCGTCTTGCCCACGCCGTTGGGGCCCACCAGCCCGATGCGGCCGTCGCCCGGGATGCTGCACGTGATGCCGCCGAAGAGGTCGAAGTCGCCGAACGAACGGCTGAGCTGGGCGGCCCGCAGGATCGACATGCCCGGAATTATACCCGCCGCGGCTCAGCCCGACCCCGGCCGCACGCGTTCGGCGCCGGCGTACACGTTCAGCGTCCGCCCGCGCAGGAAGCCGACGAGCGTCATCCCGAACCGCCGCGCGGTGTCGACGGCGAGGCTGCTCGGGGCCGACACCGAGCACACGATGGGCACGCCGGCGACCAGGCACTTCTGGACGATCTCGAAGCCGCTGCGCCCGCTGACGGCCACGATGTGATCGTGCAGGGGCAGGCGCCCGTTCAACAGGGCCCAGCCCAGCACCTTGTCGACGGCGTTGTGCCGGCCGACATCCTCGCGGGCGACCAAGAGCGCGCCGGCCGCGTCGAACAGGCCCGCGGCGTGCAGCCCGCCGGTGGCGTCGAACAGCCGCTGCTCGGCCCGAAGCCGGTCCGGCAGCGCGTACAGGGTTTCCGCGGCGATGGCCGGGCCGGGCGGAACCGGCCGGGTCCCGCGGATCTCGAGCTGATCGAGGCTGGCCTTGCCGCACACCCCGCAGGCGCTCGACACCCCGAACCGGCGCGCCAGCGGTCGCAGATCGACCGTCGTGCCGGCGGCGAGCTCGACGGTGACGATGTTGTGGCGGTCCGATGCCGCGATGCCCGTGTCGGCGCAGTGGCCGACCGCCACGACGTCGCCCGTGCCGGACACGACGCCTTCGGCCAGGAGGAAGCCGACGGCCAGCTCGTGATCGGCCCCGGGTGTGCGCATCGTCACCGCCAAGGAGGTGGCGCGATCGCCCCGGCGTACGCGGATCTCGAGCGGCTCCTCGGTGGCGACGCCCACGGTGCGCCGCCGGGCCGTGCCGGCCTCGACGACCCGGATGGGCGTGCGGGTGACGCCGGAGGAGCGCCGCATGGGTCAGGGGATGCCCTCGGCGCCGGCCGGGAGGGGATCGACGGCCCCGAAGTCGGCGGCTCGCGCGACGTGCACCAGGGCGTTGTAATCCGGGATGTGGGCCGCGGGCGACCGGCGCCGGTGGTCGATGAGCACGTTGCCCTCGGGCCAGGCGACGAGGAGGTTTCGGGGCTGCAGCGGGGCAAGCCTGACGCGGCCGACCAGGGTGCCGACGTCGTTGTGGAGCACCACGGCGTCGCCTTCGGCCAGGCCGAGGGCCGCCGCGTCGGCGGCGGGCATCAGCACGTCCGTGCGCCCGGCGCCGGTGAGCGGGTCGGTGGCTTCGTGCACCATGCTGTTGAACTGCTTGCCGCGCCGCGTTCCGACGCGGAACATGCCGTCGGGCAGGTCCGCGGCGGCCGGGGCCACCGGCGTGAACCGCGCCCGGCCGTCGGGCGTGGGGCATGCGCCGTCCGGGCACAGGTGCGGGCCGCCGTACTGGAGCTGATCGCCCTCGGCCGCGAGGTGCTGGATGCCGTCGTACAGCGGCACCACGTCCGCGATCTCGGCGCGGATGGCGGCCGTTCCGGCGAAGCGCAGGCGGTCGGCCAGCTCGGGGCGGGCGCGCCGCGCCAGGTCCATGAAGATCTCCCACTCCGGCCGCGCCTCGCCGGGTCGGGGGCCCGGGATCTCCGGGCTGAAGATGATGCGCCGCTCGGTCGAGGTCTCGGTCACGCCGCCCGGGACCTCGTAGCGCGTGGCGGCCGGCAGCAGCACGACGGTGTCGGCGGGGTCGAGCAGCATCTGGCTGGTCAGCACGATGTCCTGGTGCACCCGCAAGGGGACGCGGCCGAGCGCGTCGGCCACGTAGGCCGGGTCGGGCATGACGTCGAGGAAATTGCCTCCGGAAGCGTAAAGGACGTCGAGCTCGCCGCGCGCCGCGGCGTCGATCATCTCCGGCGCGCTCAGGCCGGGCGCCGTCGGGACTTCGAACCCCCAGCGCGCGCCGAGGCGGCCGGCCGTCTCGGCGGTGATCTCGACACCGCCGGGCAAGGCGGTGGCGTAGGCGCCCATCTCCGCGCCGCCCTGCACGCCGGAGTGGCCCCGGATCGGCATGAGGCCGCACCCGGGCCGGCCGAGGAACCCCTTGGCGAGCGCGAGGTTGACGATGGCGGCGACGTTGTCCTCGCCGCAGACGTGCTGCGTCACGCCCATGCTCCAGACCAGCACGCCGGTGCGGGCCTGGCCGATCGTGCGGGCGAAGTCCAGCATCGTCTCGCGCGTGGCGCCGGCGGCCGCCTCGAGATCCTCCCAGGGCTGCGCCTCGATGGCCGCCCGGAGGTCCTCCCAGCCGGTGGTGTGCGCGGCGATGAAGTCGTGCGCCAGCCAGTCGTGCGCGAGCATGTGCTTGAGGGTGCCGTTCAGGAACGCGGCGTCGCCGCCAATGTTGACGAGGTACGTCGCGTCGGCCAGGCGCGTGCCGAACAGCGCGCTCTCGGGGTTGCTCGGGATCCAGTAGCGTTCCATGCCGGGCTCGCGGTAGGCGTTGATCATCACCACGCGGGTCCCGGCCTTCTTGGCGTAGTAGAGGTACTTGGCGGACACCGGCTGGTTGTTGGCCGGGTTGCTGCCGATGAAGACGACGACGTCGCTGCCGATCCAGTCGGCGTACGAGCACGTGGTGGCCGCCACGCCGAGGGCGCGCTTGAGGGCGACGGTGCTCGGCGAGTGGCACACGCGCGCGGCGTTGTCGATGCTGTTGGTCCCGAGGGCGCGCACGGCCTTCTGGGCGGCGTAGTACACCTCGTTGGGCAGCCCGCGGCTCGTCAGGTAGAAGCCCAGCCGCTCGGGCCGGCTGGCGCGGATGCGGGCGGCGACGAGGTCGAGGGCCGCGCCCCAGCTGACGCGCCGGAAGCCGGCCTCGCCGCGCGCGCGGACCATGGGCCACGCGAGGCGGCCGAGCCGGCGCAGCTCGGCGCCGGAGCGGTGGGCGAGCGAGGCGACGTCGGCGGCGACGGCGGGGTCGAACGCGGGCATCGTGTTGAGGCGCAGGAGGCGGAGGCGGATGTTGCACAGGTGGACGTCGGCCATGGTCCAATCGCGCAGGCCGGCGGTGCCGAGGGCGCACCCGTCGCACACGCCGTGGCGCAGGATGCGCCAGGCGTAGCGGGCTTGGTCGCGGTTCTCCCAGGCGGCCCGGGCGATCTCGCCGAAGTTGTTGGGGCGCTGCTCGCCGATGCCGAACGGCTTCCAGCTGGCCCACAGCGACGGCATCCACCGCCGACGTGCGCGTTGCCGTGGGCCGTGGGATGCCATGGCGATCAGAACGTGTAGAGGCCGTCGTCGTAGCTCGGCGGCCCGCCGAAGCCGTCGCCGTCGGGCCCGCCTTCGCCGAACACGTCGCCGAGGTCGGCCTCGACCTTTTCGGGGTCTTCGCCGGCTTCGAGGCGCCGGACGGCTTCCTCCATCTCGCCGTCGAGCGGCTCGCCGGTGATCTCGCTCATACGGCGCATGAGGTGGCCGAGCTGGCGGGGATCGTTCTCGTCCATGTGCTCGGCCTGGCTCATCAGCCGCATCATCTCGTGCTCGACGCGCGGGTCGTCGAGCGGGTCGGGGCCTTCGGCCCCGCCTTCGGGAGCGCCCGGCCCGCCCCGGGCCGTTGCCCCGCCACGCACGAACGCGAAGCGCGACACCTGCTTGCGCATGTCGGCGGCGCCGCACTTGGGGCAGGCCGGCACGCGCGTCTCGTGCACGGTGTGCGTCATGAAGCTGAACACGCGGTGGCACGTCGGGCAGAGGTACTCGTAGATCGGCATGACGTGGGGGTGCATCCTCGACGGATTGGGGATCTTGCGGCAATGTTAGCACAGCGCGAGGCGGCCGCTCCGCGCGACGGGGCGCGCGCCGATGCCCCGGCGCACGGAACGGCCGCCGCCAGTGGATGCCACCGTCTCGAGGAGGGTTCGCGATGCCGAAGATGCGCCCGCATGCGATGGTGCCGGGGTTGGCGTGCCTGATGGCGGTCGGGACCGCCCTAGCCCGGCCGGCGGATGGGCCGGCGCGGATCGATCAGGAGCCGCCCGGCGGCATCCCGAACGTCCAGGTCAGCCGCGACGGCGCGGTCGCCGGCGCGTCGCGGCCGGTGACGGACTTCAGCGAGGTGATGCTGGCGGTCGACCCGAGCGATCCGGACCACCTGCTGGGCGGCGCGAAGTTCTTCTACGCGCCGGCGAGCTATCGCTTCCACAGCGGGGTGTTCGAGTCGTTCGACGGCGGGCTGACGTGGTCGCAGCGTCAGCCGGAGGGGATCGAGGCGTACACGCTGACGTCGGACCCGGTGGCGACGTTCGACGGGCTCGGGAACGGCTACTTCTCGGTCTTGACGCGCGGCCCGACGGGGCTGGACGTGTTCAAGAAGCCGCCGGGCGGCGACTGGGGCGCGCCGGTGGCGGCGGACCGCGCCACGGCGGCCGACAAGCAGTGGATCGCGGCCGACCACGACCGGCGCGGGGCGAGCCCGTACGCGGGCAACGTCTACATGAGCTGGACGGATGTCGGCGACCCGGCGCGGATCGTGTTCGCGCGGTCGACGGACGCGGGCGCGACGTGGTCGCCGCCCGTGGCGCTCGCGACGGGGTCGCTGCAGGGCTCGGTCCCGGCGGTCGGTCCCGACGGGACGGTGTTCGTGGTGTTCGGGCGCGAGATCTTCGCGACGGGCGACGGCGAGGGCGCCATCGAGTGGGTGAGGTCGACGGACGGCGGTCGGACGTTCACGGCGCCGGCGGTGGCCGCCACGCTGCGGGCGGTGCCGTTCCAGCTGCCGAACGCGGTGTTCCGGACGCCGGCCAGCCTGCCGGCGCTGGCGGTCAGCCCGACGACGGGCGACGTGCACGTGGCGTGGGCGGACTATCGGAACGGCGACGCGGACATCCTGGCGGCGCGCTCGACGGACGGCGGCGCGACGTGGAGCGCGCCGCGCCGGCTTAACGACGACGGGCTCTCGAACGGCATCGACCAGTTCCAGCCGCAGCTGGCGGCGGCGCCGGACGGCCGTATCGCGGCGCTGTGGTTCGACCGGCGGCTGCCGTGCCCGGATTTGCCGTGGATCCCGCGCGAGAACGTCGGTCGTGAGAACTTCTGCATCGACACGTACGTGGCGCGGTCGTACGACGGGGGGGCGTCGTGGACGTCGAACGTGCGGGTCAGCGCGCAGTCGTGGGACTGGTCGGTCAGCTTGCCGATGGTCAACGCGACCACGGGGTTCATCGGCGACTACCAGGGCCTGGCGTCGACGGACGACGCGGACCTGGCATTCTGGAACGCGACGGCGGACTTCGGCGACAACCCGAATCGGCGGCAGCAGGTGTTCTTCGCGCGGGTGCCGGCGCGCCTGCCGACAGCCACGGGCGAGGCGACGCCGACGGGGGCGCCGACGGCGACGGCGACGCCGGCACCGGGGGGTAGGGTCTACCTGCCTCGGGTGGTCGGGGGCGGGGATGTGGGGGAGAGCGGCGGGGCGACGCGCGGCCGGGCGGGGGCGGGCGGTTCGTGACGCGAGGCGTCCAGCGCTCTCATCGTCGTTTCGATCCGGGCGCCGTTCGTTCCCTGCCCCTTTCGGGGTTCAAGGGCGGGGGTGGTGAGCGAAGCGAGCCGGGAGTGGGGGAGGCGTTGCCGTAGCGGCGCCGTCTGCACATCGCCGCCAGTCACGGAGGCGGCGAACGCGGCAGCGACCCATCCGTGGGTGCGGTATACTTGGACCCCGCCAAGGAGCCGCGCCATGACCCGCTCGTTCAACACCGCCGGCCCGTGCCGGGCGGAAGACGATTACATGCTGCCACCGACGGCACGGCTGCCACAGGTCATGCCGCTGATCGACGCCAAGAAGTACTTCGTCCTGCACGCCGCGCGCCAGACCGGCAAGACAACCGCGCTCCTCGCGCTCGCGGAGGAGCTGACGGCCAGCGGCCGCTACGTGTCGGCGCTGGTGTCGATGGAGGTCGGCTCGCCCTTTGGGGATAATCCGGGCATGGCGGAGGGCGCGATCCTGAGCAGTTGGCGCGATGCGGCCGCGGCACAGCTTCCCGACGATCTCCAACCTCCCCCGTGGCCTACGGACCAACCGGGTCGGCGGATCGGAGCTGCGCTGCGCGCCTGGGCCGAAGCGGCCCCACGCCCGCTGGTCGTCTTCCTCGACGAGATCGACGCCCTGGCCGACGACACGCTGATCTCGGTGCTCCGCCAGCTCCGCGACGGCTACCGCAACCGGCCGGACCACTTCCCGTGGTCGCTGGCCCTGATCGGGCTGCGGGACGTGCGCGACTACAAGCTGCGTGAGGGCGTGGGAGGGCGGCTCGGCACCGCCAGCCCGTTCAACATCAAGGTCGAGAGCATCACGCTGCGCGACTTCAACCTGGAGGAGGTCGCCGCGCTGTACCGCCAGCACACCGACGAGACCGGACAGGTGTTCACCGAAGCCGCGGTCGCGCGGGCGTTCGCGCTGACCCAAGGTCAGCCGTGGCTGGTGAATGCGCTGGCGCGGCAGGCTGTCGAGGTGACCGCACCAGACCGATCCACCCCCATCACGCCACAGGTGTTCGACGAAGCCAAGGAGATCTTGATCGCCCGCCAAGACACGCACCTCGACAGCTTGGCTGAGCGCCTTCGCGAGCCGCGCGTCCGAGCGGTCATCGAACCCATCCTGGCCGGCGGCGCGGCGGCGCACGACCTGCCCGAGGACGACATCCGCTACGCCGTCGACCTCGGGCTGGTGCGCTGGAACGGCGGCCTGCAGATCGCCAACCCCATTTACGGCGAGATCATCCCTCGCGTGCTGGCCGTCACCGCCCGCGCGTACCTGCCGCGCCTCGACCCGATCTGGCTAAGGCCGGACGGCCGGCTCGACGCGGCGCGGTTACTCGAAGCGTTCGTCAAGTTCTGGCGCCAGCACGGCGAACCGCTGATGCGCGGCGTGCCGTACGCCGAAGTCGCGCCGCACCTCGTGCTCATGGCGTTCCTCGACCGGGTTCGGAACGCGGGGGGGATGCTGGAGCGCGAGTACGCCGTGGGCAGCGGGCGGATGGATCTGCTCCTGCGCTACGGTCCGGACACGTTCGCCTTCGAGCTCAAGGTGTGGCGCCACGGGCGGCCCGATCCGCTGGCCGAAGGGCTCGAACAGATCGACGGCTACCTCGCGGGGCTTGGCCTGGACACCGGCTGGCTTGTGATCTTCGACCGACGCGACGGGCAGCCGCCGATCGAGGAGCGGACCTCGGCCGCGGAGGCGGTGACGCCTGGGGGGCGCACGGTGACGGTGGTGCGGGGGTAGGAACAGGAGGAGCGAGTGGAGAGGCGTGAGAAGAGAGTGAAAGGCACCGAGCTGGGATCGGAGGCTGGCAACCAGCCGCGCCCCACTCACGCCTCACATCTCTCGGCTCACTCCTCGCCCCTCCCCACCGGCACGGTGACGTTCCTGTTCACCGACATCGAGGGCTCGACGGAGCGCTGGGAGCATCACCGCGACGCGATGGCGGCCGCGGTGATGCGCCACGACGACCTCTTGCGAGCGGCCATCGAGGGGCGCGGCGGCCACGTGTTCAAGACGGTCGGCGACGCGTTCTACGCCGCGTTTTGCCGACGCCGGGGCGGCGCTCTCGGCCGCCCTGGATGCGTGGCGCGCGGTCGATGGCGAGGACTGGCAGGCGTTCGGCGCGGACTTCGCGGATCTGCGCATCCGAATGGGCCTTCACGCCGGGCACGCAGAGGCGCGCGGCGGGGACTTCTTCGGTCCGGCGCTGAACCGCACCGCGCGGCTGACGGCGGCCGGGCACGGGGGCCAGCTGCTCCTGTCGCAGGGGCTGCAACAGACGCTCGGGTCCGTGCTGTCGGCGGGCCTGACGCTGCGCGACCTGGGCGAGCACCGGTTGAAGGACCTGCGGCACGCGGAGCGGATCTGGCAGGTGGTGGCGGAGGGGCTGCCGGACGTGACCCGGCCGCTGACGACCGCCGGCGAGCTCGGGGCGCGGGATCGCATCGTCGTGCTGGACCCGACGGCGGCGGATCGGGAGGGCGGCGACGAGCCGACGGTGGTGACGCGGACGGTCGGGGAGACGCTGGCCGCGCTGCGGCAGGTGATCATGCGGGATGCCCCGACGGTGACGCTGACGACCGATCAGGTCCGCCAGGCGGCCGCGCACCGGTCGGCGGACATCGCGGAGTACCGGCTGGGGCGCGTGGCGGAGTGGAGCCAGCCGCGGTACCGGCTGGACGGGCGGTTCGTGGCGCTGACGCTCCTGGTCGACCAGGGCGAGGAGGCCGCGAGCGGGCGTTGGGCGGCCAGGCAAGAGCGGTACGACGATCTGGGGCGGCTCATCACGGCGGTGCCCGAGCCGGCCGTGGTGGTCCTGGGACCGCCCGGGAGCGGGAAGAGCACGCTGCTAAGGCATCTGGAGTTGGACGTGGCGATCTCGGGGCTGCGCGGAGGGGGAGACGGCGCCGGCGCCCGGGATCCCGTTACGTTCTTCCGGCCGGGCGTGCGCGAGCTGCTCGAGACGCCGCCGCCGTCCGAGACGCTGCCGGCGCTCCCGACGACGGGGTGGGAGGAGACGACGGTGCTGGCGGCGGCGATGACGGCGGACCCGGCGGGGTTCGTGCGGGGCGTGATGGCGACGAACCTGGCGCTGGCGGGGCGCTGCGCAGCACAGCCGATGGTGGCGGCACGACTGCCGGCGGAGCTCGTCGACGGGCTGCGCTGGGCGCTGGTGGCGCGGAGCCGCGACGCCAGTGCGGACCTGCGGGCGCGGATGGACGCCGGGCTGGCGCTGGGACGGCTGGGCGATCCGCGGTTCGAGCGGCGGGTGGGGCCGTACGGGGCGTATCTGGCGCCGCCGATGGTGGAGATTCCGGGTGGGGTGTATCCGATCGGGGAGGATGAGCCGATCTTTGATCCGGTTACTGGCGAGGACGATCGCGCTCACATGCCGCGCCACACGGTGGCGATTGCCGGCTTTGCGATCGGGCAGTTCCCCGTGACGAACGCGGAGTACGCTTGCTTCATGGCGGCCGGCGGCTACGACGACGAGCGGTGGTGGGACACCGAGGCGGGACAGGCGTGGCGACGCGGCGAGAGCACCGCCGAAGGGCGCAAGCAGGGCGTGCGTGACAACTTGCGGGCCACGAAGGCCAACCCGCGCTTTCTCGAGGACTGGCACGATAGTGGATCGATCGACGACGACGTGTACGAGCGCTGGCTGCGGCGGATGGCGATGACCCCAGACCAGTTCGAGGCGCATCTGGCAGAGCTGTATCCAGGCGGCCGCGAGACCGAGCCGCTCTACTGGCAGGACCAGCGCTACAACAATCCCGGGCAACCGGTAGTGGGGATCTCGTGGTACGAGGCGCGGGCATTTGCGGCGTGGCTGACCGCACAGGCGGGGCAGGCGTTTCGGCTGCCGACGGAAGCGGAGTGGGAAGCGGCGGCGCGTGGCACAGAGGCGCGGTGCTTTGCATACGGCGACGCGTTCGATGCGGAGCGGGGCAACATGCTGGAGACGCACATCAGACGGTCGACCCCGGTCGGGATCTTCGCCCTGGGCGACACACCTGACGGCATCAGCGACTTGGCGGGTAATGTCACGGTGTGGACGTCAAGTCTGTGGGGTGAGGGCGCGGAAGCACCGGACTGGAAGTACCCCTACGATGCTGCCGACGGGCGCGAGGAACCGGGTACCGCTCCGAATGTCCGCCGGGTGGTGCGGGGCGGGTCGTGGAGCTCCCCATCGTTCCTCGCTCGCGCCGCGTGCCGCTACGGGCTCATTCCCGACGGCCGGGACGACGCGCTCGGGGTGCGGCTGGCGTCTTCGGCCCCCATCTCTGGGAGGCACTGATCACTGGTGCCGCGTAGCGGCAATTCCGGGCGAGTGCTCTCCCGCCGGCTTCGCTACGTTCACCATCCCCATCATCCCAGCCACCGCCCCAGCCAGCCCAACACCTCGCCGTACCAGTGCCGGCTGTTGCGCGGCTTGAGGATCCAGTGGTTCTCGTCCGGGTACACCACCAGCCGTGCCGGCCGCTTCAGCGCCTTGTAGACGTTGTAGATCGTGAGCCCCTGGTTGTACGGCACCCGGTAGTCCAGCACCCCGTGGATCACCAGCATCGGCGTCTCGAACGCCGCCGCCTGCCGCACCGGGTTGTAGCGGTCCAGGCCCGCGATGTCGTCCCACAGCTCGCCGCCCATCGACCGGCGGCGGCCCTGCGTGATGTCCGACGCGAACTGCGTCTGGAAGTCGCACACCCCCGCGTGGTTGACCGCGCAGGTGAACCGGTTCGTCCGGCCGCAGATCCAGCTCACCAGGTAGCCCCCGTACGAGCCGCCCGTCACCGCCATCCGCGCCGGGTCCGCCAGCCCACGCTCGACCAGCACATCCGTGGCCGCCATGATGTCCAGGTACGGCTGATCCCCCCAGCGCCCCAGGATCGAGCGGCAGAACGCGTCCCCCCAGCCCGTCGAGCCGTGGAAGTTGACCAGCGCCGCCACGTAGCCCGGCGCCGCGAACGCGTGGCTGTTCCAGCGCCAGTGCCACTGGTCCCCGAACGCCCCGTGAGGGCCGCCGTGGATCATGTGCACCAGCGGCCGCGGGCCCGCGGGGCCAGCCGGGCCGCCGCCCTCCGCCGCCGGCGGGTGCACCACGAACATCTGCACGGGGTGCCCCTCCGCGCCCGTGAACACCACCTCGTCGACCCGCCCGAACGCCACCTCCGCCAGCCCCGCGGCCGTCGCGTCCGTCAGCGGCCGGACGTCGCCGCCGTCGAGATCGCAGCACACCGCCTCCGGCGGCTGCGTGAGCGACTCGCGGGTGAAGAACACCCGCCCGCCGCCGACCCGCGGCTCGCCCAGCCAGCCGTCGCGCAGGACCTCGCGCGGCGGGTGCGCCGCTCGGTCGGCCACCGCCGCCGCCAGGTCCAGCGCGAAGAGGGCGTTGCGCGCCTCGACCTCCGCCGTCAGCAGCACCGTCGCGCCGTCCCGGCTGAACGTCCAGCCGCTCGCCGACCGGTCCCACGTGTCGACGTCCGTGACGACGGTGTGCGTCCCGGCCCGCCGGTCGTAGGCCACCAGCCGCACCGGGTCCGCGTAAAAGTCGATCTCCCGCTGGATGCCGTACACCAGCCACCGGCCGTCCGGCGCGTAGACCGGTCGCGTCGTCGGCCCGTCGAGATGGCCCGTCAGCAGCGTCGGCGGCGGCGCCGCGCCGCCCGGCGCCGCGCCGTCCGGCACCGCCACCGTGTAGATCCCGAACAGCAGCGGGTCGTACGGCGGCTCCGCGCGGCAGCCGCTGAACGCGATCTCGCGGCCATCCGGCGCGATGCACCAGCTCCCGCCCGGCTCCCACAGCCCCAGCCAGCGCCGCCAATCCGGCATCAGGTCCACCAGCGCGCGCGTCTCGATGTCCAGCACGCAGATGTGGCCGATCTGGCCGTCCGTCAGCCAGCGGTCCCAGTAGCGGTACACGCGGTCCTCGGTGACGCGGGCCTTGACCGGCTCGTCCTCGCGGGCCTTGGCCAGCTCCGCCGTGCCGTCGACCGTCGGGGCCTCGGCCAGGAGCGTGACGACGAACGCCAGCCGGCGGCCGTCCGGCAGCCAGCGCGGCTCGCCGGCGCCCAGCGGCAGGTCCGTCAACCGCTCGGGCTCGCCGCCGTCCAGTGGCATCACGTACACCTGCGGCCTGTCCGGGAAGCGCGGGCCCGCCTTGGCCTTGCCGTCGCCCTTCGGGCCGCCCGGCTTGCGGAGGAACGCCACCCGCGTGCCGTCCGGGCTGATGTTCGGCGCGGTGCTCGAGACGTCCGCCGACGTCAGCGGGCGCGCCGCGGGCGGCGCGCCCGGCGCGGGCACCGTCGCCAGCCACAGCCGCGTCGTGCTCTCGTTGGCGTCCATGGCGGTGGTGGCGATGGGGATCACGGCGCGCGTCCCGTCGTCCGTGGGGACGGGCGCCCCGACGCGGGGCAGCGACCAGAGGTCGTCGACGGTGAGCGGATGGGGCATGCTCGAGGGCTCCGATGGGCGTGGCCGCGCGCGGCACGGGTGGCAGGCGCACGACCTTAGCGCAGAGCCCGGCCGCCGTCAATCCGGCCGCGGCGCGCGGAACCCGACCGGACTTGCCGGCCGCCTCGCCCCGCGTATCCTTGGGCCGATGAACGCCCCCGCTTTCGAGGACCTCGTCGATCCCGCCGAGGTCGCCGACCTGGCCGCGCGCTTCGGCCCCGCCGAGCGGCGCAGCGTGACCGTCGACATGGTGCGCCCGACGTTCGACGAGTGGTGGGAGGCCGTGGTCGACCGCCCCAACCGGCGCGCCGAGGTCGTGCTGGTCGTCCAGCGCCCCAACCGGTACGTCCTGGTCCACACCAAGGTCCAGTATCCGCCCGCGACGTACCGCCTGCCGACCGGCGGCATCCAGCCCGGCGAGCCCGCCATCGACGCCCTCCACCGCGAGGCCGCCGAGGAGACCGGGCTGCCCGTGGCCGACCCGCGCTTCATAGGGCTGATCGACTACACGTTCCGCTGCCGCGAAGACGAGCGCCGGATGGCCTTCGCGTCGTTCGTGTTCCACATGCGGGTCGACTACGCCGAGCCCGCCGTGCACGACCCCGACGAGGACATCATGGACTTCCTCTTCGTCCGGCCGGAGCGCTTGCCGGACATCGCCCGCGCGCTGCGGCAGCTCGCGCCGGATTGGGCCGACTGGGGGCGGTTCCGGGCCCACGGCCACGACCTGGCGGCCGACGCCCTGCGCGCGCCGGGCGCGCCCCGCGCGCGTGGTTGACGCCCCGCCAACCCCGCCGGCGGCCGCGGGGCGGCGCGACCGCGCGTG
>CAYQBA010000017.1:0-40713 GCA_964415605.1 uncultured Anaerolineales bacterium | reverse complement strand
GCGAGCTGGGTTCAGAACGTCGTGAGACAGTTCGGTCTCTATCCGCTGTGGGCGTAGGTGATTTGAGGAGATCTGTCCCTAGTACGAGAGGACCGGGATGGACTGACCTCTGGTGGGCCGGTTGTCGCGCCAGCGGCACCGCCGGGTAGCCAAGTCGGGAAGGGATAACCGCTGAAAGCATCTAAGTGGGAAGCCTACTCCAAGATGAGATCACCCTCCGGGACAACCGGGTAAGCGCGGTGGTAGACCACCACCTTGATAGGACGGAGGTGTAAGGGCTGCAAGGCCTTTAGCTGACCGTTACTAATGCGCGATTGGCTTCTTTCGCTTCCGCGATTTCCAAGGCTCTTGTTCAGCTCTTAGGGTGTCATCCCCCGAGCACAATACATCGCTATAGCTTCAGGCTCAACTCGTCAAGAGCGAGTCTGATGGTGATTCTAGCGGCAGGGCAATACCTGGTCCCATCTCGAACCCAGTAGTCAAGCCTGCCAGCGCCGATGGTACTTCAAGGGCAGCCTTGCGGGAGAGTAGGTCATCGCCATCAGGCTCGTTTTTGTTTTAATCCGCTCCTCTCAGCTTACCCGGGGCACCCGCGCCAGGATGGTCGACACGACCTCGTAGTTGATGGTCCCCAGCCACCGCCCGACGTCCTCGGCCGTGATCCGGCGCTCGCCCTGGGCGCCGATGAGCACCACCTCGTCCCCCTGTCGGACGCCTGGGATCCCGGTCACGTCGACCGTGCACTGGTCCATCGACACGCGGCCGACGAGCGGTGCCTCCGATCCTTGCACGAGCACATGCTGCCACGTCCTTGGCGCGCGCCTGAACCCGTCAGCGTAGCCGACGGGGATGGTCGCGATCCGGCTCGGGCGAGCGGCCCGCCATGCATGCCCATAGCCGACGGCGTCGCCCACCGCCAGCTCGCGGACCTGAGCCACCTGGGTCTTCCATGCCAGGGCTGGCCGGAGACCCTGGGCGGCGATGTCGACCGCGTCTGACGGAGCCAGCCCGTAGAGGGCCAGGCCGGGCCGCACCATGTCGTAGCGGGCGCCGGGCTCCGCCAGCATGAGCGCGCTGTTGGCCGCGTGCACCTTCGGCGGGCGCAGACCCGCGGCGTCGAGGTCGTCGAGCACGCGGCGAAGCTGTGCGAGCTGCTCCGCGGTGGCGGCCCGGCCATCTGGCGACAGGTCGTCGGCACAGGCGGTGTGCGTGAACACCCCGTCGACGACCAGTCCTGGCAGGTCGGCGAGCCGCCGCAAGAAGACGGGCACGGCGTCCGGTGCCAATCCAAGTCGGCGCATGCCGGTGTCGACCTTGACGTGCACGTGGATGGTCGAGTCGAGCGCCCGCGCCGCCTGGTCCAGCGCCAGGGCTGTCTCGACGTCGAACACCGTGACCGCCACGCCGGCCCGGACGGCGTCGCGCGCTTGCCACGCCGGGGTGTAGCCGAGAACGAGGATGGGAGCGTCGATCCCCGCGCGCCGGAGCACCTGGGCTTCGCTGAGGCAAGCCACGCCGCAGGCGCTGGCGCCGTTCCGCAGGGCCGTGTGCGCCACGCGCACCGCGCCGTGACCGTATCCGTCCGCCTTGAGCACGGCCATCACCTCCGCCGGCGCCGCGATGCGGGCAAGCGCGCGGGCGTTGCCGGCGATCGCGCCGAGGTCGATCTCGACCCACGTCGGGCGATCCGGCTGGAGGACGACGATCTGGCGCCAGGCGGCATCCTGCCGGACGAGGCGCCGCGCCGCGTCGGCCGGCTCGGCCATGAGCCCGGCGACGACCTGCTCCATGCGGGCCACGGCGCTGCCCTTGACGAAGGCGACGACGCCCGGGCCGAGATGCGGGCGCGCCGCGGCGACGGCATCGTCGGTGGTGAGCGTGACGGCGATCGCGGCGGGGTCCAGGCCGGCGGCGCGCGCGCCCTCCGCGATCAGGGCCGCCTGAGGGCCGCGGGTGACGAGGCGGTCGACCACCCGTGCCGCACGCCGGCCCACGCGGCGGTGGCTCTCGTCCGAGGCATCGCCGAGCTCGGCCATGTCGCCCAGGATCGCCATCCGCCGCGCCGCCGGCAGGTCGGCCAGGACGTCGAGGCCGGCCAGCACGGCCTCGGGGCTGGCGTTGTACGAGTCGTCGAGGATCAGCGCCCCGCCGCGGCCGGGGATGCGGTTGAGCCGGCCGGGCACTTCCGGCAGGCTGGCGAGCCGGGTTACGACCTCGGTGAGCGGCAGGTCGAAGTGGTCGGCCACGGCGGCCGCGATGAGCGCCGCGCCGGCGAAATGGCGCCCCAGCCACGGAAGCGCGACATCGAGGCGTGCGCCGCCTGGCGTCTCCAGCACGAACCGCGTGCCGTCGATGCCCACGCGGACGCCGTGTGCCTGGAACACGGGCGGTTGGTGCGTGGGATCCCGATCCGGCTCGCCTCCCGGCGATCCACCTGGTGTCGACGGCAGGCGGGGCGATGCGGTCTGCTCGCCCGCGGCGTCATCGACGTGGCACAGCGCGACCCGCGCCGCGGTGCGGCCCTGCATGGCGGCTACCCGTGGGTCGTCCCCGTTGAGCACGGCCAGCCCACTGGCGGGCAGGCACTCGACGAGCGTGCCCTTCTCGCGCGCCACCCCTTCGAGGTCGCCAAAGGCGGCGAGGTGCGCCGGGGCGACCAGCGTCACGGCACCGACCGTAGGCGGGGCCATCTCGGTCATGAGGGTCATCTCGCCGAACTGGTCGACCGCCATCTCGAGGACGGCGAGCGTGTGCTGGGGTTCGAGCTCGCCGATCGCGATCGGCAGCCCGAACCGGCCGCTGAAGTTGGCCGGGTTGCGGAACACCTTGAACCGTGCGCCGAGCACGTGCGCGACCATCTCCTTCGTGGTGGTCTTGCCGACGCTGCCCGTGATGGCGACGATGGGGATGCCGGCCTGCCGGATCACCCGCCCGGCATGGCGGCGGATGGCGGTTTCGGTGTCGGCGACGACGATGCAGGTGGCCCCAAACGCCGAAAGGTCGACCGGCCGCTGGCACACCACGCCCGCGGCGCCACCGTGGCAGGCGGCCACGATGTGGTCGTGCCCGTCGGCCTTGGCCGTGCGCACCGCCAGGAACAGCTCGCCGGGCTGGATGATGCGGGAGTCGAAGCTGAAGCGATCGAATCGCTCGGCGAAGACCGGGCCGTGGACGTACGCGTCCGGGTTGGCGGCCAGGAAGGTGTCGAGACGGATCACGCGGTCCGGGCCGTCGCGAGGTCGCGGGCACGGGGCGTCTGCGAGGGGTGCATGGCAGCAATTCTAATGCATCTGGCGCGGCCAGGGGATTGACAACCGGGCAGTCGGGTGGTATGCTGTGCGCAAAGCGGTTTGTGATGCAAACCGATCCGCACCTACGACCAAGGAGAACCCCATGGACCCCGCCGCCGCAATCCCGACGCCGGTCGACGTCGATTCGATCCGGCGCCGCACCGAGCGGTACTGGTTCGAGGACGGGCTGGCCGAGCTGGCCGTCGGCGTCACGTTCGTCGTGCTGGCCGGGCTCTTCAGCCTGGAGGCATGGCTGCCGCCCGCGTCGCCGTGGCGTGGCATCAGCGCCATCGGGCTGCCGATCGTCACCATCGGCGGCTACTTCGCCGCGCGTTGGCTGATCGGGCGTCTCAAGCAAGACATCACCTATCCCCGCACTGGCCGGGTGGCGTACCGCCAGCCCGACCCGCGCCAACAGCGCGTGGCCGGCGCAATGGCTGCGCTCGTCGCGGCGGCGCTGGCGTTTGCCATCGTGCGCGCGCCCGCCATCGAGCCGTGGACCCCGGCGCTTGCCGGTGCCGCCCTGGCGGCGCTGCTCGCGCAGTTCTGGCTCCGCTTCGGCCTCGCGCGCTTCGCGGGGCTCGCGATGGCCGCGCTCGGCACCGGACTGGTGGCGGGGCGCTGGCTCACCCCGCTGGAGGCGGCGATGGCCGCCGTCTTCGGGGTCGTGGGCTGCCTCATGCTGGCGACGGGGGCGACGACGCTGCGGGGGTATCTGCGGGCCGCGCCGGCGCCGACGGGAGCATCGGAGTGAGGGACATTGTCGCCGATGCCGCCGAGCTCGACCCGTTGATCCACGCCCCGCCGCGGTTGATGGTCATGGCCATCCTCTTCGGCGTCGCGTCCGCCGACTTCCTGTACCTTCTGCGCGAGACGGCGCTGACCAAGGGGAACCTGTCGTCGCACCTGTCGAAGCTCGAGGCCGCGGGCTACATCGCCATCGAGAAGTCGTTTGTCGGCAAGAAGACGCACACGGCGTGCCGCATCACGCCGCAAGGCGCGGCGGCGTTCACGGCCTACCGCGAGCGCCTGCGCGCGGTGGCCGACGGGCTGCCGGCGTAGGCGCGCAAGGAGAAGGGGCTGCTTCCCAGAAGCAGCCCCTTCGTCATTCGGCGCTCATCACGCCGGCGGTTGTCGATCGCCCGGCCGGCGAGCCGTGAACCTAGCGGCCGACCGGCCGGCCACCGGTCACGGGATGCAGAGCACCTGGCCGGCGTAGATCAGGTTGGGGTTGGCCAGGCCGTTGGCGGCGCTGACGAGGTAGACCGTCGAGCCGTACATGAGCGAGATGCCGTAGAGCGTCTCGCCCGGCTTCACCACATGGGTGTAGCGGCACTTGCCGGACGGGATGCCGCCCGAGCCGGGCGTGCCGCCGCCGGCGCCGCAGACCGTGATCGTCTGCCCCGCCCACACCAGGTTGGGGTTGACGATGCCGTTGCGGTACTGGAGCCCGGCGACGGTGTCGCCGTAAGCCAGCGCGATGGAGTACAGCGTGTCGCCCGGCTTGACGACGTAGTCCAGACAGCCGCCCGGCGTCCACGGCGGCACGCCGCCCGACCCCGGACCCGTGCACCCGGGGATCACCAAGCTCTGGCCGGCGTAGATGTAGTCGAGGTAAAGGATGCCGTTGGCGGACGCGATGGCCGATGCCGTCGTGCCGTACAGGCGCGCGATGGAGTACAGCGTCTCACCCGGCTTGATCACGTGCGTGCAGCCGCCGCCCTTGCCGGGCTGGCCGCCGGTGGGGTAGCCGCCCTTGCCCGGGGGCAGCGGGGTGACCTTGCCGCCGGACGGCCGCGTCGCCGTCGCGGTGGGGCCGCCCGACGGCCGGGTGGCCGTGGCGGTCGGCGTGCGGGTCGCGACCGGCTCGCCGTCGCACGTCACGTCGATCTCGCCATCCGTCAGCGTTGCCGAGATCGGCAGCGCGGTTGCGTCGGCCAACGCCACGGCGGCCAGCTTGATGACGGTCGTGCCGGATCCGATGGCCTTGAACGTGACGCTGGCGATGATGCCGCTGCCGTCCTGGGGCTGGGCCGGCGCAAGGCGAATGGCGGCGTAGTTGATGGTGCCGGTCGCCACGTCGACGGTGTTCTCCTGCACCAGGCCCTGACCGCCGCTGACGTCCGGCAGGTTGCCGGGCTGGACGGTGACGCCCGGCGCGTTGACGTCGGCGTCGACGACCTCGACGACGTTCGGGTCGAAGCTGACCTTGAGGTCCACGCCGAAGAGCTGCTCGACATCGCCGATAAGGATGTCGACCTTCTGGGTTGCCGGGCACGTCAAGCTCACCTGAGGCGGCGAGATCGTCACCGTGGTGCCGCCCTGCTTGAGCGTCGTGGCCAATGCCGTCTCGGGGAAGACGGGCGACACCCCGGCCGCCCACATCGTCATGGCCGCCAAGCCGGTCAGCGCGCCGCGACCGCAAAGCTTCCTGATCATCTGACCTCCTGAGTTCCGATGAGCACGCCTCGACCATTGACCGTGGTGGGGTCCGCATCTGCTGCGGTACGGGGTGGAGGCTCAGTGATGATGGCTCGAATCAAACGGCATGTTACCATAGCCGTAACATGACTGTCAAGACATAATAAAGCTTAAGATGCGGTATCGTTGCTTAAAGGCCCTGGCCAATGGCTGAAATCACGCGCGGCACGGGATGTTGACGAACCGCGGGGGCGCGGGAATAATCCGGGCCTCACGTGACCGATTGGGTGACGCACCCCCGACCCGCGCCGGCCGCTCGATTCCGCGGGCGGCGCCGGCCCACCACAAGGAACGCACCAAGCGCATGGAACGCACGTTGATCATCCTCAAGCCCGACGCCGTTCAGCGCGGCTTGATCGGCGCTCTCCTCGGCCGCTTCGAGCAGCGCGGCCTGAAGATCGTCGGGCTGCGGCTCATGGCCGTGAGCCGCGAGCTGGCCCACCAGCACTACGCCGTGCACGAAGGCAAGCCGTTCTTTGCCGGCCTCATCGACTACATCACATCCGGCCCGGTCGTGGTGATCGCGGCCGAGGGCCCGGACGCCATTGCGGTGGTGCGCAGCACCGTGGGCGCCACGCGCCCGGGCGCGGCTGCGCCGGGAACCATCCGTGCGGACTTCGGCCTGACGGTCGGCCGCAACCTCGTGCATGCTTCCGACGGGCCCGAGACGGCGGCGACGGAGATCGACCTGTGGTTCGGCGCCGGCGCGCTGGTGGACTACACGCGCGACGTCGACCGCTGGATCCTGGAGTAGGACCGGCCGGCGACTTCTAACGCAGCGACGAGGGCAGGATGCCCATCTGCTCGCGGTACTTGGCCACGGTGCGCCGCGCCACGCGCAGCCCACGCGCCTTGAGCAGGTCGGACAGCTCGGCGTCGGTCAACGGGTGGTCTTCGTTCTCGATGATCTCGCGCAGCACGTCCTGCACGGACAGGGCGGCTTTGAAGAACATGGCGAACGGCACGATCTGGCGGTTGGTCAGCAGGACGTACTTGCCGGCCGTAGCGCGGCTGACGGTGGACTCGTGCAGGCCGAGCGCCTCGGCCACCTCCGCCCGCGTCAGCGGGGCCAGGTGGCGCGGCCCGTGGCGCAGGAACGCCGTCTGGCGCGCCATGACGTAGGCGGCCACCTTCTGCATGGTGTCGCGCCGGTCCTGGATGTGCGACAGGAACTGGCGCGCCCGGTTGACGTGCGCGTGGACGTGCGCCGTGTCGTCGGCGGTCAGCGGCTCGCCGCCGGCCTGGCCGGCGGCGAGATGCTGGGCGATCTCGCGGTAGAGGGGGTTGATGGAGAGCCGGAAGCGGCGCGACTCGACCACCTCGATGTCGAGGCTGTCGGGCTCCTTGCCAGGGCGCACGACCACGTCCGGGGCGATGAAGCCGGGGCCGCTCTGGCGCTCCCACGGCGCCACGTCGACTTCCTCGGCGATGGGGTAGGGCCGGAGGTGGGTGCGGATGAAGTCGCGCACCGCGACGATGTCGTCGTGCGTCACGCCGAACCGCCGCGCGAGCTGGCCATACTGCCCGCGCCCCAGCGCCTCGAGGTGCGCGCCGATCATCTCGCGCGCCAGCGGGCACGTGACGCCGATCTCCGCCCAGCGGTCGAGCTGGAGCAGGAGGCACTCCTCCACCGACCGCGCCCCGAGGCCGAGCGGGCCGACAGCCTGCAGCGCGGCCAGGACGGCCTCGACCCGCGCCAGGTCGACCCCGAGCGTGTGGGCGACGACGTCCAGCGACAGGTCGAGGAAGCCCCGCTCGTCGAGCTCGCCGACGAGGTATTCGGCGATCGGCATGTCGGCGTCGTCCACGACCATCCGCAGCTCTTCGAGCAAGTGCTCGTGCAGGCCGCGCTGGTCGGCGATGCTCGTCAGGAAGTCGAACTGGTCGCTCTCGGCCTCGGGCTCGATCAGGGCGCGCGCGGCGTCCTCGACCAGGTCGTCGTTTCGGCTGCAGCGCAAGCATCGGCCGCTTGGGTCCAGGCGGCCGCCGCACGCCGGGCACGCGGCGTCCATGCGCTCGCGCTGCCGGCAGCGCAGGCACCAGCCGTCGGCCAGGAGCGCCGCGCCGCACACGGGGCAGACGTCGACCTCGGCCAGCTCGAGCGCCGGATTGTCGGCCACGGCTTGCTCGATGACGTTCTGCAGCTCGATGCCGGAGAGCTGGAGGATCTCGGTGAACTGGATCAGGCTGGGCGATGCCCGCATGTCCATCCGCTGGCCCTGGCCCATGCCCATGTGCATGCTCATCGGTTGTCGCCTCCCGTGATGCCGTACGCCTCCATCTTCTCGTAGAGCAGGCGCCGGTAGATGTGCAGCATGCGTGCGGCCTCGCTGCGGTTGCCGCCGGACTGGCGCAGGGCCTCTTCGATCATGCCGCGCTCGACGTCGGCCAGCACGGTCTTGAGCGGGACGCCGTCGCGCACGAGCGCATGGATGTCGAGCCCCCCCGGGGGCGCGGCCGCGGCGGGCGTGGCTTGATCGGGGTCCAGCAGGTCCGGGGTGATGACCCGGCCCGCCGACAGCACGACGGCGCGCTGGATGACGTTCTGGAGCTGGCGGACGTTGCCGGGCCAGTCGGCGACGAGGAGGCGCTGCATGGCCTCGGCGCTGATCTTGGCCGGCGGGGCGCCGGGGGCGGCGCGGAACCGGTCGAGGAAGTGGGCGACGAGCGCCGGGATGTCGGTGCGGCGTTCGCGGAGCGGCGGCAGCTCGATGCGGATGACGTTGAGGCGGTAGTAGAGGTCTTCGCGGAACCGGCCGGCCCGGACCTCGGCCTCGAGGTCGCGGTTGGTGGCCGCGACCACCCGCGCGTCGGTGGTGATGGTGGCGTTCCCGCCCACGCGCTCGAACTTGCCGAACTGGAGCACGCGCAGCAGCTTCTTCTGGGTGCTGGGGCTGAGCTCGCCGATCTCGTCGAGGAAGATCGTGCCGCCGTCGGCGATCTCGAAGCGGCCCTTGCGCCGCTCGATGGCGCCGGTGAACGCGCCCTTCTCGTGCCCGAACAGCTCGCTCTCGAGGAGCGACTCGGGCAGTGCCGCGCAGTTGACCCGCACGAGCGGGCCGCGGCGGCGGCGGGAGCTCTGGTGCAGCGTCTCGGCGACGAGCTCCTTGCCGGTGCCGGTCTCGCCGGTGATGAGGACGACGGCGTCGCTGTCGGCGACGCGGCCGATCAGCTTGTAGACGGCCTGCATGCCGGGGCTGGTGCCGACGATGGGCTCGCCCGGGCCGGCGCCGGTCAGCCCGGCCTGTCCGTCGTCGATCTCCTGCGCCAGGCGGCGGTGCTCGAGGGCGCGCGCGACGACGTGGCGCACGGCCTCGGGCTCGATGGGCTTGACGAGGTAGTCGTACGCGCCGGCCTGGACGGCCCGGATGGTGCGCGACGAGCTGGAGTCGGCGGTGACGACCACGATGGGCACGTCGCTCTGCGCGCGGAGGCGGGCCAGGATCTCCAGGCCGTCGGCGTCCGGCAGCCACATGTCGAGGAGCACGAGGTCGGGCTGTACGCGGGCGAACGCCGCCACGGCGTCCGCGCCGGTCTCGGCCTCGACGATGACCAGCGGGTCGTCGGCGAGGTATTCGCGGAGCAGCTCGCGGATGGCGGGGTCGTCGTCGACGACCAGAAGGGTGGATCGCATGGGGGCCATTGTCCGGTTGGCGGTCATTATACCGCCGTCGCCCGTCACCCGTCGTGCGATCCGGCGCGGGTGGTGCGGGACGGGCGATGGTCTCCCCCGTCCCGCACCACGATCCTGCATCAGCCGCCGCGCATCGCCTTGCTGGTGGGCCCGTCGCCGAGCGGCCCCATGGTGGCGATGATCGCGTCGAGGTCGGGCAGCTCGACGTCCTTGCCGCGCAGCTCGAGGTTGACGCCGTCCTGCTCCCAGGTCAGGATGATCTGGTCGTTGGCCTCGGTCTTGTACACGGTGTGGCCGCCGACTTCGCGCTCCTCGGCGCCCTCGATGGTGATGCCGCGTGCCGGGGACTGCAGCAGCACGACGGTCCCGCCGCCCTCGATGTCGTAGATCATGCGCACGGCGGGTAGCGCGTCGGTGGCCTGGCCTTCGTTGGCCTCGACGAGGTGCACCGAGCTCGGCGGATACGTGCCTTTGGGCAGCGTGGCGGGCTCGAGCAGCTGGAACGGGATCGCCGCCACGGCCTCGTCGAGCGTGACGGTCCGGCGCTTGCCCTGCACGGTCGGCTGGGCGACGGGGGCGTCGGCGGTCGGGGGCACGGCGGGGATGACGTTGTCGGCCGACGATGGCACCGCGGCCGTGGCCACGCCTTCCGGCGCGGCGGCGGCGGGCGTGCCCGACTCGCCGGCGGCGCCGGCGTCGGCCGAGGTGCCTGCGGCTTCGGGAGCGGTGGCGTCGCCGGCGGGCTCGTCGGCCGGCGCGGCGCCCCCGCCGCATGCGGCGAGGCTGGTGGCCAGGATGAGGCCGAGGGCCAGGGCCGGGGCGCGCAGGGCAGCCCACGTGGGTCGTGTCGTCATGGGGTCGAGTCTCCTCCTCGATCAGGCGCGCCGCGGGGCGCGCGGCGTGGCTCGGTGCATGTGCTTGAGCATGTCCGGTTGCGCGCGCCGGCGGCCGACGAGCGCGGGGCTATATTATATGGGCGACGGTGGCGGCGGCGGGCGCGCGTGGGCAAGTCTCACCCGATGCTCATGCGGGGCATGTCGAGACCGGGGTGATCGGGAGCCGTCGCGGCGCAGGGGGCGCCGGGAACGAATGGGCCTGGCGAATCTACGTCGAACGCGGTGAGAAGGAGGCTGGCGATGACGACACAACCGGCCCCGGACACGCTCCGGGTGGCGCTCGAGATCGGGCCGAAGCACACGTTTGCGACGGCGTTGGACTGGCCGGGCTGGTGCCGGCGCGGCAAGGGCGAGCTGGCGGCGATCGACACGCTCCTGGACTACGCGCCGCGCTACACGGCGGTGGTGGCGCGGGCGGGGCTTGCGCTGCCGGCGGACCCAGGGGTCGAGGTGGTCGAGCGGCTGCCGGGGGGTTCGGGCACGGACTTCGGGGCGCCGGGGGCGGTCGCGGCCGACGAGGCGCGGCCGACGACGGCCGCGGACGGTGAGCGGCTGGCGCAGATCTTGGCGGCGTGTTGGGCGGCGTTCGACGCGGTGGCGGCGGGGGCGCCGGAGCACTTGCGCAAGGGGCCGCGAGGCGGCGGCCGCGACCGGTCGAAGATCGTCGAGCACGTCGTGGAGTGCGATCGGGGATACTACGCGCGGCGCCTGGGCGTGCGGCACCCGCCGTTCGCGGCCGACGACGCCGCGGCGGTCGCGGCGTTGCGATCGGACATCCTCGCGGTCATCCGCGCGCCTTCGGACGGCGCGCCGGTGGTGGAGAAGGGCTGGCGGGTGCGGTTCGCGGCGCGCTACATCGCGTGGCATGTGCTGGACCACGCTTGGGAGATCGAGGATCGGATCGAGTAGCGGCGGATCGAAGACCCCTCTCGCTGGTTGGCGGTCAGCAGGGTTGGTGGTTTGTGCGGAGAGGCTTGACAAGTCGTGCGGGGGGGGGGGGGTAAAATGGGCAGCGAGTCCGTGCGGGAGCATGACTGGATCGGCCACACCGCGTGTTGGGCATCTCCAGCCACGCGCTGGACCGTCCAGCCAGGGCGGTGGATCTGCCCGTTTCGGCACGTGTGGCCAGCGGGGTTGCCTGGACGAGCGTTCGGATCGGCAGGCCCTGCGGCGCCCGCGCGAGTCTGACTTTGAACTGGAGTTTTGACAAGCAGCAGCCAGACCGCCCAGGCGAATGCCCAGGCGGTGGCAGGGTACATCGAAGGATAACGGCCACTTCAAGCAGCATCAGCACCCTCTTTGGGCCTTGGAGGCCCGCGGCGAACGACTGGAATGCGTTGGCGGCGAGCCCTGGGAGTGCCGGCGGGCCATCCTGGGGACTTTCCGCGGGGCTTGGGAGACAGGGCGGGTGTGCCGGCCAGGGCCAAAACCCTTGGCAGGTCACGCTGGACACGGCTTGGGCCAAGTAGAGTCGGTCGCTGGGGATCGACGACTGCCTTGCGCTCCCAAGGACGAGGTAGATCCTGGGCAAGCGGCCGGACGACAGCCAGAAGCTGGCAGGCCAGGATGACGAGGGTGATCCAGTTCTCCTCATGGGTGACGATGGGCGTCTGGAAAGCGTCGAGCATGAGGTGACCACGGAGGAAGCGGTGGGTGTGTTCCTGGTCGAAGCGACGGCGGTAGGCGTGGAAGGCGTCGGCGGTCCCGATCTCGGCACGGCGATCGCCGGCGATGACCAGCAGCAGGTCGTCGTTGTAGAGGTACTGGCCTTGTTCGTCCGTGATGGCGCACGACACGACATCGACTTGGCTCACGGCGAGGCGGCCGAGGTGCTCGCCTTTGAGCAGGACGTTCGACCAACGGTGCAGCTTGACGTGTACGGATCGGGCGCCGACCACGGACGTGAGCAGCTCGGTGGCATCGGCCGTGGCGAAGCTGGCGACGGTGCCCGGCGTGAAGGACTTGCCATACTTGGGCGGCCGCCCGTTCTGGCCGGGTTGGCGAGGCGGGGGGCGTCGATAGCAGACCCTGTCCTTGCGCAGGCGACTAACAATCACCAGATCGGCGTGTTTGGCCAGCGGCACCAGGAACCCTGCTTGACTGTAATCGCTGTCGGCCAGCGTCACGACCAGTTCGCCGTGCCATGGCAGGGTTGGGTCGGTAATCAGGGCTTCGATCTGACTGACCGCCTCCGCCCGCGCCGTTGTGTCCGTTGCGATTCGATGGGCCGAGAGCGGGACCGTCCAGACCGGCTCCCCGCGCCCGCGCTCTGGCAGCACCACGGCCAGCGAGTACGCATGCCCGATCGTCACCGGTGCGCCGCCGGCCACCGCCGGCGCCTGATGCACGTAGCCGCGATCTTCCAGCGTCCGCGCATGCGGCCGCGCCACCGGCAGAGCGTCGACGGCGATCATCCACGGCCGGCCGCCGACTGGACGTGGCAGCACCTTGGCCACGGGTCGCCTCAGCTTCGCCTCCAGCGCCGCTCGCTCTCTGGCTGCTGTCGCCCTGCTGCTCGGTCTGAACAAGCCCTTGATCGCCGCCATCACGCTCCCGTGCCCTCGCCGGAACTGCGGCGACAGGCTCAACTCGACCACCGTGCCCGCCACGGTGTTGCTCGCCAGCGCGTCGATCAAGTCCATCGTCGTGTCACCACGCGCCGGCAGCGTGCGGTATACTTCAGTGCGGAACTGCGTCAGGATCTCTTGTGGTCTCACAACTCCAAGCTTGGCGCAGTTCCGTCTTTTTCGCCAGTCAGGACACCCCTGGCGCCGAACGGGTGTTCACTCTGTTGTCAAAACTCCAGCTTTCAAACTGGGGATAAGTTCGTTGCATGGCCTCCGACTGGTCATTACTTCTTGCTTCGAAACGGCTCGTTGCTCCCGATTTCCATTACAGCGGTCAACGAATTCCCACAAGGCACAACAGTCTCAGATTATGGTGCATTCATCAGGGACTACATCGATGCCGCGGTGCCCGCGACGATTCCGCCGAACGCACTGAATGATGCCAGACAAGTAGGTCAAAGGAACGTATCTGTAGACAACACCCGAAGGACTGTGTCATTGGTGGTTATATTGGCCATCATCGCATTCGCGGTGGCGATGGCCGTCCGCCATCGCCCAACATAGGATGCATTCGACGCGATGGCCATCCGTTCGCCGAGCCTACATCTCCCGCCTGCCCGTCAGACCCTGGGACCGCGGGCTTCCAGACCGCCTGGATGATCAGAGCCCCAGCCCAGGTCTCGCGGTCCATCATCGTCACACGCTCCAACCCCACCCTCACAACCCGCCGTCAGGAACCAAGCCCCCGTCGTCCACCTCGACCCCCGTGCCCGCCGGCGCCAGCACCACCCACGTGTTGCCGGGGCGGAGCGCCACGGCGAGCCCGTCGGCGTCGACCAGCCCGAACGGCTGGTCGGGCGACCCCCACAGCCAGCGGCCGGATTGGGCCACGCCGTCGCGGAGGACCAAGGCCGGGCCCTCGCCGCGCCAGCCCACGTCGCCGGTTGCCGGGCCGGGCGGCGCCATCGTGAGGACCACGACGTTGGCGACGGCGAGCGGCTCGCCCGTGGCGGTGTCGACGAGCGCGACGTCGCCGGTCGTGTCGCCGACATCGCCGGAGCCCGCGCCCGCGCCGTCCGCCGCGACCCACCGCGACAACCGCCAGACACCGAGCACCCGGTCGAGCCGTACGACGACGGCCGGTGCATCCGGGGGCGCCAACGTGACGGTCTCCGCCGGCTGGTCGAGCTTCCCGAGCGGCGTCTCGGAGTAGCCCCACCGCGGCGGTTCGGGCGGGGGTCCGGCGGCGGGCATGTCGTCACTGGACGAGCCGGGCGAGGATCCCCCGCCCGCCGCATCCCCGGCGCTGCCGCCGGCCTCGTCCGCTCCCAAGGTCAACGGGATGCCACCCGCGTCCAGCGCCGCGGCGACGGGCTCGGCTGCCGCGGCCGCCATCACGTGCGCCCCGAAGCCGCGCGCGACCTCGACCGTGGCCATGTCGGCGTCTCCGAGTGGGCCGATGGCGGCGCGGGCCCCCGCGGGCTCGAGCGTCAGCGCGGTCAGGCGCAGCGAGTCGGTCGGCACGCCTGTGGCGCCCGGTGCCGGCGCGAGCAGCGACCAGAACACCAGCTCGGCGGTCTGCACGCCGGACGGCTGCCCGCCCGCCTCGGCCGGCCGCGCCACGACGGCGAAGGCCCGGGGGCGGCGGGCGGCGATGTCGGGTGTGTCCGACGGCAGGCCGCTCAGCGGGTTGACGTTGGCGGCAAAGGCCTCCTCCGTGGCGGTGTAGGTCGGCGTCGGCGGCAGCCCAGGGTCGTCGTCGACCACGACTTGGGCCGTCGGCTCCGCGGCGCACGCGCCCGCGGCAAGCCCGACGGCGGCGACCCAGGCGGCCACGGTGATGCGGCGGGCGCACGCGGCAAAGGGAGCGGGGGTGATGGGGCGTGCGCACGCAGCCCAAGCAACGCTGCCGACGCTGCGGCGAGTGCCCGCGATCCAAGCAGCGAGGTTGGCACGACGGATGCCCGCGGTGCGGGTCGCGAAGCGGGCATAGGGGATGCCCGCGCGGGGATCGGGTGAGTCGGTCCGTTTCCCCCGGCCGACGAACCCACCGACCTTGGGGATGCGGCTCGATCGAGGCATGGGTCCACGCTCCTGGGGTGGTCGTCGGCTGATCTCGGGTCGTTGGGTCAGCGGGTCAGCGGTGATCGGCTGGGGAGGCCTCGATGTTCGCCACGCGGCCGGTCGCCGGCGACCGCTGTATCACGAGCCGTGGGCCTGGCCTCAAGGTTCGATCTTGAGCAGCCGCGGCAGGTAGACGCCGTCCTCGGGAGGCGTGGCGGAGCCGGTGGGCGACGGCGACGCCGTCGGGGTTGGCGCCGCGTCGCCGCAGCGCAAACCCCAGGCGGTGCGCGTGGTCTCGTCGCCCTTGGTGCCGCCGTGGAACACCGCCGTGCGGCTGGCGGCGTCGTAGGCCGCCGCGAGCCCCGTCACCGCCTCCGGGCGCCGGCCGGGGGGCTGGATCTCGATCCACCGCGGCGGCGCGGCGCCGAGGTCCAGGGCGTAGAGTGTGTCGATCTCGTTCTTGCCGTCCAGCGACCCGCCGTAGACGAGCATCCATTCCAGGTCGGGCATGAGCACGGCGCCGTGGTCGTAGCGTGGCTCCGGTCCGTGGCCCGCCGGCTCCAGGCGCGCCCATGCCGCGCCGTCCCACCCGCCAGACAGGTCGAGCGCCCAGACGTCGTCGAGCGCCGTCGCCCAATCGCGCGTGCCGCCGAACACGATCATCCGCCGTCCCGTCGGATCGTATACCGCCGTGTGGGCGAAGCGCGGCCCCGGGCCGCCCTGGATGTCGCGCCCTTCCCACGCGCCGCCCGCCAGCCCGAGCCGCCACACGCGGCCCGAGGCCGTGTCCGCCGTCTCGCCCGTGCGGCCGCCGAACACGATCATCGCGTCGACGTCGGGCGCGTAGACGGCGCTGTGGTCGGTCAGCGCGGGCCCGCCCTCGGCGCCGACGGCGAGCCAGGCCGCGGCGTCGGCGTCGGCGCGCAGCCGGTAGGTGGTCCCCGTCACCGTGGCCCCCGAGAACGCCCCGCGGCGGCTGTCGACGCCGGTCGGCCGGCCGGGCCGAGGGCCGGTCACGGTTCCCCCGCCGACGAGCGGCGAGCGCCACGTGAACGTGCCGCCGGCGGGAACGGTGTCGATGCCGCCGAACGTGACGAGCTCGGGGAACCCCGCATCGGGCGCCCGCAAGACGGCGCTGTGCTCGGCGCGCGGGCCGGGGCCGGTGCCGGCCGGGGCCGGTGCGAGCCGCGCCCACGTGCCGCCCGGCGCGTGCGTGAGGTCGAGCCGCCACACGTCGTCGGTGACGACCTCGGTCTCGGGATCGGCGCCGCCGAACACGAGCGCCCCGACGCCGGGCTGCGCCACCATCGCATGCTGCATCCGTGGCTCGCCGGTGGTCAACCGCACCCACGTGCATGCCGGGGGCGCCTGGCGCGCGGGGGCGGCGTGCGCGGCCGGCGGCGCGCCCGCGCCGAGCACGAGCGCGGCGACGATGGCCGCGGCGGCTCGGCGGGGGACGGGCGGGGGCATGGGATCTGGCATGGGCGGCCTCTTGGCGCACAGTATACATGGGCGGGGGCGTGGCGCAAGGGGGGTGGACCGAAGCGGCGAAACGACGCGTCACGGCGTCAGCAAGGGGTGATCACAGGTCTCGGATGATCCTGGTCCAAGATGCCTAGGGATCTTGCCCCCAGATGCCTAGGGATTTGGTCCCCAGATGCCTAGGCATCTTGACCCCAGATCCCTAGGCATCTTGATCGCCGTGCCTGGCGACGTCGATGTCGAGCCACGCGCCGCCTCAACACGAGCCACGCGCCGCCTCAACATCGAGCCACCTGTCACCCCCCATCGAGTCGCGCGCCGCCCCAACCCGGCGTTGCCCCCGCGATTGGAGGCGCCTCTGTCCGCCGGGTATAATGCCCCGACGCATCCGAATCCCCCGGCCCCCGCGGTGGGCCCATCCATGACCCAAGACCCGCGCCGCCGCGTCGGCGTGCTCATGGGCGGCCGCTCGAGCGAGCGCGAAGTGTCGCTGGCCAGCGGCCGCCAGGTGTTCTACAACCTCGATCGCGCCAAGTACGCCGGCGTGCCGATCTTCATGGACTCGGCCGGCCGGTTGTGGCGCATGCCCGAGAAGCTGGTGATCCAGAACACGTGCGCCGACGTCGAGGCCCGGCTGGCGGCCGACGCGGCGCGGCTGTGGCTCGAGGACCTGCCGGCCGTGGTCGACGTGGTGTTCAACGCGCTGCACGGCAAGTACGGCGACGACGGCTGCATCCAGGGCGCGCTCGAGCTGGTCGGCGTCCCGTACACCGGGTCGGGCGTGCTCGGCTGCGCGCTGTCGCTCGACAAGCCGATGGCCCACGCGCTCCTGGCGGCGCACGGGTTCGACGTGCCCCCCGCCTGCGTCGTCGACGCGGCCGACTGGGCCCGCGACCCGGCCGGCGAGGCGGCGCGCATCCGCGCGGCGGTCGGCGCGGCGGTCGTCGTCCTGCCGGCGCGCGAGGGGTCGAGCATCGGGGTGTCGGTGGTCCGCGGCGGCGCGGGGCTCGCGGGCGGTGGGTCGCGCGAGGGTGGTGCCGAGCCCGGATCCAACGGGTCGCACGAGGGTGGGGCGCCGGGCGCGGGGCCGGCGGGCGATCTGGCGGCGGCCATCGACACGGCGCTGGCGTACGACAACCGCGTGCTCGTCGAGGCCTTCCTCGACGGGATGGAGTTCTCGGTGATCGTGCTCGGCAACGGCGACGCCGTCGAGGCGCTCATGCCCACCGAGACCACCACCGAGAACGCCTTCATGACCTACGACGACAAGTACATGCCCGGGCGCAGCCAGAAGATCACCCCGGCGCGTGTCGACGCCGCCACGCTCGACCGGCTGCGCGCCGAGGCGGCGCGGGTGTACCGCGCCATGGGCTTCCAGGGCTACGCGCGCCTCGACGGCTTCCTGATGCCCGACGGGCGCGTCCTGTTCACCGATCCCAACTCGACCTCGGGGATGTCGCCGTCGAGCTTCATGTTCCACCAGGCGGCCGAGGCCGGCCTGACACCTGTGGCGCTGGTGGACCGGATCCTCGAGCTCGCGCTGGCGGCCCACGCCGCCAAGCAGGGGCCGTTGTGACGGCCGGCGCGGCCGCCGTCACGGCGGCGCGGGCGCACGGCGCGGGTCAAGCGAGGGGATCACGGGGCCGGCGGGTGTCGGCGACGCGGGCGGGCACGGTCCCGCCGGGGAGGCGCAAACATGGCTGACCGGCTGCGAGTGGGCGTGGTGATGGGCGGGCGCTCCAGCGAGCGCGAGATCTCGCTCGAGAGCGGGCGGAACGTCTACCACAACCTCGACCCGTCGCGGTTCGCGCCGGTCGCGATCTACATGGACGCGGCCGGAGCGCTGTGGGAGATCGGGTTGACGCTGCTGGTGCAGAACACCACGCGCGACATCGATGCCCGCCTGGCGCACGACGCGACTCGGCTGCGCTACGAAGACCTGGCGGCGCGGGTGGACTTCGTCTACATCGGTCTGCACGGCAAGTACGGCGAGGACGGCTGCTTCCAGGGACTGCTCGAGCTGCTCGACGTGCCGTATTGCGGCTCGGGCGTCCTGGGCAGCGCGCTCGGCATGGACAAGCGGGTGCAGCGCCACATCCTGCGGCAGGCCGGCATCGACGTGCCGCGCACGCACGCAGTGGCGAGCGCGGACTGGTCCGCGGACCGCGCGGCGGTGCTGGCGGCCGTCGCCGCTGCGCCGGGCTACCCGTGCGTCGTCAAGCCGTCGCGCGAGGGCTGCTCGACGGCGCTGGCGGTGCTGGACGGGCCGGACGGGCTCGGCGCGGCGATCGACGCGGCGCTGGCGTGGGACAACGTCGCGCTGGTCGAGGAGAAGCTGATCGGAACCGAGGTGACGGTGGCGGTGCTCGAGGACGAGGGTGGCCGGCCAGTGGCCTACCCGCCGACCGAGACGCCGCCGCTCGGGGCGTTCCTGACGATCGAGGAGAAGTTCCTGCCGGGCCAGGGCGTCAACGTCACGCCGGCGCGGCTGCCGGCCGACATGCTGGCGGCGGTGCGCGCGACGGCGGAGCGGGCGTTCACGGCGCTCCAGCTCCGGGTGTTCGCCCGGATGGACATGTACGTCACGCACGACGGGCGCATCGTGGTGGGCGAGCCGAACACGCTGCCGGGGTCGAGCCCGAGCTCGACGATCTTCCTCGGGCCGATCGAGGAGGGCATCGGCCCAGTGGACCTCGTCACGCGGATCGTGGAGCGATCGCTGGCGGCCCACGCGGGGAAGAAGGGGCCGTTGTAAAAGGGGGGATGTGGCTGGCCAAGTCGGTGTATCATCGTCGTGGAGACGGATGACCCTGCATCATGCCCAGGATCTTCGACAACATCGACCAGCGGCTTCTCCCCGCGCTGGCCGAGACGCTGAGGCTCTCGGATCGCGCCGATTTCTGCGTGGGCTACTTCAACCTGCGTGGATGGCGGCAGCTCGACGACCACGTCGAGGCCTGGGCGGGCGGCGAAGGGCGTTGCTGCCGACTCCTCGTGGGCATGCAGCGGTTGCCCGAGGCCGAGACTCGCGCGCGGGCTGCCGGCGCCGGCGAGTCTGAGATCGACAATCAGACGGCCAATCGGCTCAAGCGGCGCATGGCTGCCGAGTTCCGCGAGCAGCTCATGGCGGGCGTGCCGACGGATCGGGACGAAGTCGGTCTCCGGCGCCTCGTGCGCCAGATCCGAGCGGGCAAGGTGGTGGTGAAGCTGCACTTGCGGCACGCGCTCCACGCCAAGCTCTATCTGTTATTCCGGCCGGATCCCATCACGCCCACAGTGGCGTATCTTGGCTCGAGCAACCTCACGATGTCAGGGCTCAGTCATCAGGGTGAGCTCAACGTCGATGTCACGGATCCGGACGCGACGGCCAAGCTGGCGCGATGGTTCGAGGACCGATGGAATGATCGGTGGTGCCTCGACATCTCGGACGAGCTGTGCCAGATCATCGACGAGAGCTGGGCGCGGGAAGCGCCGTTGGCGCCGTACCACATCTACCTCAAGATGGCCTATCACCTGTCCGAGGAGGCGCGGGCCGGCCTGACGGAGTTTCGCGTGCCGCGTGACTTCGGCGGCCAGCTGTTTGACTTCCAGGTCGCCGCAGTCAAGATCGCAGCCCACCACCTCAACCGGCGCGGCGGGGTCTTGATTGGCGACGTGGTTGGCCTCGGCAAGACCCTGATGGCGACGGCGGTGGCGAAGATCTTCGAGGACGACTTCGACCTAGAGACGCTGATCATCTGTCCGAAGAACCTGGTGCCCATGTGGGAGGATTACCGCGATCGCTACCGCCTTCGCGGTCGGGTGCTGTCGTTGAGCCAGGTGGAGAATCAGCTGCCGAACCTGCGGCGCTATCGGCTGGTGCTGATCGACGAAAGCCACAACCTGCGCAACCGCGAGGGCCGCCGCTATCGGGTGATCCAGGACTACCTGCGCGCGAACGAGAGCCGGGTGATCCTGCTCTCCGCGACGCCCTACAACAAGACCTTCGTCGACCTCGGCAACCAGCTTCGCCTATTCGTCCCGGAAGACCACGACGTGGGCATCCGCCCCGAGCGCCTGTTGAAGGACCTGGGCGAAACCGAGTTCGTCCGCAAGCACCAGTGTGCGGTCCGCTCGCTGGCTGCCTTCGAGAAGAGCGAGTACGCCGACGACTGGCGGGAGCTGATGAGGCTGTTCCTGGTCCGCCGCACGCGGACCTTCATCCAGACGAACTACGCCCAGGCCGACCCCGACGGCCGGCGCTACCTGACGTTTGCCGACGGCACGCGCTCGTACTTTCCCGTCCGCCAGCCGCGCACACTGACCTTCGAGATCGACGAGGCGGACCCGAGCGATCAGTACGCGGCGCTCTACCGCAACGAGATCGTTGCGGCCGTCAACACCTTGACACTGCCGCGCTATGGCCTGGGTAACTACCTGCGCATCGGCGCCAAGGGTCGGCTGAGCCCAGCGGAGCAGAAGACCGTCGAGGATCTCTCGCGGGCCGGCCGGCGCCTGATGGGGTTCTGCCGGACCAACTTGTTCAAGCGCCTGGAGAGCAGTGGCCAGGCCTTCGTACTCTCGCTGGAGCGGCATATCCTGCGCAATCAGGTCTACCTGCACGCGCTGGAACACCGGCTGCCGGTGCCGATCGGCACGCAGGACACCGGCCTGCTCGACGCGCGGGTCAACGACGAGGACAGCGACTGGTTCATCGAGGACGACGAGCAGCAGGCGCCCGGCGCGGGCGGGGCCCTCCAGGCAACCGACGACGACCGCCACCGGGCTGGCGAGGTCTATGCGGCGTACGCGGGACCTTTCAAGCGGCGTTTCAAGTGGCTGCCGGCCGCTTACTTCGCACCGGAGCTTGCCGAGCACCTGCGCCGGGATACCGAGGCGCTCTTGTCGATCCGCGTCGCCTGCGGGGACTGGGATCCAAGGCGCGACGCCAAGCTGGCGCGGCTGGAGGCGCTCTTGCGCGTGGACCACCCGGGGCAGAAGGTGTTGGTCTTCACGCAGTTCGCCGACACGGTCGACTACTTGACCCGCGAGCTGGTAGCGCGCGGGGTCCGCCGCGTGGCGGGTGTGTCGGGTGATACGCGCGACCCGACCGCGCTCTCGAGGCGCTTCAGCCCGCTGAGCAACGGCATGCAGGCCCGGGTGTCATCGGCGGAGGCGATCGACGTGTTGATCTGCACGGACATCCTGAGCGAGGGACAGAACCTGCAGGACGCGCACATCGTGGTGAACTACGACCTACCCTGGGCGATCATCCGCCTGATCCAGCGCGCCGGGCGCGTCGACCGCATCGGCCAGCTGGCCGAGGAGATCCTGTGCTACTCGTTCCTGCCCGCGGATGGCGTGGAGCGGATCATCCGGCTGCGTGCCCGGGTACGCCAGCGCTTGCGCGAGAACGCGGACGTGGTGGGCACGGACGAGTTCTTCTTCGACGATGACGCCAACGACCAGGCGGTGCGCGACCTCTTCACCGAGAAGGCGGGCATCCTCGACGGCGAGGAGGACGCGGAGGTTGATCTTGGATCATACGCGCTGCAGATCTGGAAGAACGCGCTGGCGCGTGATCCCGCGCTCAAGCGGGTGATCGAGGGGCTGCCCAACGTCGTCTTCGCGACGAAGCCGCACGTGGCGACGCCCGGGCAGCCGGGCGGCGTGCTGGTGTATGTGCGCACGGCGCAGGACTACGACGCGCTGACCTGGGTGGACGGCGCGGGCGTGAGCGTCACGGAATCCCAGTTCGCCATCCTGCGCGCGGCGGAGTGCGGGCCGGAGACGCCGGCGCTGGAGCGGCAGGCCAACCACCACGAACTGGTGGCGAGGGGGACGGCTGCGATCGCGGCCGAGGAACGCTCGGTCGGAGGGCAGCTCGGCCGGCCGTCTGGCGCCCGTTTCCGGACGTACGAGCGGCTCAAGCGCCACGCGGACGAGGCGAAGGGTACGCTGTGGGACGTGAAGGCGCTCGGATCGGCGATCGAGGAAATCTACCGCTACCCCCTGCGGCCGGCGGCGACCGACGCTCTCAACCGGATGCTGCGCAGCGGGGTGAGCGACGAGGACCTCGCGCGGCGTGTGATCGAGCTGCGGAATGAGGATCGGCTGTGCGTGGTACACGAGGAAGAGGTGGCGGGCGAGCCGCGGATCATCTGCTCGCTTGGGTTGGCCACGAGGGATGGGGCGCGGGCATGACGACGTTCAGCACGGCGCGCATCCAGCATTGCCTGCGCCAAGGGCAGCTTGCACACATGTTCATCGAGGAGTTGGGCTGGGATCGCCCGGGCGCTGATCTCGACGTCGAGGTCGATGGGGTCGTCTATCGACTGGCGGCAATCGCGCAGAAGCGAGGGGTGCAGGTCTTCGAGTGCCGGCCGGGCGCTGGCGGTGGCGCGCCCGACAGCGCAATTCGCCAGAAGATCGAGCGGCGGGTGACAAAGTCCGCTTTCGAGCACTTGATCGTCTTCACGAACGCCGACCGCACGCATCAGGTGTGGCAGTGGGTGTTGCGGCAGCCGGGGCAGCCGGCTCGCTACAGGGAGCACGACTACCGCACGACGCAATCGGGCGAGCCGTTGGTTCAGAAGCTCCGGGAGATCCGCTTCGCGCTGTCGGACGAGGAGGAGCTCGATATCACGGGTGTGGTCAGGCGCATGGTGGCGGGGTTCGACCGCGACAAGGTGACCAAGCGCTTCTACGAGCAATTCCAGCGCGAGCATCGAGCGTTCTTGGGCTTCATAGAGGGCATCCTGACGACGGCGGATCGTGAGTGGTATGCCTCGCTGATGCTCAACCGGCTGATGTTCGTCTACTTCATCCAGCAGAAGGGCTTTCTGGACGGCGACCAGAGATACCTGCAGAACCGCTTGGAGCGGGTGCGGGCGGGCCATGGTCCGGGGCAGTTCCACAGCTTCTATCGGCTGTTCCTCCGGCGCTTGTTCCACGAGGGCTTCGGTCAGCAGGTGGGGGAGCGCGCGGCGGATCTGGGCGCGCTCATCGGCGCCGTTCCCTACCTCAACGGCGGGCTGTTCGAGCCGCACCAGCTTGAGGAGCAGTATCCGGAGATTGACGTGCCGGATGAGGCCTTCGAGAAGCTGTTCGCGTTCTTCGACCAGTGGACGTGGCACCTGGACGACCGGCCGCTGGCGAATGATCGGGAGATCAACCCGGACGTGTTGGGCTACATTTTCGAGAAGTACATCAACCAGAAGCAGATGGGAGCCTACTACACCAAGGAGGACATCACGGGCTACATTTGCCGCAGCACGATTGTGCCGCATCTGCTCGACGACGCCAAGAAGGAGTGCGCGATCGCCTTCGGACCGGACGGGGCGCTATGGCGGTTGCTGCGTGACAACCCGGACGCCTACATCTTTGAGCCGGTCCGGCGCGGCGTGGTGGATGGGCATGGCGAGGTCATCCCGGAATCGGCGCTGCCGGACTTCGTGCAGCAGGGGATGCACGACCCGAAGGCACGGATGCATGATCGGCGGTACAACCTGGGCGATGCGGATTTGCGCGGGGATGACGGCCGAACGCTGACGCTGCCCACCGAGACGTGGCGCGAGTACGTGGTGCGCCGTGAGCGGTGCCTGGCGCTCCGGGCGAAGCTGAGTGCGGGGGAAGTGGTCGAGGTCAACGACCTGGTGACGCACAACCTGGACGTGCGGCAGTTCATCCAGGACGCGATCTCCACGTCCGAGGGGCCGGAGCTGCTGCGGGCGTTCCACAAGGCGACGATGCGTGTGACGGTGCTGGACCCGACATGTGGGTCGGGCGCGTTCTTGTTCGCGGCGCTGAACATCCTGGAGCCGGTCTACGAGGCTTGCCTGGATCGCATGCGGGGGTTCGTCGATGACCTGGAAGGCTCCAGCGAGCGTCATTCGCCGAAGAAGTACGAGGACTTCAAGCGCACCCTGGCTGACGTGGCGCGACACCCGAGCCCGAGCTACTTCATCTTCAAGTCGATCATCGTCAACAACCTCTACGGCGTCGACATCATGGAAGAGGCGGTGGAGATCTGCAAGCTCCGGCTCTTCCTCAAGCTGGTCTCGCAGGTCGACCGGGTCGGCGATCTTGAGCCTCTGCCGGACATCGACTTCAACGTGCGCGCGGGCAACACGCTGGTCGGCTATGTAACAGTGGACGAGGTACGGCGGGCGGCGGAGAAGGTGGCGATGCCTACCAAGGCTGATGGCACGGCCATTCAAAGCCGCATGCTCGATACCGAGGCCGACACCGCCATCCGCGCCATCGAGGAGGAAGCGGAGGTCGTGGGCCGCGCCTACGAGCAGTTCCACGTCATGCAGTCCGAGCACGACATGCCGGCGGGTGCGTTCGCCAAGGCCAAGGTGGATCTGCGTGGCCGGCTGAGGGCGCTGGCTGGCAAGTTGGATCGATACCTGGCGCGGGAGTATGGGGTGGACGCGGCGGACGCGGCGGCGTTCGAACGGTGGCGGAAGAGCCATGAGCCGTTTCATTGGGTGACGGAGTTCTATGGGATCATGCAGGATGGTGGGTTTGATGTGATTGTGGGGAATCCACCGTATGTGATGTATGCCCCTCGAAAGCTTGGTTATGCAATTCAACCTCGACAGTATCAGACAGAAGACAGCAGAAATCTATATGCTTTTGTGTTTGAGAGATCTATTGAACTTGCAACGAGAGACTCTCCAGTTGGTCTAATTGTTCAACTCACGTCACTTTCGTCTGAGAAGTTGGTGACTCTTCAGAATCTGCTTGTTCAACGCGGCAAACTTCTTGCATTGCCGTTTCCTCGTCGTCCTGAATCGATGTTCGATGGTGTTGAAATGCCAGTGGCAATTCTGCTTTCATTTTCAGACACTAATAGATCGATCGTTACAAGTCGAGTTGGTCGAATCTATGGCGATGAGCGACCAGCAGTGCTTTCGATCGCTGCCACGATAGCTCACAATACTTGGATTGATGGTCATAGAATTGCCAAGTTTGGTCGAACTGTGGAGATTTCGATCGCTAACAGGATTCTTTCTGAACCTGGAAGTTTGGACAACTTATTAACCATACGATCCAACCACTTCGTGTACTATCAGGAGGCTTGCCGTTATTGGTTGAAAGCTACTGTCGGAGCACCGCACTTCAAACGCAATGGCATAACAATGAATCCTCCACATGGTCGATATCTAGCCCTGCGATCAGCTATCTCTGCTGAATTCCTGGCATGTCTACTTAACTCATCGTTGTTCTACTGGTATTACAGCGTGTTTTCAGATTGTGAACATGTAAACGATAGACTTGTGAGGAAAATGCGTGTTCCTGACAGTGACCTACATGAAAGCTGGCATGAGCACTGGAATCAACTATCACAGAGCCTAACCCGCCATTCAACACGCAAGACGATCATGACACAGCAGGGCCATTTCATTGAATACGATGAGATGAAGGCACTGTGGTCGAAAGGCGCTATCGACGCCATCGACACCCTCCTGGCAGCCCACTACGGCTTCACCGACGAAGAGCTCGACTTCATCATCAACTACGACATCAAGTACCGCATGGGCCGCGACGCCGCCACCTCCGAGGACGTCACCACATGACCCCCGACGACCTCCGCGCCCTCGTCGCCGACATCCAGCGGCGGCAGATGGAGCTCGACAGCATCGAGGTCAAGACCGCCCGGCAAGGGACGCCCAAGCGGCTGCACCAGGCGCTCTCCGCGCTGGCCAACCGGCCCGGCGGCGGCGTCATCCTGTTCGGGTTGAGCGAAGAGACCGACTTCAGCGTCGTCGGGGTCGGGAACCCCCACCGCCTCCAAGAAGAGGTGACACACCTCGCCACCGACCAGATGGAACCGCCCCTCCGCCCGCGCTTCACTGTCGACGAGATCGATGGCCACGTCGTCGTGGCTGCTGAGATCGACGAGGCTGCCGTCGAACAGAAGCCCTGCTTCTTCAAGAACGACGGCCTGCCCAAGGGCGCCTACCTCCGCGTCGCCAATACCAACCGCCAGATGAGCGAGTACGAGGTCTTCGGCTACCTCAGCGCCCGCGGCCAGCCCCGCCACGACGAAGAGCTCGTCCCCGGTGCCACCATCGACGACCTCGACCCCGCGCGCCTCGATCGCTACCTCGAAGACCTCCGCCGCGCCCGCCCCCGCGCCGACTACCTGCACGGCGATCGCGCCGATATGCTCCAGCGCCTCCACATCGTCGCCCGCGACGGCGCCGTTCTGCGACCGACCCTCGCAGGGCTCCTGGTCTTCGGCAAGTACCCCCAGGAGTTCTTCCCGCAGCTGATGATCACCTTCCTGCAGTACTTCGGGACGACCCGCGAGGAAGAGACGCCCCAAGGTGCCCGATTCATGGATAACCGGCGCTTCGAGGGCCCCATCCCCGAGATGATCGAGGAAGCCGAGATCTACGTGCTCAGCGCCCTGCGCAAGGCCTCGCTGATCGAGGGCCTCCTGCGCCGCGACATCCCGGAGTACCCCATCGGCGCCCTGCGCGAAGCGCTCGCCAACGCCGTCGCCCACCGCGACTACAGCCCGTACGTGTGCGGCAACTACATCCAGGTGCGCCTCTTTGCCGACCGCATCGAGGTCCAGAGCCCCGGCGGCCTCTTCGGCAACGTCAACGTCGACAACCTGGAGGACGAACACTCCACCCGCAACGTCCGCCTGATGCGCCTGCTCGAGGACGTACACGTCGTCGAGAACCGAGGCAGCGGCATCCGCACCATGCTCCAGGCCATGCGCGAGGCCAACCTCGAGCCGCCGCGCTTCGACGACCGCCGCTCCTCCTTCTGGGTCACGTTCCGCAACCACACCCTGATGAGCCCGCCCGCCATCGCCTGGCTCAACCAGTTCGCCCAGATCCCCCTCACCGACCGCCAGCGTCTCGCCCTCGTCTACCTCCGCCAGCACGAGCAGATCACCAACCCCGAGTACCGCCGCCTCAACCACGTCGATGCCCTCGTGGCCGGCGCCGAGCTACGCGGGCTGGTGCAGACCGGGCTGGTCTCGCAGCACGGCGCCGGAAGGTGGACCTACTATCGACTGGTGGTGAAGTTGACCGGGCCCGTCGACGAGCCCGCCGCGGGACAGTCCGAAGAGACCCGTATCCTGGATGTAGTGCGTAAGAGTGGCGCCATCACCAACGGTGAGTGCCAGGTGCTCTTGGGCGTTAGCCAGACCCGGGCGTACTACTTGCTTGATTCGCTCGTCAACCAGGGTAAGCTGCGCGGAGAGGGTGCCAAGAAAGGACGGCGCTACGTCCTGCCGTGAGGCTCACCGTTGATCATCCGGCTCCATGCGCGTTATCCCGGATAGATCCCGGATATCCTGGATAAGTCCTGGTTATCGCTCATATGGCTCTGGCATTCTGCCATGCTCACTCCGCCGGCCCACGCCACGAGGATTGCCAAATGCTCTTGCCCACTACCGTCCTCGATCCGAACCACCCCGACTACCCGCCCGCCCTGACTCCAGACCGCGCCGCCGATCCCCGCCCGTTCCTCCACGCTATCGGCGACAGCCGCCTGCTCCACCGCCGTGCCCTCGGCCTGCTCGCCTCCATCCAATGCCCAGGCGACGCGATCCTTCGCGCATACGACCTCGCCCGCGAGCTGCGCGACGCCGGCATCCCGGTGATCGGCGGCTTCCACTCGCCGATGGAAAAGGAGTGCCTGGCGCTTTTGCTCCGCGGGCGGCAGCCTGTCATTATCACCCCCGCCCGCGGCATCGAGCACATGCGGGTCCCCGCCGCGTGGCGCCCCGCGATCGACGCCGGCCGCATCCTCGTCGTCACCCCGATCGAGCCCCATCAACGTCGCGTCACAGCCGCCTTGGCCGAGCGGCGCAACGCCTTCGTCGGCGCCGCCAGTGCCGCCTTGCTCCTCATCCATGCTGCCCCCGGCGGCCGCGCCGAGCGCCTCGCCCTCTCCGCCATCGCCAACGGCAAGGCCGTCTTCGTGGCGATCGACGGGGGCAATTCCTGCTTGCAGGCCGCCGGCGCCCGCCTTGCCGTCGTGGCCGACGTGCGGGCGGAGCTTGGGCCCCACTTGCCCCACGGCTGACCGCGTGGACGATCTCAATCCTGGAGCCCGAGTCTCTCGCATGGCCTACAATGCACCAAACGCACATCTTGAACACACCTCAGGAGCGCGCATGCAACCCCGCACTGTTGCCGCCATCACCGACACCCCCCGGCCCATGACACACCTCCTCCCCGCCGCCCCCAGCCCGTTCCCGCGCTGGCTCGGCCTCCTGGCCGGCGCCTTCACCCTCGGCCTCATCCTTGGCCTCGCGCCGTCCGGGCACGTCGCCCTGGCGTGCAGCTGCCTGCCGCCGCCCCCGCCGGGGCAGGCCATGCAGGCGTCCATCGCGGTGTTCGACGGGACCGCCACCCGCGTCGAGATCGTCGACCCCGCCAACCCGTTCCCCGACCGGCGCGTGACGTTCGCGGTCCATACCCAGTGGAAGGGCGTCACCGCCGGCACGTTCACCGTGACGACCGCGGCCGACAGCGCCCTGTGCGGCGTCAACTTCTTGCTGGGCCGGCGTTATATCGTCTACGTGACGGGCGGTGCGAGCGGGAACCAGGTCAACCTGTGCAGCCGTACGGCGCCCTACACAGCCGCCGAGGCCGCCGCGCTCGCGGCCGACGAGCCGCCCCCCGGCGCGGTACCGGCGTCGGCGTGGGCGGAAGAGCCGCCCGGCGCCGCGTGTCCGCGATGCGCCGCCCCGCCCCCGCCGCGCGAGGCCATGGCCCAGGCCGCCGCCGTGTTCCACGGCCGTCTCGTCGGCGTGACCACCCTCGGCCCGGCGCGGAGCTTCGACCACGTGGCGACGTTCGAGAACCTCGGCTGGTGGAAGGGCGCGAGCACCCCGACCGTCGACGTGCGCCTGCCGTGGAACGTGTGGTTCTGCGGCGGCCCCCTCGGCAGCGCCGACGATGGGCCGGCCTGGGGCGAGTCCATCGTCTATGCCGCAGCCGACCCTGGCGGCGGTTTGGTGCTCGCGATCTGCGGGCGGACGCGGGACTACGACGCCACCGAAGCCGCCGCCTTGGGTGCACCGAGTCCCCCCGCGACCCCGTCGACTGCGACGGAGACGGCGACCGCGGGGGTGGCGACTCCGACGCCCGTGGTTCCCACCGCCACGATCCCGCCCGAGGCCACCCTCACGCCAACGGCTTCGGCGACGCTCACGCCCACAACCGCCCCCGCCACAACCGCCACCCCGACGCCTCCCGGTCCTTCGACCGCGACGCCGCCGGGCGCGCGGTGGCGGGTCCGGCTGCCGTGGTGCGGCAAGCCCGGCGAGGGGTGATCGCAACCCGATCGAGTGGCCGCCGTATAACACGAGCAAGGTGAGCCCGACTGTTCACGCGATCTTCCACCGCGGTCAGTGGACTCCCAGCCACCGCGGCCCGACGCGTGGCTGATCCATCCATGTGGGCTACAATGGGCCGAGCCATGCGCATCCCTCGTCTGTCCCTCGTGTTCGCCGCGGTTGCCGCCTGCCTGACGGCGCTGGCCCATTCGGCCCCTGCTGCCCTGGCCCAAGACACCGGGTGGACCATCCCCAGCTTCGATGCCCAGATCGAGATCCAGCCCGACGGCCGCCTCCACATCGTCGAGACGATCGAGGCCGACTTCAACAGCCTCGAGAAGCACGGCATCTACCGCGACGTTCCGGTGCGCTTCGACTACGATGACGCGCACGACCGCATCTATCCGGTCGACGTCCGGTCGGTCACCGATCGCGACGGCCGCCCGGTGCCCTTCGCCAAGATCGACGCGTCGCCGTACCTGCGGCTGCAGATCGGCGATCCCGACGTCACGGTCAGCGGCCGCCAGACCTACGTGATCGACTACACCGTGCAAGGCGCCCTGAACGCCATCGCCCCGGGTGCCGAGGGCGCGCTGAACGCCAGCACCGGGCATGACGAGCTGTACTGGAACATCATCGGCGGCGAAGGCTGGCCGGTGCCCGTGGAGAGGGTGGCGGCGGTCGTCAAGGTGCCGCGCAGCGGCGTGCAACGGGTGACGTGCTTCGAAGGGCCGCCGCGGAGCACCGCGACCTGCGCCAGCACCACGGACCCCCAGGCCCCCCGCTTCAGCGCCACGGGCCCCCTGGCGGCGGGCGACAACTTCAGCGTGGTCGTCGGCTTCGACAAGGGGATGGTCCCCGAGCCGGCGCCGGTGCTGGAGACCCGGCGGACGCCCGGTGACTTCTTCAAGACCGGCCCGCTCCTCTTGACCACCAGCTTTCTGGAGCTCGTCATCGGCCTGGGCCTCGTCGCGGCCGGCTGGTGGCGCTTCGGGCGCGACCGGCGCTTCATCGGCCTGCATTACCTCGACCCGAACGCGCCGCAAGAGACCCGGCCGCTGGGCACCGGCGACCAGCTGGTCGTGGAGTTCCAGCCCCCCGAGCGGATGAAGCCGGCCCAGATGGGGCTCCTGATCGACGAACGCGCCGACACCCTGGACGTCACCGCGACCATCATCGACCTCGGCGTCCGCGGCTACCTCAAGATCACCGACCTGGGCCGCGGCGGCCTCCTCGAAGGCTTCCGTCACGACTGGCAGCTGGATCGCAGCGAGAAGGCGGCCGACGATCTGGCGCCGTACGAGCGGACCGTCCTGGACGGCCTCTTCGCGGGGCGCGACGGGTCCGTGAAGCTGTCCGACTTGCGCAACGTCTACTACAAGCAGCTGCACAAGGCCCAATCGGAGCTCTACCAGAGCGCCGTCGAGATGGGCTGGTTCCCCCAGAACCCCGAGACGGCGCGGACGATCTGGCTCCTCGTCGGCATCTTGCTCATGGCCGTCGGGGTCGGGCTGAGCATCGCCCTCGGCGCCGCCGCCGGCGCCGCGCTGCTGGCCCTGCCGCTGGTGCCGATCGGCCTCTTCACCCTGCTGATGAGCCGCTCCATGGGGCGGCGCACGGCCATGGGCAGCGAGATGCTGCGGCGAAGCCTGGGCTTCCGGCAATACGTGGCGACGGCCGAGACCGAGCGGCACAAGTACAACGAGACCCACAACGTCTTTGCCGAGTACCTGCCCTACGCCATGGTGTTCGGCCTGGTGGACAAGTGGGCTCGCGCATTCAAGCCGATCGAGATCGAGCAGGCCACCGGCGGCTGGTACGTCGGCCCGCCGGGCATGGCCTTCAACGCCGCCAGCTTCTCCGACGGCATGAGCACGTTCACCGGATCGGTCGGCTCCGCCCTGCCCAGCACGCCCTCGAGCTCTGGGTCCAGTGGCTTTGGCGGCGGCGGCTTCTCCGGCGGCGGTGGCGGCGGCGGCGGTGGCGGCAGCTGGTGACCGGGAGGACGACGAGGCCGAATCGGCGCGTCACGCACGCTTGCGCCTGCCGGTGGGTCCACAACGGCCAAGGCGTCGCAGCGCTGCCGAGGGGTCCACGCCCACGCGTGTCGTTGCGCCGCGCAGTCTGCCAACATGTCGGAGTGGAAGAGGCTTCCACGCCCACGCGTGTCGTTTACAATCCTTTCCAATCGCATCCCTAGAGTCGAGGAGGTATCGCAGAGATGAGCGGGATTGCCGTCGTCATCGTCGTCATCGTCGGGTTGATCGCGGCCGCGGTCATGCTGTACAACTCTCTGGTGCGCGGCCGACTGGGCGTGAAGGAGGCCTGGAGCGCCGTCGAGGTGCAGCTCCAGCGGCGCGCCAGCCTGATTCCCAACCTGGTCGAAACGGTCAAGGGCTACGCCAGCCACGAGCGCGAGACCTTCGACAGCGTCACCAAGGCGCGCGCCGGGGTGCAGGCCGCCCGCACGGCAGCGCAAGCGGCGGAGGCCAACGCCGAGCTGACGCGCGCCCTCGTCAGCCTGTACGCGGTGGCGGAGAACTACCCTGACCTGAAAGCCAACCAGAACTTCATCGACCTGCAGGCCCAGCTCAAGGACACCGAGGACAAGATCGCCTACGCGCGGAACTACTACAACGCCCGCGTCCTCGCCTACAACAACACCGTCAGCACCATCCCCGGCGTCCTCGTCGCCGGTCCGCTGGGCTTCGGCGCCGAGGCGTTCTTCGACGCTCCGGCCGAGGCCGAGCAGGAGGTGTCGGTGAGCTTCGGGAAGCCGACGGCCGGCTAGGGCTCCGCCGCAACGCACCGCTGCTCCCCGATGTTCTCCCGCAAGTGGCTCATCCCCGGCATGCAGGTCAAGCGCTGGCTCGGCCTGCTCCTGGGCGGCATCACCCTGCTTGCCCTCGGCATCGCCGACCTGCTCATCCACATCTACGAGACCGTCACCGTGCCGGCCGGGCTGCAGACCGCCGTCGCCGTCTCCACCCTGCAGTTCCTGCCCCAGGCCGCTCGCGCCGCCGTGTTCGGCCTTGCCGGCGCCGGCCTGGCCACCGCCGGCCTCGTCGGACTCAACCGCTCGCTCGTCGAAGCCGCCCGCTCGCGCGCCTCCGGCCGCCTCGTCGACCTCGTCGACCGCCGCCGCCGGCAGAAGGCCAGCCCCAAGATCGTCGCCATCGGCGGCGGCACCGGGTTGTCGACATTGCTGCGCGGCCTCAAGCACCACACCGGCAACATCACCGCCGTCGTGACCGTGGCCGACGACGGCGGCAGCAGCGGCCGCCTCCGCCGCAGCCTCGGCGTCCAGCCGCCCGGCGACTTCCGGCAGTGCATCGCCGCCCTGGCCGAGACCGAACCCCTGATGGAGAGCCTCTTCCAGTACCGCTTCGGCCAGGGCGAACTCGGCGGCCACGCCTTCGGCAACCTCTTCATCGTGGCCATGGTCGGCATCACCGGCAGCTTCGAGAGCGCCTTGCGCGCGGCCAGCCGCGTGCTTGCCGTTGCCGGGCGCATCGTGCCGTCCACCACCGCCCACGTCACGCTGTACGCCGAGCTCGCCGACGACCGCGTCATGGCCGGCGAGTCCAACGTCCCGCACGGCGACGCCCCGATTCGCCGGGTGTTCCTCGAGCCCGCCGCGCCCCCCGCCTTCCCCGAGGCCGTCGCCGCCATCCTCGACGCCGACCTCGTCGTGCTCGGCCCCGGCAGCCTGTACACCAGCGTCCTGCCCAACCTCCTCGTGCCCGACATCACCGCCGCGCTGACCGCCACCGCCGCGCCCGTCGTCTACGTCGCCAACGTGGCCACCCAACCCGGCGAGACCGACGGCTACGACCTCCAGGCGCACGTCGACGCCCTCCGCCGGCACATCGGCGACGGCGTCGTCGACCACGTCCTGGCCAACGCCGACATCAGCCGCCCCCTCCCCGCCGGCGCCCCCGTCACCCGCGTCATGCCCAGCCTGTCCGCGGGCGGCGGCGCCCGCGCCCCGCGCCTGGTCACCGCCGACCTGGCGAGCCCCGCCATCCCCACCCACCACGACCCCGCCCGGCTGGCCGAGGCCGTCATGCGGCTCGTCAAGCAGCCCGAGAAGTAGCGCGCCCGTCTCGGAAGCGTCCCCGGGTGCCGAAAAAGGCGATCGACCGGCAGACCATCGGATCGTCTCGGAACCCCCCTTGCCGCGGACGCGCCTCGCAACCGTCCTTGCCCGGGGCACGCCCTGACAACGGCGTCTGCCGGCGCCCCGCTCACTCCTGGCCGGGTTTGCATCCCACGCGGGGCGGGACGAAACTATGCGGCACCGCGTGTGAGCACGCGATGCCACGCGATCACCCGACGATCCCTGTCGGCCGAGCCCGCCCGCCCCGCAGCGCCGAACCCATCCATCCCGCCGAGGCAACCCCATGACTTCCGCGAGCACCCTCCACGCCTGCGCCGCGCACAAGGCCGGCGCCGCCGGCGACTTCACCCTGCCCGGCGCGGAGAAGCACTACCCCCCCGACCTCGAGCTCGAGCCCATCCACCTCGACATCGACCTCGCCGTCGACCTCGCCGATGAGCAGTGCGCCGGCACCGTCACCACGACCGTCCAGGCCCGCCGCGCCGGCGCCGCCCGCCTCAAGCTCGATGCCGTCGACCTGGCCGACGTCGCCGTCGCCGATCCCGACGGCCATCCCCTCTCGTGGGACTACGACGGCCTGACCCTCGACATCCACTGGGCGACCCCGCTGGCGTCCGGCGCCACCCGCCGCGCGGCGGTCACCTATCGCGTGACCCAGCCCACCGCCGGCCTCTACTTCTCGCGGCCGACCGAGGCGTATCCCGACGCCCCGTGGTGGGCCGCCACCGACCACGAGACCGAGCGCGCCCGGCACTGGCTGCCGTGCGTCGACCAGCCCAGCGCCCGGCCCCGCCTCGACATCCGCCTGCGTGCCGACGCGCGCTACACGATCCTGGCCAACGGCCTCGAAGTCGGCCGCGCCGCGCACGACGACGGCACGCACACCGTCCACTGGCGGCTGGACCATCCGTGCCCGAGCTACCTGACGTGCTTCGCCATCGGCGACTTCGTCAAGGCCGACGACGGCGCGTTCGAGGGCCGCCCCGTGGCCTACTTCGCGTGCCGGCCGCACACCGAGGCCGACCTCCACCGCGCGTTCGGCCGCACCAAGGCCATGCTGGCGTGGATGACGGCCAAGCTCGGCACGCCGTTCCCGTTCCCGAAGTACTACCAGATCGCGCTGCCCGGCATCGGCGGCGCCATGGAGAACATCTCGCTCGTCACGTGGGACGACCAGTATGTCCTGGATCCCGTCCTGGCGCCCGAGCGCACCCGCGCCGTCGACGAGACCAACCTGCACGAGATGGCCCACAGCTACTTCGGCGACGCCGTGGTGTGCCGCGACTACGCGCACGCCTGGCTCAAGGAGTCGTGGGCGACCTACCTCGAGCACGTGTGGTTCGAGGACACCGACGGCGACGACGAGCGCGCGTACCAGTTCTACCGCGACGCCCACGCCTACTTCGGCGAGGCCGACGGGCGCTACAAGCGGCCGATCGTCACCCGCGAGTTCAACAGCGCCTGGCAGATGTACGACGCCCACCTCTACCCCGGCGGCGCCTGCCGGCTGCACACGTTGCGCTGCGAGGTCGGCGACGAGGCCTTCTGGGCCGGGGTGCGCGACTACCTGGCGCGGTACGCGGGCCAGGTCGTCGAGACCGAGGACTTCCGGCGCGTCATGGAGGCGCATTCCGGGCGGTCGCTCGGACGGTTCTTCGACCAGTGGTTCCACACGGCCGGCTACCCCGCCCTCAAGGTCACGTTCAAACACGACGCCGCGCGCGGCGAGGGCACGTTCACCATCGAGCAGACCCAGGTCGACCCCGCCGCCGGCGGCCCGGTGTTCGACCTGTCCACCGACGTCGGCTGGGTCGCCGGCGGCGCGACGCGGACCCAGGCCGTCCGCGTCGACCAGGCCCGCCAGGTCGTGATCGTCCCCATGGCCGCCAGGCCCGAGCAGGTGCGGTTCGACCCGCTGGGCAAGGTGCTCCACAAGCTCAGCTTCAACCCCGGCGAGCCGTACCTGCGGGCCCAGCTCACCGGCGCCGCCGATGTCACCGGCCGCATCCTGGCCGGCCGCGAGCTGGCCGAGACCGGCCGGCGATCCGCCATCGAGGCCGTCACCGCCGCCTACGCCGCCGAGCCGTTCTGGGGCGTGCGCGTCGAGTGGGCCAAGGCGCTCGGCGCGGCCGGCAGCGAAGCCGCCGTCGAGGGGCTGGCCGCAATGGTCGTGCACGAGCACGACCCGCGCGCCCTGGCGCCGGTCCTGCGCGCCGCCGCCGGCCACCGCGACGCGCGCATCACCGCCGCCGTCGAGGCGCGCCTGGCCGGCGGCCTGCCGTACCACGCCACCGCCGCCGCCTACGAGGCCCTCGGGGCCCAGCGCGACGGCGCACCCATCGACACCCTCATCGCCGCCGCCGGGACCGAGGCCTACGGCGGGATCGCCCAGGCCGGCGCCTTCCGCGGGCTGGCCGCGTCCCGCCACGAGGACGCGCTGCCGCTCCTGCTCGACCACGTCGGCTACGGCGCCACGTCCGAGCGGTCGCGCCCGGCGGCCGTGGCCGCCCTGGCCGAGATCGGGCGCGTCCAGGCCGACAAGGGCACGCGCGAAGAGATCGTCGAGACGTTGGTGGACCTGCTCCGCGACCCGAACCGCCGCGTGCGGTCCGCGGCGGTGTCCGGGCTCGAGACGATGCGGGCGGCCGAGGCCGTGACGGCGCTGAGCGCCTACCGCGCGCCGCTGGCGCGCCAGGAGCAGGTGGCAGTGGACCGCGCCGTCGCCGCCATCCGGGCCGGCGCCGAGCCGCGGCCGGCCGTCGCCGAGAAGACCGTCGAGGACCTCCAGGCCCGCCTGCGCAAGCTGGCCGACCGCGTCGGGCAGCTCGAGGCGCGCCTCAAGCTCGACGAGGGGGGCGGTGCCGGTGCCAACGGCAGCACCCCATCCGGTGCGGATTCGCCGGCCGCCGCGGCGCCGGCGACGGTGGCGGTGGCCACGCCGATGATCGAGACGCCGAACCCGGCGCCCGCCGCCGACGGCCACGAGGCCGACCGATGACCGCCGGCCGCCTCGACCGCCTGCGCGCTGTCGCCGCCGACGCCGACCTCGATGCCGTGGCGGTCATCCCCGGCCCGAACCTGCGCTACTTCACCGGGCTGTCGTTCCACCTCAGCGAGCGGCCGGTGGTCCTGATCGTGCCGGCGGCGGGCGCCCCGCGGCTGATCGCACCCGGCTTCGAGGCCGGCAAGGCCGCGGGGCTGGGCTTCGACGTCGCCCTGCACACCTACGACGACGTCGAAGGGCCGGCCGCCGCGTTCACCGCGGCGCTGGCCGCCCTGCGCCAGGCCACGCGACCCCGCAAGGGCGCGCCCAAGGATGCGCCGACGGGCGAGCGCGTCTGGCTCGGGGTCGAGGGCCGCCGCATGCGGTTCCTCGAGCTCGACCTCATGGCGCGCTCGGGCCATGGCCCGCGCGTCTTCGATGCCGACGAAGTGTTCGCCGAGCTGCGCATGCGCAAGGACGCCGCCGAGATCGCCGCGATGCGCCGCGCGGCCGAGATCGCCGAGGCCGCGTACACGGCGACGCTGCCCGTGGTGCGGGCGGGCGTCACCGAGCGGGCCATTGCCCACGAGCTGTTCGTGCAGCTCCTGCGCGCGGGGTCCGACATCGAGGTGCCGTTCACCCCGATCGTCGCCGGCGGTCCCAACGGCGCCAACCCGCACGCGACGCCGACGGACCGCGCGCTCGAGCCCGGCGACCTCGTCACCATCGACTGGGGCGCGGCTTCGGGCGGCTACTTCTCCGACATCACGCGCACGGTGGCGGTGGCCGGCGCACCGGTGCATCCCGAGCTGCTGCGGGCGTACGAGACGGTCGAGCTCGCCGCGCGGGTCGCCCGCGAGACGGTGCGGCCGGGGGCCAGCGGGCAGGACGTCGACCGCGCGGCGCGCGAGGTGATCGACGACGCCGGCCTCGGCGAGCGGTTCACGCACCGCACCGGCCACGGCCTCGGCCTCGAGGGCCACGAGGAGCCGTACATGCGCGAAGGGAGCCACGTGGCGCTTGAGGCGGGCATGACCTTCACGGTCGAGCCCGGCGTCTACATTCCCGGCCTGGGCGGCGTGCGCATCGAGGACGACGTGGTGGTCACCGCCGCCGGCGGGGAGAGCCTCACGACGCTCCCGCGCGACCTCGTGACCGTGGGCTGACGTGGCGCGCGGATCGGCGGGGCGGCGATGAGCCGCGGGCGCGCCTCGTCGCCCCCGGCGCGCGGCACGGAGCCCCCGGCGGGCGGCCGGCAACCGGGGCGCACCGGGGCGAGGCGCGCTCCCACGCCCGTTGCTTCCGGTGCCGCCGGCGGCGGGGCGGTCGGGTCGCGCGCCCGGACGGCCGGCCTCCTCTTCGCCGGCATGGCCGTGCTCGGCGCGGTGGCCGTGCTGACCAGCCGGCCCGCCGCGCCGCGCGCGCTCTTCGTCGACCAGCTCGACCTGACGCACCCCAACCCGGCGTTCGTGGCGGCGGCCACGGGTATCCTCGCCGACGCCGGGCTGGCCGTGGACTACGTGCCGGGCCGCGATGTGACCGTCGACCTGTACCGCAACTTGCCCGCGCGCCCGTACGACCTCATCCTCCTGCGCTCGCACTCGGCACGCCGGGCCGCCAGCGTGTCCGAGCTGGCCGACGACGTCACGCTGTTCACGGCGGAGCGCTTCACGTGGAGCCGGCACGCCGATGCCATCCGCTCCAAGCGCGTCGGGGCGGTCTACAACGAGTTCGAGTACCTCATCCCGACCCACGAGGCCGCGCATTGGGCCAGCGCCGTGCCGCCGGTCACGTCCACGCCGGACAGCGGCGAGCTGTTCGACGGGCGCAAGCTCTTCTTCGGCATCCGCGGCGGGTTCATCGAGACCGACCTCAACGGCCGCTTCGAGCGGTCGCCGCTCGTCATCCTGATGGGCTGCGACGGCTTGCGGTCCACCCGGATGGCCGAGGCGTTTGTCGGCAAGGGCGCCCGGGCGTTCGTCAGCTGGGACCAGCCGGTGTCGCCGGAGCGCACCGACGTCGCGACCGAGGACCTCCTCCGCCGCCTGTACGTCGACGACCTGCCGGTGCCCGAGGCGGTGGCCGCCACGATGGCGGCGATCGGCCCGGATGCCGACCACGGCAGCACGCTGACGTTTTTTCCGCGCTGATCGCGATCCGAGGCGCGGCGAGGGCCAGACGCCGGCCCGCGCGCGAAGTGACGGTGTTTCGCGGGGTGGCAGTATCTTTCGGCGGGATCGTGCGTTATTACCTGCGGAATCAGTGCGTCGGGCTGGACGTGGTCACATCCCGATCGATGCGCCGCAGGATGCCGACACGCCGCGTCATCGCCGCAACCAGGAGTGAGAACCCCCCATGAAGCGACTCATTGCCACCATGGCCGTCGCAACCGCCGCCCTCGTGGGCGGCTTGACGTTCGGCGTCCGCCACGCCGATGCCCAGCCGGCCACGTGCAACGTGGCGGCGTTCGACATCAACAGCGACGGCCGCGTCAACCAGGCGGACGCCACCCTGTGGGAGGGCTGGTACGAGAGCAACGACATGCGGGCCGACACCGACGGCGACGGCGTCATCGAGAAGGATGCCGACGGTGCCGCGCTGGCGCTCGAGGTGGCGAAGCCCGCGTGCTGGCAGGCCGCGGGCGGCACCGGACTCGAGGCCTGGCCGAACGACGCGCCGGGCGTCCCCGACGGCGTCGACAAGCTCGACATCCTCGTCGGCCCCGACACCTTCGGTTACACCTTGCGCGACCAGGCCGAGGCCGGCTCGGTGTGCGCCTTCAACTTCGTCGACATCGCCGCCACCGGCACCATCCTCGGCAACGGCGACGACTCGTCGTTCCTGGTGGACTTCGCCGCCCTCGGCGCGCCGGCGGGCACGACGTTCAACCTCTACGGCACCAACAACACCCAACTGCGGGTGTCGACGAACGGCTTCGTGACCACGACCGACGACACGTCGCCGACCACGCTCTCCAACGACTGCCCGCTCCCGACGACGGGCACGAACCCGGGTGACCGCCTCCTGGTCCTGCACGACGACCTCGACGTCGATCCGGCCAACCCGGGCGGCGCAACGAACATCCTGGCGCAGTACTTCGCGTCGTGCCCGCGCTCGTCGCCGTTCTGCGGCGCCGGCGCCACGGCTTGCACGGTCATCCAGTGGAACAACGTCTCGCACTTCCCCGGCAGCTCGACGGCCGTGATCTGGGACATGCAGTCGATCCTCTACCACCGCACGGGTGAGATGATCACCCAGATCGGGCCGGGCAACCCGGAGGCCACCAACGCGACGCTCAACAGCTCGACCACCGGCCTGCACAACGGCCCGCCGACCACCGGCCTGCTGTACTCTTGCCGTACATCCAGCACCGGCATGGGACCCGGCTTCCCGGGCCCTGGCGACAACAGCGCCATCTGCTACCGGCACCCGACGCTGACCGTCTCGGGCAACTGCCCGGTGTCGGCCACGGCCACCCCACCGCCGTCGGTGGGCGGCTTCGACGTCGGCGACGTGGTGGCCGAGTCGGCGCCCGCGGCGACGACGCCCGCACCGGCCGACGCCAGCCACACCAGCCTGCTGATGCTGGCGCTCGTCGTCGGCGGCGCCGCGGCGGCCGCGGTGGCGTGGGGGCTGCGCCGCTAGCACCAACGGCTCGGCCGGCGCGCGGGTTCCCCCGGCGCGCGGGCATCGCGAGAGGCGCCGCCATCGGGCGGGCGCCCACGCGCCAAGGGCCGCCAACTGACAACTGGGGGAGGAGTGGACGCCTCGATCGATTGAGATCGAGGCGTCCGCCTTTTTCCCCGGCGACCGACGGCTGGTTGGGGCTGATGGGTTCGGCGGCGCTGCGGCCACCCCCACCCCCCGGGGGGGGGGGGGGGGGGGCGCCCCGCCGCCCC
>CAYQBA010000016.1:0-41623 GCA_964415605.1 uncultured Anaerolineales bacterium | reverse complement strand
CGCCGTCACGCCATCGATGGGCGGCGCCGCGCCCGCCGCTGCGCCGTCCGCCGCGCCGCACTCCGCGCCGAACGTCGCGCCGCGCTGGGACCTCGTGTCCGCCAACCCCGCCGGCGCCGCCGCCAACGGCGCCAGCGGCGACGCCGCCATCTCGGCCGATGGCCGGGTGGTGGTGTTCCGGAGCGAAGCCAACGACCTCGTCCCCGGCGCCGATGCCGGCGCGGCCGGCGTGTACGCGCGCGACCTCGCCGCCGGCTCCACGCGGCTTGCCGGCGTCGTGTGGGCCGGGAACCAGAGCCACCTGGCGCTGCACGACGCCCCGGCGGTCTCGGGCGACGGGCGGGTCGTCGCGTTCCGATCCGTGTCCGGCGCGGCGGCGGGCGGCGGCGAGCGGCTCGGCCTCTTCGTGTGGGACGGCGGGGGTCCGGCGCGGCAGGTCGACCTGGCCCCCGGCGGGGCGCCGCCCGACGGCCTGTCGTCGGCGCCGTCGCTCTCGCACGACGGCCGGCTCGTCGCGTTCCACGGGTGGGCCACCAACCTGGTCCCCGGCGACGACAATCGAAGGCCGGACGTCTTCGTCCACGACCGGACGACCGGCGCGACGCGCCTGATCAGCCGGGGCACCGGCGGCCGCCCGGCACGCGGCACGAGCATGCGCCCGTGGCTGGCCGCCGGCGGCGGCGTCGTGGTCTGGGAGTCGGATGCGCCCGACCTCGTGCCCGGCGACGACAACGGCCGGGTGGACGTGTTCGCCATGGACCTGGCGACGGGCACGATCGAGCTGGTCAGCGTCGCCACGCGCGGCGGGCGCACGACGCGCGACAGCCACTCCGCCAGCGTGTCGGCCGACGGCCGGTTCGTCGCCTTCGCGTCCGACGCCGGCGAGCTGTCGCCGAGCGCCGTGGCCGGCGCGCCGGCGGTCTACCTCCGCGACCGCCTGCGCGGCATCACCACGCTGGTCCCGGCGCCGTTCGACGGAAGCGCCTGGGATGGTGACGCCGATCGGCCGGCCCTGTCACCCGACGGCTGCTGCGTCGCGTTCCGCTCCACCAGCCGCAGCCTCGTTCCCGGCAAGACCGACGACGAGGCTGAGGTCTTCGTGTTCGAGCGGCGCGCCGGGACGCTTGCCCGTCACCGGCCGGTGCGCCTGGACGACCCGTATCACACGCCGGTCAGCCTCGGGCGCGGCGCGCTGGCGGCCGGCGGGCGGGTGGTGGCGCTGGCGACGGGCAGGGCGCTCGCCCCCGTGGACCGCAACACCGTCGACGACGTCTACGCCCTGGTCGTGCGCGACATGGACCGCCAGGCGTGGCTGCCGGCGGCCTGGCAGGGGGTTGCCGGCGGATCGTCAGGCCACGGGTTGCGCTGAGGCGCAGCCGGCGCCCCGTCGCGGGTCGCCCTCTGGACGGCCCGCCGGTCGCCGGTCGCCACCTCGGCGTGCGGCCATGCGGCCGTTCGGACGTGGATCCCCGATCCGCCAGCCCACCGCCGCCGCCCCCTTCGTCAGGCCACGGCCGCCAGCGCGTCGCGCGTCTCGGCGGCGGCCGGCGTCCCCTTCTCGACCTCGAGCTCTTCGAGGCGGTCGATGATCAGCCGGACCATCGTGGGGTTGACGCGCCGCAGGTCCGCCACGAGACCCTCCCAGCGCGTGTGGACGTCGGGGTTGGCGTGCTCGTGCACGAGGATCGCCATGTTGGCCGGGTGGGTATAGCCGGGCGAGCTCGCGACCGGCTCGCGCGCCTGCCGCAGCGCCGTCGAGAGGTAGTACGACAGCATCGGCGGCAAGAGGCCGTACATCTTGTCCCAGACCGGGCGGTTCTCGCGCATCAGCCCGAAGAACGCCAGGTAGTACTGCGCCGAGCGCGGGTAGTCGTAGCTGAGGTAGCGGGCGCCGGCGGCGGCAAAGCAGTAGCTGGCGATGAGCGTCTCGAGCTCCATCTCGCTCGCACCCGGCTCGCCGCGGCGCAAGAGGTCGAGCATCACCCGCGCCGCCTGGAGGAAGTGCCGCCGCGCCTGCTCGAAGCTCTTCGGCCGCACGGCATGCCCGCGTGCCGCCAGGTCGGCGGCGCGATCGAGCGTGGCGAGCTCCTCGAGCACGCAGGCCTCGACCTCCTCGACGACGGCCCGGAGCTCGGGCTGGTCCTTGAAGCGCGCCGGCCAGGCCCACCCGGCCCCGTTCTGACCCGGCGCCGCCACGTGCATCCGCGCCCGGGCCAAGTCCGCCAGATGCGGGATCCGCGGCGCCGCGTCGTGGCTGCCGAAGAGGAGCTGGGCCAGCAGGTCGTTGTCGATCGGCAGCCGGCTTTCGATGAACACGCCGAGGTAGACGCTCTCGCAGGCATCGACGAACGCCTCTTCGTCCAGCCCCGGGCGCAGCGTCAAGCGGTCCAGCTGGAACGACCCGGGCGCCGGCTCGAAGACGTCGGCGTAGCGCAGGAGCTTGGCCACGTCGCGGACCTGGTTGCGGTCGCGCAGGATCTGCTCGGCGTCGTAGTGGGCCGCCAGGTCGAGCACCGCGGCGTTGAGCGTCAGCGCCCCCGGCTGCTCGGCCAACAGATGGTAGAGATCCTGGAGCACCTCGGTGCGGAGGTCGCGGCTGCCGTCGAAGAGGCGGATCTCGGCCGCCCGCAGCGCCGCGCGGTACGCGGCGGCCTGGTCCTCGGCCGGCGTGGCGCCCATCGCCACCTTGGGGCGCACCCACAGCTGCTGGTCGATGACGCGGGTCTGCACGATATCGGCCTGGGCCTGCAGGAAGTCCTTGAACTGCGGGAAACCGAGCGTGACCTCGTCGAACGTGTTGTCGATCGACAACATCGTGTGCTTGAGGGCCGCGGCGAGCACCTGCTCCTCGCCCGGCCGCGCCGTGCGCCGCTTCAGCGCCTCGACGAGCAGCGCGCGGGCCTCGTCCAGCCGACCCGATGCCGCGCCGGTGTCGATGCCGACGATGCTCTCGTAGAGCACGAAGTGGTCGCACGCCTTGACCAGCACCGCGCTCGTCGCCTGCCGCAGCCCGATGCCGACGACCTTCTTGCCGTAGGCCCGCAGCTTGCGCGCGATGGCGGTGTAGTCGCTGTCTCCCCCGACGATGACGAACGTGCCGATGTCGGGCTTGGCCAGCGCCGTCTCGAGCACGTCGACGACGAGCTGGATGTCCACGGCGTTCTTGCGCGTCCGCCCGCCGCCGTAGGCGAAGAGCTGCGTCAGGTCGACGGAGTGCTCGATGAGGTCCTCGCTGTAGCCCTTGAACCGCGTCCAGTCCGCGTACGCGCGGCGGATGATGCAGTTGCCCCAGCGTTCGGCCTCGCGCATGATGGCCCCGAAGTCGCACTCGCCGTACGAGCCCTGGGCGGAAATCGCGATGTTCTCGAAATCAATGAATACGGCGACCCGGTCGCTGCTCATCCCTCTCCTGAACCTCCCAATAGCCCAACCTTCGAATGCCCAACCGCGGCGACGTCCGTGCCGCCGACCGGTCCCCGCGTCCGGCGATCGCGATCGACTCCCCCGCGCGGCGCATGCTATGCTGAAGCCAGCGCCGCCGCTGCACGCCCGTCTCGCAAACTAGGGACGCAGGAAGCGTGCCGCGCGATACGGCCACCTTGGCGACGAACCGGCCCCCGGGAGCATCCGCGTGCAGATCCATACCCTCGACCTCGACTTCCAGGGCACGCCGCGGGCGGTGGCGGCCTACCTCGTCGACGCCCCCGGCGGGCCGGTCTTGATCGAATGCGGCCCGGGTTCGACCATCGCGGCGCTCACCGCCGCCCTCGCCGATCACGGCTGCGCCCCGCGCGACGTGCGGCACGTGCTGGTGACGCACATCCACCTCGACCACGCCGGCGCCGCGGGCTGGTGGGCGGCTCACGGCGCGCGGATCTACGTGCACGCGGCCGGCGCGCCGCACCTGGCGGACCCGTCGCGGCTCCTGGCCAGCGCCGCACGGATTTACGGCGACGCCATGGACCGCCTGTGGGGCGACATGCTGCCCGTGCCGCCCGACCAGCTAGTGCCGCTGGGCGACGGCACGGTCGTCGACGCGGCGGGGCTGGAGATCACCGCCATCGACGCGCCGGGCCACGCCGGGCACCACCTGGTGTATCGGATCGGCGCCATCGCCTTCACCGGCGACGCGGCCGGGGTGCGGCTGCCAGGCGAGACGCTCATCGCCCTGCCGGCCCCGCCCCCGGAGTTCAACCGCGAGGCCTGGGACCGGACGCTGGATCGCCTGGCCGGGTTCGACCTCCGCACGCTCTACCCGACGCACTTCGGCCCGTGCGGGGATGCCGCCGGCCACCTGGCGGCGCTGCGCGAGACGCTGCACGCCGCCACCGACTTCATCCGCGACGGGATGACGGCCGGCCTCGAGCGGGACGACCTCGTGCGGGATTACACGGCCTGGAGCCTGGCGCGGGCCCGGGCGCTGGGCGTGTCCGACGCCGCGTGGGCGGCGTACGAGCTGGCGAACCCGCTGTTCATGTCCGTCGACGGGATCGTGCGGTACTGGCGAAAGCAAATCGGGGTATAATGTAAAAAGGGTCGACAGCGATTGGCGACGCCCGCGCCCTCGCCCGGCGGCGGTGCGTTGGGCATCGGCGTCGCGGCCACCCGGCATCCGCAAGCCTCATCGACCCAGCGGGAGGCCTGACATGACGACCACGACTCGCACCGTCGAACCGCCTGCCCCCCTCGAGATCGCCGTCCGCAACGGCAGCCACAACGGGAGCCATCACGGCGGCGCCAACGGGCACGCCGCGGTGGCGACCGCCATCCGCGGCCCGGTGGACGGCCGCGCAGGCGGCTCGGGCGAGCCCTCGGAGGCGCCGCGTGCGCTCCTCTTCGAGGTGGCCTGGGAGGTCTGCAATCAAATCGGCGGCATCTACCAGGTGCTGCGCAGCAAGGTCCCCGCGATGGACGACCGGTGGGGCGATCGGTACTGTCTCGTGGGGCCGGACAACCTCGGCTCGGCCCTCCTGGAGTTCGAGCCCGCCGCCCCCGCCGGGCGCCTGGCCGAGGCGCTCGAAGCCCTCGCGGCGGCCGGGGTGCGGGCCCGCTACGGCCGCTGGCTGGTCTCGGGCAAGCCGCAGGTGATCCTGCTCAACCACCGGGTGGCGCGCGGCGACCTCGACCGCATGAAGTACTTCCTGTGGGCGGATCACGGGCTGTCGACGCCGCCGGCCGATCCGCTGATCGACGACGTCGTGTCGTTCGCGTACGCGGTGCGCCAGCTGATGGCGGTTCTGGCACGCCACGGCGAGGGACAGCCCATCATCGCCCACTTCCACGAGTGGATGGGGGGCCTGGCCATCCCGCTGATCCGCCGCGCCGAGCTGCCAGTCGCGACGGTGTTCACGACGCATGCCACGCTGCTCGGCCGCTACCTGGCGCCCAACCACGATCAGCTCTACCCGGCGCTGCCCTACCTCGACCCGGCGTTCGAGGCCGCGCGCTACGGCATCGAGGCCGCCCACGGCATCGAACGGGCATGCGCGCACGGTGCCCACGTGTTCACGACGGTCAGCGAGGTGACGGGCGAGGAGTGCCGCTACCTCCTCGGGCGCGTGCCGGACCTGTACCTGCCGAACGGGCTGAACATCCAGCGCTTCGACGCCAAGCACCGCTTTCAATCGCTGCACGCCGAGCACAAGGAGCAGATCCACCGCTTCGTGCGCAGCCACTTCTTCCCGTACTACAGCTTCGACCTCGAGAACACGCTCTACCTGTTCACGTCTGGCCGCTACGAGCCCCACAACAAGGGCTTCGACCTGTGCCTCGAGACGATGGCCCGGCTCAACGCCGAGATCAAGGCGGCCGGCCTGGACGTGACGGTGGTGTTCTTCGTCGTGACGCAGCGCGGGGGCGTGCACATCAACCGCCAGTGCATGCGCAGCCGCGGGATCATCCGCGAGCTCTACGACACGTGCCAGGCCATCACCAACCAGGTCGGCGCCAAGTTCTTCGACCACGTGACGAGCGGCGAGATCCCAAAGCTGAGCGACCTGGTGGACGAGACGTGGATGCTGCGGCTGAAGCGCACGATGCACGCCTGGCGGCGCGACGGGCTGCCGCCGGTGACGACGCACGACTTCGAGGACGAGGGCAGCGACCCGGTACTGGCGCACATCCGCAACCTCTGGCTGGACAACGCCCAGGCGCACCCGGTCAAGATCGTCTACCACCCGGAGTTCATCACGCCGGCCAACCCGCTGTGGAAGATGGAGTACGACGACTTCGTGCGCGGGTGCCACCTCGGCGTCTTCCCGTCGGCGTACGAGCCCTGGGGCTACACGCCGCTGGAGTGCATCGCCTCAGGCGTCCCGGCCGTGTCCAGCGACCTCGCGGGGTTCGGACGGTACGTGCAGGCGCACATGCCGGACCACGCCGGGTGGGGCGCCCACGTCCTCCGCCGGAGCGGCCGGGGCTTCCACGACAGCGCGGCCGACCTGACGCGGATCCTCCTGGACTTCTGCCGGCAGTCGCGGCGCGACCGCATCAGCCAGCGCAACGCGACGAACGACCACGCCGACGCGTTCGACTGGATGAAGCTGGCGGCGAACTACGCCGAAGCGCACGACCGGGCGCTGGCGGCGGTGGGCGCGGTGGGGGTGCGATAGGCCGACGGTGCAAGCATCGCGAGCGTTGTTACGTCCATGACGGTGTCACGCCGCAATGCGACCCGAGCCGCTCGCCACGCCACCGCCCAACGGGCATCCGCCCAGGCGCTGGTGTCCGGATGGCTGTCGGCCAGGGGTCAACCCGGCAGTCGCACGCACCCGCCAAAGGAGACACCATGCTTCACCCACGCCGCCGCCGCGAGCGTTGCCGCGGCTCGCACGCGATGCCCGCGCTCGCTCCGACCGCCGGCATGACCTTCGTCCCCGTCGCCGGCCGCACGTCGCCCTTCCGGATCGCCGCCGTCGCCGCGCTGGCCACCATCGCCCTCGCCGCCTTGACCGCGCACCTCCCGCCTTTCGCCGCGCCGCCCGCGCACGCCGCACGCTTGGCCGGCATTCAGGGCGCCGGGGTCACCGGCTGCCAGGTCGTCAACCTCGACGACGCCCTGGATGCCGTCGTGGTGGCGGACCTGTACAAGCAAAGCGGCGGCGCGCCCGTGTCGATCATCCGTCCCGCGATCCCCGCCGGTCAGGCGGCGAACTTCTACCTCCCCAACGAGAGCATACTCCAGAACGGCGCGTTCGCGGGCATCTTCAGCGCGGATCGCCAGATCCAGGTGATCTGCCGGACCGATTGGACCACCAGCGGTGGATCGGCGCTCTACGAGGCCAGCGAGCCCGGGACCGACGTCGTCGTGGCGCCGGCGATGAAGGGCTACGCGGGGCAGACGTCCCTGGTCACCATCCAGAACACCGACACCGCGCAACAGGCCACGGCCAACGTCGACCTCGTCGCCCGCGGTGGCGGCGGCGCGCCCATCGCGTCGATGACCGCGATGATCGCGCCCGGTACTTCCACGACCCTCGATCTCGGCCGCATGCCGAGCTTCGCCAGCGTTCCCAACGGCACCGTCGGCTTCCTTCGAGTCCGGTCAGCGGTCCCGGTGGCGGTTCAGTCCTTCGTCGATATCGAGGACAGCCAGAAGGGTGTCTACGCGTTCCAAGGCGTGCCGACGGGGCTGGCAGCCGAGCGCCTGTTCGCTCCGGTGGTCCATGCCGAGTCGCTGGTCGACCCGGCCAACCCGGGGTCGTCCTCCCCGCTCGACTCGCGCATCGAGATCGTCAACGCCGACGGCGCATCCGCGATCGAGGTTGACGTCGCCTATACGGGCGTGGCGGGCGGGTGCGCGGGGCGGACCTTCGCGGCGCCGGCGGTGACCATCGGCGGAGGCCAGTCGGCCACCATCAGCCAGGATCCGGCCGATGGCCCGCTCCCGGCCGGTTGTACGGCAGCGGCGGTCATCGACGCCACGGGCGGCCAGGTGGTCGCGACGGTGATCGACACCGAACGCGGCAGCAGGCGGACATCCGCATACAACGCCATGCGCGCCGTCGACGGCGGGACCTCGGTCGTCGTGCCCATGTGGCGCAAGGAGCACACCGCCGGGCGCCTGTCGACGGCGATCCACGTCATGAACCTCGGCACGGCGCCGACCGAAGCCACCCTGACGGTCCGGCTGTCGGACGGCTCGACCGCCGCCTGCGGACCCGACTGCACCGCGACCATCCCGGCCGGCGGCGCGCACCTGTGGTGGCCCCCCGCCATGGCCAACCTCCCGCCGGGCACTTACGGGTCCGCGCACGTGTCGGCCAGCCAGCCCATTGCGGCCGTCGTCGTCGACACGTCGGCCACCGGCGCGTCCGACATCGCCAGCTACGTCGGCTCGGCCCGCCCCGCGCCGCACGGGAACCCGCCAGGGCCGCTGCCAAGCACGCCAGAGCCGGCGGGCGCACCCATGCGCTACATGCCGCTGCTCCTGAAGGCCACCATGTCGCAACCGCCGACGCCTCGATCGACGTCGACGCCCAGCCCGACGCCCGCCGGTCCGACCCAGGTCCCAAGCCCGACCGCGACGCCGTCGCCCGGGACGCCGACGAGCACGGCGGTCACCCCGCCGCCGACCGGCACCCCACCTCCCCCCAGCCCGCCGACCGCCACGCGGCCCACGGCCGTTCCCACGGCGACCGTGCGGCATGGCCTCGGTCCGACCGCCACTCCGACCCCCGCGCCGGCCGCCAGCAGCCCCCAGATCAGCCCCGGCCTGGCGGGGAAGGTGCCTCCGTCCGTCATCAGCCAGGCGCTCGCGCAGCCCAACCGGGTCGGCGGGTGGGGCGAGCCGATGAACCCGAACAAGCCGGTCGGCCCCGACAACCCGCTGCGCACTTGCCTGACGCTGCGCAACCCGAACCAGCCCTATCACCCGATCTTCAACGGCCTGGTGTTCAAGGCCCACTGTCCGTGACCCGCACGCGCCGCGGGGGCAGGGCCGGGCTGCGCCGGCGGGGCTGAAACGGCAAAGGCCGCGACCCCCTTTCGGGCGTCGCGGCCTTCGTTCGATCGTGGCGGGAGCGACGGGATTCGAACCCGCGGTCTCTGGCTTGACAGGCCAGTATGTTAACCGCTACACCACGCCCCCGCGTGGACGAAGGGGAAGTATACGTGGACGCGGGCGGGGGTCAAATCCGCGGGGCGGGCGATCGCTGCGCGGGTATGCCGTTGCCCTGGGCCCGATTGACCTCTCCACGTGCGCCGCGCTTGCCCCATGCCGGACGCGACGCTTCGGTTGGCGCCAGGCCGATCCGGCCCACTCGACGCCCGCAAGACGATCGGGCTAGCGCCCCACCCACGGCAGGAGCGCCTCGAACGCACGGCGCAGCGCGTCGATCGGCCCGAAGGTCTGCGGCGAGCCGCTGATCACGACGACCTCGAGGCGGTAGCGCAGGAGCTCGCCGATGCCGATCGCGCCTTCGTCGGCGTACCGGTAGCTCGCCCCGCCCGTCGCGGCGCCCTGGGCGGGAATGAGGCTGGGGTTGGCGCGGGCCCACGGGCCATCGCCCCCGGCCGCGCCGAGCGCGCGGTAGACGTTGAAGCCCGCGACATCCGCCTCGGCGCTTGTCTGCCAGGCCAGCGTGACGCGGCCGGCCCGATCCTGGCGCGCCGAGAAGTCGGCAAGCACGGCGGCCGTCGGCGCGGTCGACTCGCGCTCGTAGGCGCCGATGTCGCAGGCCGATCCCTGGGGACGCGAGACGGTCCGTTGGTCGTCTGGCACCGTGCCGCCGCTGCAGTTGCCGGCGTCGAGCGCGTCGCTGCCGGGCAGGAGGGCGTGGGTGGCCGTGGTGCCGGGGGCGTTCACCGCCAGCGGGCCGAGGTTGGCGTTGCCGTTCTGGATGTCGTTGGGCTGCGTGAAGCCGCAGGTCACGTCGCTCTCGAGGTTGAAGTCGCCGCTGTAGATGCCGGTTCCACTGCAGTCTCCGCCGTACGTCTGGTCCGCAACGATGCTGTTCGTGATGTACGTCGAGACAATCGGAATGAAGCCACCGCTGTATACCCCGCCGCCGGTCGGAGCGGAGTTGCCGGTGATGGTGGAGTTGCGGATGGTCATCACATAGCCCGCGAGGATCCCGCCGCCGGCGACCAGCGCCGAGTTGCCCGAGATCGTGCTGTTCGTGATCTCGGTGATGACTTGGCCGCCCTGGCCGCCACCAACGCTAAGCACGCCGCCGGCGTACAGCGCCGAGTTGCCCGAAATGGTGCTGTGATCGATCGCCGCCTGGCCGCCGTAGTTGCGCACGCCGCCGCCGACGGAGGAGGAGTTGCCGGAGATCGTGCTGTTCGAGATCGCCGCAGTGCCGAACGCGAACACCAGGCCACCACCGCCGACAAAGGCGAAGGATGCGGGCGTGGAGTTGTCCGAGATCGTGCTGTCGCTGATGGTGAGCGAGGCCGAAACCGACCCGATGCCACCGCCGGCGAAGTCGGCGCTGTTGCCAGCGATGATGCTCCCCTCGATGGTGGCGATAGCATTGGGCCCATACACGAAGACTCCACCGCCGACGTAGTGCGACGAGTTGCCCGAGATGGAGCTGTCGGCGACGTGGAGGTAGGGCCCAGCGTGGGCGACTCCGCCGCCAGCCCCCTCCGCATCGTTGCCGGTGATCACGCTGCCGTTCGTGACGGCGAGTGCGCCATTGCTGAAGATGCCGCCGCCGTCGTCGCCCGAACCGCCATCGTTGGCGACCCCGTTGCGTACCGTCGTCTGGTCGAGCGTCAGGTCGCCGGTGGGCGCCACGTGCAGCAGCCGGAAGGTGTCGGGATCCGCCGGAGCGCGCTGGATGATGGCGCCGTTGCCCTCGATCGTGATCTCGGTGGTGATCGACGGCAGCCCGTTCAGGCCGTCGGTCGCGTTGTCGACGTCCGGCACGGTGAAGGTGCTGGCCGCCGGCAGGACGATCGTGTCCGGCCCCGCGTCGCCCGCCGCGCAGTCGGCGTGCGTCGCGGCGCCGTCGTTGGCGTTGACGATCGCCTCGCGCAGCGAGCAGTCGCCGTCCGCCGCAATCACCACGACCCCGGCGTCCACCAAGATGTTGGCCGCGTGGACCGGCGGGCTGGCGGCGAGCGCGAGCGCCACGATCGCTGTCGGGGTCGCCACCACCAGCCGGCGCGCCCAGGCCCGGCGCTGGGCACGGCTCAGGCTGACGAGCCAGCGCCGCAGGGCGTCGAGCCGGGCTCGGAACCCGCCGGAGCCGGACCATGACCATGCTGGCCAACCAGGGGTCGCGATTGGCGGCAGCGAATGCGGCGTGCAGGGCGGCGAGGTGTTCCGACTCGTGCTGGGCGGCGACGTCGAGGTCAAGGGGCAGGGCGGGGCTGGGGATGTTCACGATGTTCTCCGGTTCTGGCCGGGCGCGGGCGGAGAGCGAGAGGGCGGAGTGAATTACGGCCGGCAATCGACGTGGGCGGCGCCGCGGCGATAGCGTCTCGGTGTAGAAGGCGAAATCGACCCGGTAGATACGGGGCACGGCCCAGGAACGGAGTCCGTTCAACCGCCGCAGGGGGCGACGAGGCGCCCTATCGCCGGTTCGGCAAACGGCGATCTTTCGGGCAACACGCGGAATTCAACGTGAACTTGGCTCGAGTGAGCCTTGAATTGGGGCCTGATCGATATTGAACTCCGTGCTTCCGCGCCGGGTCATGGCCGCACGTCCTGCAGGCTGAGCATCGGGAGGCTGATCACGAACGACGGCGGCCCCTGCGTGCCCGTCGCCGTCGGGACTGCGGTCGTCGGCATCGCGGTCGTGGCATGCGGAGTCGGCGTGCGCGTCGGCGTCGCGGGCGACGTGGCGACCGCGGTCGTCGTCCCCGGCGGCGGCGTCCGCGTGCGCGTCGCGGTGGACGACGGGACGGCGGTCGTCGCACCCGGTGGCGGCGTGCGGGTCAGCGTCGGCGCGGGCGTGGGCGACGGTCCGGGCGTGGCCGTGGGCGGCGGCGAGCCGACGTCCGGTCCGTCGTAGGTCTGGTCGATGCAGTTGGCGGCGATGTCGCAGACGCGGAAGCGGTCACCGCGCCGCGCCCAGGCGGCCTGACAGTCGACCGCCACGCGGTAGGCTCGATCGCGCGCGCCGGCCGCGGCTCCGGCGCGTTCCGGCGGGATCGGGAGCTGCAGCAGGCTCCGGTACCACGGGGCGCCGACGGGCGTCCAGGTGACCGTGGTGCTTGCCGGCGTGCAGGCGGCGGGCAGGCTCAGGCCGGCGGGGCTCGGGTCAAGGCCGAAGTCTTCCACCACGAGCTGGTGCCGGATGCCGCCGGCGCCCGGCGTCGAGCCGAAGGCGAGGACGCGCGGGGCCAAGGAGTCGACGTAGCCGCGCCAGGCCGCCTTGGGCTCGGGGTCGACGTTGCCCAGGCGGTCGCGCCCGCGGGCGCTGACGCCGTAGAAGCCCTCCAGGCCGCCGGGGACGCGGCTGAACCACTCGCCGCGGCGCGGATCCAGCTCGGGGACCGGCTGCCAGCGCGCTTGCGCCAGCGCCGCGACTTCCAGGTCCGGCAGGGGGCGCTTGTAGACCCGCAGGTCGTCGACCCCAAAGCCCGGGCTGCCTTCCAGCAGCCCGAGGTGCAGGAACGTGTTCTCCGCGCCCAGGCCGGAGCCGCCGGCGACGGCCCTCTGCTGCACCCGCTGGCCGTCGACGAAGGTCCGCAGCTCGCGCGCCGTCTCGTCCCACACGAACGCCAGATGGTGCCAGCCGCCGCTGTCGCCGACCGCGACGCCGATCGCTTCGGAGCCCAACGTGTGAAGCAGCTCGCCGGGGGCGAAGGCGATGGCGTTCTCGCCGTAGCGGAGCCGGCCGCGGTCCATGTCGCGCAGCCACAGGGCGAGGGTGAAGGCATCGCCGCCCCGGGGCAGGACGCCCGGCGGCGGCGAGAGGTAGACGCCGCCGGAGTCGGGCGTGAGCTCCAGGGCCCCGGCGCCGACGATGCCCGGGCCGTCGTGGCGGCCGGCGGCGGGATCCGGCAGGACGCTGAGGAAGCTGCCCGCCGCCCCCATGCCGCCGACGTCGGCCACCGGCTCCCAGGGGAGGAAGCGGCGGTCGTCGAAGGGCAGGTGCGCGGTCGGCCCCATGCCGAAGACCAGGTCCCAGTCCGCCGGCGCGATGCGCCCGCGGGCGATCACCACCTCGTCGATGGCGCCGGCGAAGGATTGCCGATCCGCGTCGGCCGCGTCCTGGCTCGCGGTGCCGACGAGGAGCGGGCTGTCGAGGTCCGGGCTGGCCGCCTGGTCCCCCGGGACGGTCTCGACCAGCACGCCGTTGACGTAGAACTCGGCGTCGTGATCCGCCGTCACGTGCACCGCCACGTGCTGCCAGACGCCGGCCCGCAAGATGCCCTGTCGGGTGTCGTAGTCCTGGATGACCCAATGCGTCAGCCGCAGCCCGCTGCCGCTGCGGCCAAAGCTGAAGCCGTCGACGTTGTCCGTGCGCGGGCTGGAGACGATGCGGCCGATGCCTTCCAGGCTCTCTGGCAGGATCCAGGCGGCCAAGGTGTAGTCCGACACCAGTGCACCGATCGCGGGATCGTGTGCAAGCGTCAGGCCATCATCCTGACCGTCGAACCGCAGGGCCTGGGCGTTGCGGCTGGCCACCCCGGACTCGGGGCACCGCGCGCCGGCGCACGCGGCGGTACGCTCGGCGACGAGGTCGCGAAACGCCTGATCGCCCCCCGACGGCCGCTCGTCCAGCGGCAGGTAGAGCAGCACGTTGCCCGGCAGCGCGCGGTGGTCGAAGGGCGCCGTGTGCGGGAAGGTGGGCGTGAAGGCAACATCCACCCCCTCCGCCCCGGCCACGTCCGGCCGCTCGACCTCGCCTGCCGGCCGATCCGACACCCACCCCTGCAGCAGCGAGCCCGCGTCGAGCAAGTCAGGCAGGAAGGGGGGCGGGTCCTGATCGGCCGACGATGGTCGGATAGGACGCGCGACAAGCCCATTCATCCCGCCAACCAGCGGCCGGGACGGCACCTGCGCCCCCACGACTCGCGATTGCGGCGCGGTGTTGTCGACCTTCACCCGCTTGGGCGACTCGTACTGCGCGACGTTGCCGACCCGGTCGGCCGCCTCGGCGCGCACGATGTACTCGCCGCTGGGGTCGTCGGCGTACAGGATGTAGTCCAGGTCGAAGGCGCCGCCGCCGAAGCGCGGCGTCTGGTGCGGGGCGATGGGGAGCACCTCGCCGGAGGCGGCGTCGACGAGCGACAGCGACATCCGCGCGACGCCGCTGCCGTCGACCAGCGTGCCCAGGATCTTCGGATCGCTGACCGTGCCCTTGATGGGCAGGATCCACTGCGCGTCGGCGGACGGGCGGGAGCGCAGGCGGATCGGCTGCGTCAGGTCGGCCTCGATGGCGATCGAGATCGCCGGCGGCTGCTCGTCGACGTACACCGTCCGCGGGGCGCTGGCCGGGCCGCGGTTGCCGACCGCGTCGATGGCCCGTAGCTGCAGGGTGTGCGGCCCGCCGGCCAGCGGCGTGAAGGTGGGCATCCAAGCCGTGCCGGGCTCGGCGCCGACGTCCAGCACCTCGGGCGCGCCGGCCCAGCTCGCGCCGTTCACGCCCAGCTCCACCTTCACGACCCGCGTCGTCGCGTCGGCGGCCTTGGCGAGGAGCGCCGTCGGCGCCAGGGGCAGGTAGGGGTCGCCGAGGCTCAGGTCCGCCGTCGGCGCGTCGCGGTCGACGCGCACCGGATCGGTGCGCACTTCGTCGATCCAGGCGTTCTGCAGGTTGAACTGGGTGCTGATCTCCTCCGGCGACAGGGCATGGTTGTAGATCTCCACCTCGTCGATCCGCCCGGAGAAGTGCTGGTACTGCCGCCCGCGGTCGGCGCAGGGCGTCGCCGCCGGCGGCAGGAAGGACGCGCCGATGTCGATCACCTCGAGGTTGCCGGGGCTGCGGAACTCGCCTTGCGTCGCCACCCGGCCGCCGTTGACGTAGATCGCCGGGCCGGTGTCGCTGCCCGTGACCAGGACGTGGGTCCACACGTTGGGCGGGATGATCGTGCCGGTCGCCGCGACCTTGCTGTGGCGCTGCCCGTCGCCGGAGCACGTGGTGAGGGTCGGCACGCCACCGTCCAGGTAGAACGCGACATCGCCGTTCTTGCCGAAGACCAACCCGCCGCCCAGGTCGTTGCCGCGGCCGTGGTAGATCGGCCTTACCGCCGGGTCGCCCGCCGCGGTCGGCGTGTCGACGCGCAGCCAGGCGGCGAACGTGAAGAAGCCGTTGGCTCGCGCGGGAACGCGGATGGTCAGGCGCGAGTCCGCGCCGTCGAACGCCCCGGCCTGCCCCATCTGGCCCTCTACGTCGTTCACGATGCCCTCGTCGTGCTGCACGCCGAGCCCGACGTACGGCCCGTCGAACGGAACGCGCGCCAGGGGCGGCTCGTAGTACAGCAGGTCGGCCAGGAGGTCGTCCTGGACCTGGCGCAGCACGCGGACCTCGTCGATCTCGCCCTTGAAGAAGTTGCTCGTGGCCGCCCCATCCCACTCCTGCCCCAGCGAGAAGCGGCCGCCCGCCGTCGGGAACGCCGCGGCGCGCGTGCTGCCGATGGGCGTCGCTGCCTGCAGCATGTCGGCGCCGTTGGCGAGCCGATAGCCGAGGAAGGCCGTGATCTCGCCCGCGGCGCCGACGGAGAGCACGACGTGGTACCAGGTGTCCGGCGGCAGGCCGCCGAAGAGGGTCCGGGCGCCAACGCCGTCGTCGTAGTACGAGATCGCGAAGGTTCCGCCCGCCTCGCGCCGGGCCTGCAGCATGGCGCGGTTGTTGGCGGCGGCGTCGTGGAACGACCAGACCGTGCCGCTGCCGGCCAGGTCGCCGGCCGGGCGGAACCAGGCGCTGACCGCCACCGCGCCGCCTTCGGCCGCCGAGGTGGCCACCTGGTCGGCGCGCACGAAATCGTCCTGGCCGTCGAAGGACAGGCCCGTGTTGCGCCGGCCCGCCCCGCCCGTCTGCGGGCACGTCGCCGGCGCCGGCCCGCACGTGCCCTGGTGGTAGCCCGCGGAATCCAGGAAGGAACGCTGGCCGGGAATGTCGTCGAAGCGGAAGTCGGCCACGACCTCGCTGCTGCCCTGCACCAGGGCGACCTGCGCCGCCGACAGCGCGCTGCCGAAGATCCGCAAGTCCTTGATGCCGCCGACGAAGGGCAGCGACGTGTTCTCGAACGTGTAGCTGACCGTGGCCGTGTCCGGGTACTCGAGCCACTCCTGGCTGCAGGCCGGCTTGCCGGGCCGCGTCGACCACATGGCGGTGCCCGTCCGCCCGGGCTCGTTGCTGCTGACGGTCAGGCCGCCCAGGAACTCGTCGCGGCCCGAGAGGCAGTCGAACCGCACGCCGTCGTCGTCCTCGCACATCTGCACGGTGGCGCTGCCCACGACGGTGAAGGCGACGTTGGTGGCCAGCACCTTGGGCGCGTCGTCGCTGGCCGTGCCCGCGAACGACTGGCTGACCGGCGGGACGCTGTCGCGGCTGTAAAGGTCGTACTCGCCTTCGCCGCCGTCGCCCGAGCACGTCAGCTTCACCTCGCCGAGGGTCAGCTTCGCCCGGTCGCTGGAGCGGCCGATGGCGAAGCGCGGGAAGGGCCCGTGGCGCGGGGCGGCCGTCATCGTGCGCGGCGTCCCCGCCTGGCCGTTGACGTAGAAGTGGGCCAGCTTGGTCGCGTTGTCGTAGGCGACGGCGACGTGGTTCCAGCCGTACGGGCGCAGCGGCACCGACGACGTCGCCGAGCGGCTGCCGCCGGCGGTGCCGAAGCCGAAGATCACCGTGGTGCCCTCGACCTGGAGGTACGGGAAGCCGTCGGCCTCGCCGCCGTTCCAACCCATGACGCCGCGCCGCCGGCCGTCGCCGCCGGGCGGGTCCGGCGCGATCCAGACCGAGAGGGTGAAGCTGCGGTTGTTCAGGTCGAGCGGCTGGCTGTTCTCGCTGAAGATGGCCGACGTGCCGTCGAAATCCGCGCTGCCGGGCCAACGGAAGATCTGCGTGGCGTCGGCGGGCGCCCACACCGCCTCGGGGGGCGTGGCGATGGCCGCGCCGACCCCCTGCCGGAGCGGATAGGTCCCGGAGGCCGCTTCGGCCGCCACCCGGAAGGGGCTCCGGCTGCGCAGCACCGACGGCTGGGTGGAGCGCGGCGGCAGCCGGAACGGCGCGGTCACGTCCGGCTGCGCCGTCAGCCCGGCCGGGAAGTCGACGAAGCGGGTGCCGTAGGCCGTGCGGCTGAGCAGGACGTTCTCGAGCTGCCCCTCGACCACGACGTCCTGCCCGGGCCGGACCGCGCCGTCCTGCAGGTTGATGCCGCCGCCATACAGGGCCGCCGGGTTGCCGGTGTTGCCGGCGTCGACCCAGTCCTGGAGCACGACCTCGTCGACCAGCCCCTCGAACGGCTGCCGCGGCGCGCCCGTGGCGGGATCCAGCGCGGCCCCGACGACGAGGTCGCCGCTCAGGCCCGGCCGCGGGACGTGCCGGCCGCTGATCTGCCCGTCGAGGAGGATCTGGCCGTCGACATAGAAATAGGTGTAAAAGTCCGGGTCCGCCGGGTTGGCGTCGATCATCTCCACGACGAGGTGGTTCCAGCGCCCGGCCGCGAGCGCGTTGGCCTCGCCCCACATCCGGTAGCCGTCGCTGAGCGTCAGCACCAGCCGCTTGGACTCCAGGGAGAGCCCGAAGCCGCCGCCGGTCCCGGCCATGAAGAGCAGGCTCTGGGTCCGGTCGAGCGCCTCGGGCTTGATCCACATCGACACGGTGTAGTTGCGGCTGAGCTGGTTGACGGCGGCGGGGCGCGCGATGCGCAGGTGCTCGCCCTGGCCGTCGAAGTGGGCGGCGTTGCCGAAGCGCCCGACGTGGCCGGCGGCGGGGCACGTGGCCGGCGCGGCGCCGTCGGGCACGGCGCGGCACGTGGCCGTCTCGCCCCGGGCGCGCTCGGCGAAGGCCGAGGCGCCCGCCGGCTCATCCAGCGGCAGGTAGAAGATCGGCGCCGCGGGCTCGACCAGCGCGGTCTGGTAGACCAGGGCGGTGGCATCGCTCTTGGCCGCCGGGCCGAAGCCCAGGGCCATCTCGCGCCCGTCCGGGATGCCGTCGCCGTCACCGTCGGCGACGAGCGGGTCGCCGCGCAGACGCGTCCGCAGCGGCGCCCCGCCGGGACCGAAGCCGTAGACGACGGACCAGCCCGCGACCTCCTGGCCGTCCGACGCGCCGTCGTTGTCGGAGTCCGGCCGCGCCGGGTCGGTGCCGCGCGCCAGCTCCGCGGGGTCGGTCAGGCCGTCGCCGTCGGCGTCGGGCTGGTTGGGGTCGGTCTTGCGCGCGGTCTCGGCCAGGTCCGAGAGCCCGTCGGCGTCGTGGTCCCAGTCGTTGTCGGCAGCGTCGGCGACGAACGGCAGGCCGTCGCCGTCGGCGTCGACGAGCGGCGGGAGCTTCAGCGCCCCGGCCTGCCCCCAGGCCGGGGCCCAGGGGCCGTTGGGCGCGCTCTCGCGCAGATCGAGGAAGGCGTCCAGGCTGGCCGGGAAAAGGTCGAAGGTCAGGTTGAGCTCGGTGTAGATCGTGTCCTTGCGCTCGCGCTTCCAGCAGACGGGCACCGGCACCGGCAGGACGAGCGGGATGATCGGCACGAGCACGCACTCCTGCACCGGGATGGCGAAGCCCTCGGCCAGGAAGGCCGGAGCCGGCCGGTTGATGCCGGCCTCGGCCGCCGTGCGCACGGTGCCCGCGACGTCGCGCCGGACGATGGTCACCCGCCCGTCGTCGGGATGGGCGGGGTCGAGCGGCTGCCACTCGGCCGCATGGGCATCCCAGGACAGGCCGGCGTGCAGCTCCTTGGCCTCGTCGGTCTCCTTGGCGGCCAGCACCTGGTAGGTGAAGGAGGCGGCGCGCAGGGTCTCGGGGGTGTACTGGTGCCAGTAGAGGGCCCCCAGGTTGCTGGGCACGGCGATGAGGCCCAGGGTGTTGCGCAGGTCCAGGCTCACCTGCAGCGCTTGGTCGGGGACGAGGCCCCGATCGGGGTCCATGAGCGCGGTGCGCAGGTCCAGGACGTGGGTGCGGAAGGGGTCGCTGATCGTCACCATGTCGCTCTGGCTGTAGATCACGTAGGCCACGCCCTTGGCCATCCAGCCGGTCAGTCCCTGGCAGATGATCTCGCCGGCCGTCGACGCGCGCTGGGCGCGATCCAGAAAGCCGCAGGCCAGGTTGATGGCGGCGTCGATCAGGCCGATGACGGCCGAGATCACGGCGCCGACGGGATGGGCCAGGGCCAGGGTGAAGAGGGCGATGGCGACCACCGTCCCCCCGGCGGCATCGGCGACGATCTTGTTCATCTCCAGGCTGGCGAACAGGATCCCGGCGTCGGCGATGCGGTAGATCAGGACGCCCCAGGCCACCAGCTCGGTGAGCACCAGCGCGGCGACGCTCCCGGACGTGCTGGCCGACTTGACGAAGCCGGCGGCGTCCTTGGCCGGCTTCAGGGCCTGGTAGAGGCTGTTGGCGGTGTCGGCGATGGTATAGGCCAGCGTCATGCCGGCCATGACCTGGGCGGCCGCCGGGGGCCCGTTGGTCTGCGCCACGACGTAGCTGCCGATGCCTCCGACGATGCCGATGGCGATGGCGGCGCCCATGGCGCCCTTGCGCGCCATCCAGCGGTCGTTGCCCCGGTGCTTGACGTAGCTGGTGACGATGTTGTCCTTGGTGCGCTTGACGACGTCGCCCAGGAGGGTGAAGAACGCCTTGCGCAGGGGCGGCGGCTTGATGCCCTGGCTCCGGAGCAGCGGCGCGCCGTGGCGGTAGTAGAAGTCGACGTCGGCGCCGAGCTCGTTGCCCAGCGGCTCGATCACGAGCCGCGTCAGGCCGCCGTTGCTGATCACGCCGGCGTCGTTGCGCGCGGCGGCGGACTTCTCGGCCAGGTCCTCGTCGCTGTAGCCGTTGACCACCGTGCCCTCGCCCACGGTCCAGGTCGGCCGATTCTCGGCCGCCACGACGTGCGACTGGCCGAGGTAGAGCTGGGCGTAGACCAGCTGCGCCAGGGCCGCGCGCCCGGCCGCCTCCAGCTCGGCATCCTCGTCGGGGCCGGCCGGGAAGGCCTGCTTGAGGTCGGCCGAGAGCAGGTCCCAGTATTCGTCGAAGGGATAGGGTTCCCACGTATCGGCGGCGGCGTCATGCCGGTACGGCATCCAGCTCAGCGCGGCGACGACGACGGGCTGGATGGCGGGCCGGCCGGCCGGCGCAAAGTCCAGGCGGACCTGCCGGCCGCCGCTGCCGCCGTCGCCGTAGCCCGGCGAGCCGTAGGGCAGGGTGCGGAACGTCTCCTCGCGGGCAAAGAGCAGGAGCGGCGCGGCCGGCGCGCCGGGCCCGCCGAACTCCGACCGCAGGAGCTGGGGCACGCGTCCGTGCAGGAGCGGCTGCAGCTCGGCGTGGGTGGCGGCGGAGTCGCGCCACACCTCGATGTTCTGCAGGCCGAGCCGGGCGTGGCCGGGCGGGGCCGGCGCGTCGCGGTCGTACAGGGCCGGCATCGCGGCGACGGTGACGTCGCGCTGGCCGTCGGGGGCGCAGACCGACGCCTTGGTCGCCAGGCCGCAGTCGAGCCCGGAGACGAAGCGGCGCTGCAGGGACGTGGCCAGGAGGAACAGCTCGGGGCTCGGCCCGGTGGCGCGGTTCGCGCCGCCGGCCGGCGGCGCGGTCGGCTTCTCGTACATGGTGGCCACTTCCAAGCCCCGGTCCTCGCGCACGCGCAGGCCGGCCAGCCGCCAGTCGTCGGTGTAGCGATGGACGATTTGGGCCTGGTTGACGGCGCCGTGCTCGGCGCACCACGCCTTCAGGCGCGCCTGCTCGGCGGCCCCGGGCATGAAGTCGACCGGCGGGTCGCCGCACATGTCGGTCAGCGCCTGCACCAGCCAGACCAGGCGCGCCGTTGCGTCGATCCGCGCCGCGGCTCCGGCGACAAACACCATCCGGCCGCCAAGGCCGGCCGCCCGCCCGCTCGCTTCGTCGGCGACCGGGCTCAGCGGCACCCGGGCCACGAGGCGGCCGTCCGTGCCCGTCTCCTGCACGCTGACGCCGTGCGGCAGGAGCGCGCGATCGTCGATCTGTTCACGCTCCGAAGCGGGACCGTTGACGACGTTGGGAAGGGTCGCGCACAGGACCTCGCGACCCTCCTGACGCAGGACCAGCGCGTGCCGCCGATCGGCCAGGTCGACGACGAACTGGCCGGGCAACAGCGCGGGCGTGCCGTTGGCAAGGGCCCCGAGGTCGAGCTGGACGCCGCCGCGCCGGTCGCAGGTCCCGGCGATGAGCTGCCCGGCGTAGGCGCCGCCGGCCGCGAGGTCCAGCCTCAGCCCCGCGCCATCCGCCCGCTGGGCCAGCGTCGCCGTGCCCAGACGCCGCGGCGTGCGCATGAAGCTGTGCGAGAGCGCGATGGTGCCCTTCAAGAGAGCGACGACCGGCAGGCACTGCTCCTCCCCGCCGTCGTCCCCCACGACCAGGACGTGCGCCCCGTCGGCGTACTTGGCCAGGCGCCCGGGCAGCGTGCCGGCTGTCCCCGCGACGAGCGTCCCGAAGTCGTGGACCAGGGCGCCGCGCGCCTGGCAGGTCCCGCCCAGGAGGCGCATCGTGTGGCGCCGCCCGGGCGTGGGGTCGAGCGCCTGGATGTAGACCCGGGTCCGCTCGCCCTTCTCGTCGTCGATGAGCTGCACCGCGGCCATCTGCTGGTAGGCGTCCAGCGGGAACACCGCCTCGGCGGGCCGGCGCGGCAGCGGCGCGCCGGCACCGGCCATCTCGATCTCCAGCATCGGCAACAGCCGCATGTCGCCATACGCGTCGCTGGGCGCGCCGCCGCCATCCAGGCCGCCGGCCTCCTCGGTGCCGCCGCCGTCCGCGCCCAGGGCATCGGCGAAGCTGCCGTCGAGGCGCCGCTGCACCTGGCCCTGGCTGTCGCCGGTCGGCCAGTCCAGCACGCTGGCGACGCGCCCAAGGCGGTTGCGGGCGGTCGGCGCCACCTGGACATCGACGAAGACGGTGCGGCCGGCCTCGAGGCGCTCGACCGCCAGCGCCAGGGGCTGGTCCGCGGTCAGCACCTCGGTCCGGTGTCGCGGCGCGTAGTCGATCGTGTCGAAGAAGCCGTCGCCGTCGCTGTCGTCGTCGAACAGGTCCGGGCTGCCGTCGCCGTCCGTGTCCGGACAGGCGCCGGTGGCCATGCTCGGACATTCCTCGCCGTCGGGACGGCCGTCGCGGTCGGTGTCGGGCTGCAGGGGATCGCTGAAAGCGCCGCCGAAGCCGCGCACCTCGACGCCGTCGCCCAGCCCGTCGCCATCGCTGTCGGCGGCGTTGACGTCGGTGCCCAGGTGCTTGTACTCCTGGCCGTCGGTCAGGCCGTCGCCATCGGTGTCGGCCTTGTCGGCGCTGGGGCAGATGGCCGCCGTGGCCGGCAGGTCCCGGCACAGCTCGGTCTCCTCGGTGTCCGACAGGCCATCGCGGTCGCGGTCGCCCCCGATCGCCTGGGCCAGCGCGCGTGGAGCGTCCGGAGCATCGGCCTCGGGCGGAGCGTCCGATGCCACGGTCCCAGCCACCCCATCGGTCACGGCCGGCGCCTCCGGCACCGGGGCTGGTGGCGCCAGCTCCGGGTCCCTCCGCACCGCCATCGCCCACGCCAGCGCCTCTCGAGACCTGATCCGCTCGCGAGCCTCCACGACGGTGGCCACCGGCGGCACGACGACGGCCACCGCCAGGATCAGCGCGACCCGGCCGTACGCGTCGCGCCGGCGGAGCTGCCAGGCCAGCAGCAGGCCGGCGAGCCCGGCGACGGCGAGCGCCAGCCCCTCCCCCAGACCGCCCCAGTCGACCTCGGCCCGCGCGCGGCCCAAGGTGACGCGCAGCCAGCCGGCGGGATCCGCGGCGAACGCCGGCACGCTCCCGGATCCCTCGAAGGCCTTGAAGTCGGTCGTGATCGAGACCGTGCGCCGTTCGCCGCCGGCGCGCGCCGGCCACTCGAAGTCCATCTGGATCCGGGCCGGGAATCCCTGGCCATCCACCCAGGCCTGCCCCTGGCCGATGGCGCCGGCGAAGAGCCCGGCCATCTGGGGCGTCAGGCCGGCCGGCAGCCGGCCCCGCGCCGCCATCTCGCGGTCGAGCTGGCCGCGCAGCCGTCGCGTCAGGGCCGCGTCGTCGACGCTGAAGCGGTAGTGGTCGAAGACGATCGTGTCATGGCCGGGCAGGGAGCGTCGCGTGCGATCGACGCGGCGGCTGCCCCGCGCGGCCTCGAGGAACGCCGCCGCGTCGCCGCCGGGGGCAAACAGCGATGATGCCGCGACGATGGGCTCCCAGGCGCCGGACTCGCGGCGGGTGAAGGTCCGCCCGTCCTCCACCTTCAGCGCCAGGGCGCTCCGGCGGTCGTACTCGCCTCCGGCCACGCCGGCCGCCCCGTCCCAGAGCCAGAGCCGCAGCGTCTCGCCACCGCCGCCGACCTCGCCCTCCAGGTACAGGCTGTGTTCCTTGGGGTGCCGGCCGGCGTTGCCGATGCGCGGCGCCGGGAAGTCGCGCTGCGTGAAGCGGGTGGCGAACGCGTAGGATTGGGCATCCGTCGCTCGCTGCCAGGCCGAGCGCAGCGCGGACTCCGGGCCGGCGGCCACGCGGGCATCCGGGGTCAGGGCGATCGCGGCCAGCAGGCTGGCGGCCAGCACGAGACGGCAGGCGGACTTCCTGCGCGGGGAGGGAGGCATCGGCGTGAGCTCCTTGTCACCCCCGGGCGCAACGGGCTAGGAAGCGCGTCGCCGGAGGGAGATGGTCAGGCCGTCGGCTTCGCCACGCAGCCGCGACCCGCGGGGGACCAAGCGGATCCGATCTCGCCGCCGCAGTCTACTCCCCGGCCCGGATGCCGTCAACCGCCCGCACCGCGCCCATCACCTTCCCGCAGCACCGCCTCGAACACCGCGATCGCGCGCTCGACGTCGTCCGCCGACACCTCGTAGTGCGTCACCGCCCGCAAGCGGCGCCCGCCGATGGCCAGGACGCGCACCCCGCGCTCGGCCACCGCCGCGACGAGCCCGTCCGGCGAACCCGCGCCCGGCCGCAGCTCGAAGATCACGATGTTGGTCGCCACCCGCTCCGGGTCCACCACGAGGCCCGGCAGCCCCGCCAGGCCGTCGGCAAGCCGGCGGGCGTTGGCGTGGTCGTCCACGAGCCGGTCGACCATCGTCTCCAGCGCCACGATGCCCGCCGCCGCGATGACGCCCGCCTGCCGCATGCCGCCGCCGAGCAGCTTGCGCGCCCGACGCGCCCGATCCACGAAGCCCCGCGGGCCGCACAGCACGCTCCCCACCGGCGCCGCGAGCCCCTTCGAAAGGCAAAACGTCACCGAGTCGGCGTCGCGCGCCAGGTCGGCCGCCGCCACGCCCAGCGCCGCCGCCGCGTTGAAGAGCCGGGCGCCGTCGAGATGGATGGCCAGGCCGTGCCGGTCGGCCGCCGCGCGCACCTCCGCCATGTAGGCCGGCGCCAGCGCCGCGCCGCCGCAGCGGTTGTGGGTGTTCTCGAGGCAGATCAGCCGCGTCGGGGGGAAGTGCACGTTGTCGGGGCGCACCGCGGCCTCGATCACCTCGACGTCCAGCGTGCCGTCCGGCCGCGTCGCCACCGGCCGCGGGTGGATCCCGCCGACGGCCGCCGATCCGCCCGCCTCGTAGACGAAGGTGTGGCTCTGGTCGCCGAGGATGATCTCGTCGCCGCGGCCGCAAGTGGCCAACAGCGCCGCGAGGTTGCCTTGCGTGCCGCTGGCGACGAACAGGCCCGCCGCCTTGCCGACCCGCTCGGCCGCCAGCGCCTCCAGGCGGTTGACCGTGGGGTCCTCGCCGAACACGTCGTCGCCGACGTCGGCCGCCGCCATCGCGGCGCGCATGGCCGGCGTCGGCCGCGTGACGGTGTCGGAGCGGAGGTCGATCGGCGGGGGCGGTGGCACCGGCGTCACCCGCCTGGCCCGAATCCCGGCGCCTGGGCCGGATCCCCCGCTCCCGCCGCCTCGGCCAGCCGCGCGCGCGCCGCCGCGATGCGCGCGTGCGTCGCGTCCCGCCCCAGCACCTCGAGCGTCTCGAACAGCGGCGGCGCCACCGAACGCCCGGTCACGGCCAGCCGGATCGGCTGGAACGCCGCGCCCGCCTTGAGGCCGCGGTCCGCGGCCACGGCCCGCAGCGCGGCCTCGATGCCGGCGTGGTCCCACGCCTCGAGCCCACCGAGCGCCGCATCGGCGGCGGCCAGGAGCTCGGCCGCCCCGGCCGCGTCCAGCCCCTTGGGCACCATCTCGTCCACGGCCGGCGCCACGGCGTCCGCCCACAGGAAGTCGACCAGCGCCGGCGCGTCGGCAAGGGTCTCGATGCGCGGCTGGATCAGCGGGACCACCGCCCGCACCCGGGCGGCGTCGGCCGCCAGGCCGGCGCGCTCGAAGAACGGCATGAGCCGCGCCGCCAGGTCGGCGGGCTCGAGCGCCCGGATGTAGACGCCGTTCAGCCAGTCCAGCTTCTCGGGGTTCCACGCGGCAGGCGACGGCTTGACGTCCTCGAGGCGGAACCGCTCCAGCGCCTGCTCCCGCGTGAACACCTCGTCCTCGCCGCTGTACGACCAGCCCAGGCGGGCCAGGAAGTTGAACATCGCCTCCGGCAGGTAGCCTGCCGCCTGGTACTCGCGCACGAGCGTCATCTGCTCGAGCGGCTGGCCGTCCGGGCCGATGGTCTTGCGCTTGGACATCTTCCCGCCGCCGTCGGGGTTGAGCACCAGCGGCAGGTGCGCCCACACCGGCTCGGCCCAGCCGAATGCCGCATACAGCTGGAGCTGGATCGGCGCGCTCGGGATCCACTCGTCGGCGCGCAGGACGTGCGTGATGCCCATCAAGTGGTCGTCGACCACGACGGCGAAGTGGTAGGTCGGGAAGCCGTCGGTCTTGACCAGGACCACGTCCTCGATCTCGGCGACGTCGAACACGATCGCGCCGCGCAAGACGTCGACCAGGGTCGCCGCGCCGGCGAGCGGCATCCGCAGGCGCACCACGTGCGGCTCGCCTGCCGCCGCGCGCCGCGCGCCCTCCGCCGGCGGGAGGTCGCGGCAATGACGGTCGTAGCCGATCTTCTGGCCGGCGCGCTGGCGGGCCTCGCGGACCGCGCGCAGGCGGTCGGCCGAGCAGAAGCACCGGTACGCGTGCCCCTCGGCCAGGAGCCGGTCGGCATACGGGCGGTAGATGGCCAGGCGTTCGCTCTGGAGATACGGGCCGGCGTCGCCACCGATGCCCGGCCCCTCGTCCGGCACGATGCCCAGCCAGCGCAGCCCCGCCATGAGGTCGTCCGTGGCGTCGGGGACGAGCCGGGTCCGGTCGGTGTCCTCGACGCGCAGGACGAATGCGCCCCCTTGCTGGCGCGCGAAGAGCCAGTTGAAGAGCGCGGTGCGGGCCGTGCCGACGTGCATGTAGCCCGTCGGCGACGGGGCGATCCGCACGCGGACCCCCGCGGGCGGCTGGCCGCCCGCGGCCGTCACGCGAACTCCAGCGGCTTGCGGCGCACCAGCACGCTCTGCACCAGCCCGATGGCCGTCAAGACCGCCAGCACGCTGGACCCGCCGTAGCTGATCAGCGGCAGCGAGATGCCGGTCACCGGCAGGAGCTGGAGCACGACCCCGATGTTGACGAACGTCTGCGCCAGCAGGTAGGTGCCGACCCCGATGGCGATGAGCGAGCCGGCGAAGTCCTGCGCCACCGACGCCGCGCGGAAGACGCGCCACACGATGAACCCGAGGAGCAGGAGGAACGCCACACCCCCCATGAAGCCCAGCTCCTCGGAGATGAGCGCGAAGATGTTGTCGGTGTACATCAGGGGCAGCCAGCCGCCCTGCGTCTGCATCCCGCTGGCGAAGCCGCGGCCCCACAGCCCGCCGTTGCCGACGGCGATGAGCGACTGAATGCTCTGGTAGCCGCTGCCGCTCGCGTCGACCATGGGGTCGAGCATCACGCGCACGCGCTCGAGCTGGTAGTCCTGCAAGAGGTTGGTCTTGAGCGCCACGTACAGCGTGGGGGCGCCGAGCAACGCGAGCAGGCTGAAGTGCAGCGGCCGCATGCCGGCGGCGAACGCCATCCCCAGCCAGATCACGCCGAGCAGGATGGCCGTGGACAGGTTCGGCTGCAGCACGACCAGGAAGGCCAGCAGCGCCACGAGGCCGAGCGAGATCACGACGTGCCGCAACTGCCGCACGTCGTGCCGCTCGAAGTAGGCCGCCAGGCAGATGACCAGCACGACCTTCGAGAACTCGCTGGGCTGGATCGCCACCCCGCCGAGATCATACCAGCGCTGCGCGCCTCCGAGGACCTGGCCCAGCGAGAAGAGCGCCAGGAGAAGCATCACGATGCCGGCGTAGAGCCAGACCCACAGGGCCAGGAGCACCCGGTACTCGGTCAGGGTCATCAGCACGAGGATGGCGGTGCTCGCCGCGGCAAACACGGCTTGCTTGACGACCAGGTCGTCCCACGTCGTGGCCGCTTCCATGCGGAGGGTGGCGCTGTAGATCATCAGCGTGCCGGCGACCATGGCGAGCAGCACCGCCACGACCAGCGGCCAGTCGATGGACCGGACGCGCCGCCACGGCAGGCGCGGCGTCCGCCGGGCGCGCGGCGCGGAGATCGCGCTGCTGGCCACGAATCTAGCCCCGGATCAGTGCCCGCCGCCGGGTGACGGCCGGGCGCTGTCCAGCGGGATCTCGGCGACGAGGCGGCCGTCGCGCTCCAACGTCACCCGCACGTCGGCGCGGTTGACCGACACGTGCCGCGAGATCGAGTCGATGATCTCGGCGCGGATCTCGTCGAGCTGTGCCGACGTGATCTGGGCGCGGTCGTACTCCAGCACGAGCTTGAGCCGCTCGCGGGCCACGGCGCCCGAGCGCTCGTGCTCCGCCGGCCGGCCCCTCAACCGGTCCAGCCAGCGGCTCACCGCGGCCCCCCGGCGGGTCCGTGGCCCGGGCGGAAGAGGTTGGACAACCGATCGAGGAAGCTCTGCTGGTTGACGTCCAGGGTCATGAACGGCACCCGCTCGCCCTCGATGCGGGCCGCGATGTTGTGAAAGGCCTGCCCGGCGCGCGAGCCGGGCTGGAGCGAGACCGGCTCGCCGCGGTTGGTGGCGGCCACGATGGCGCCATCCTCGGGCACGATGCCGAGCAGCTCGATGCGCAGCACGTCGACGACGTCGTCGGTGGTCATCATGTCGCCCTGGGCCACCAGCTCGGGCTTGATGCGGTTGAGGATCAGGCGGGGCGACGGCTTGCCGGTGGCTTCCACGAGGCCGATGACGCGGTCGGCGTCGCGGACAGCGGAGACCTCGGGCGTGGTCACGAGCACCACCTGGTCGGCCGGCGCCAGCGCGTTGCGGAAGCCCTGCTCGATGCCCGCCGGCGAGTCGACGAGGACGTAGTCCGCGAACGGCTTGAGCGAGGCGCACAGGGCTTCCATCTCTTCGGGCGTGACGTCGTCCTTGTCGGCGTGCTGGTCGGCGGCAAGCAGCATCAGGCCGGGCATGCGCTTGTCGCGGATCAGGGCCCGCTCGGCCGCCGCCACGCCGCGGATCACGTGGATCAGGTTGTAGACCACCCGATTCTCGAGGCCCATGACGACGTCGAGGTTGCGCAGGCCGATGTCGGCGTCGACGACCACGACGTTGCGTCCGCGCGCGGCCAGCGCGACGCCGAGGTTGGCGGTGGCGGTGGTCTTGCCCACGCCCCCCTTCCCCGACGTCACCGTGATGACCTGTGCGGGCATGCTCTCGCTCCTGTTGCTGCCGAGGTCGGCGTCCGCCGTGTCCGCCGCCTCATTTGTATACCCGATCGGCGGTTCTGTAAAGCCCTGGCTCATCCGTCGGCCTCGGCCCGCGGCGCGCGCGCCACCATGGCGCGCTCGACGGCCGCCAGCAACGTTCCAGCCCGCATCAACCGCACCACGGCGTCGATGTCGGGCGCCAGCGCCCGGTCCGCGGCGAGGAACGGCACGCGCGACCGGATGCACGCCCACGCGGCGGCCGTGCCCGCGCCGCAGCGCCCGTCGCCAGACCGCAGGTCGAGCGCCTGGGCCGCGGCGAGCAGCTCGATGGCGACCACGCTTTCGACATGCCCGAGCAGCCGACGCGCGTGCAGGCCCGCGTTCATGCTCATGCTGACGTGGTCTTCCTGGTTCGCGCTCGACGGAATCGAGTCCACGCTGTCGGGATGGGCGAGGGTCTTGGCGGCGGAGGTCAGGGAGGCCGCGGTGTACTGCGCGATCATCAACCCGCTGTTAAGGCCCTGCATCCCCGGCTCGGCATGGATGAGGAACAGCGGCAGCGAGACGGCCGCCCGCCGCGCGTCGTGGAACCGGTAGTCGGTCAGCTTGAACGTCCGCCGCTCGGACAGGCTGGCGCAGTCGGCGGCGACGACCTTGAGCAGGTCCAGGGCGTAGCCCAGCGGCGCGCCATGGAAGTTCCCGCCGCTCACCGCCTTGTAGGCCCGCGGCAGGTCCAGGAAGATCAAGGGGTTGTCCACCGCCGCGTCGAGCTCGGTCTCGACGGTCCGCGCGACGAACCCGAGCGCGTCGCGCGCGGCGCCGAGCACCTGCGGGGCGCAGCGCACCGAATAGGGATCCTGCGGCGGCACGCGCTCGGGATCGCGGTCGCGGTCGGCGGGGTCCAGCAGCGTCGACCCCGCGGTCAGCGCCAGCACGCGCGCGGCGACCGCCGCGGGGCCGGCGAACCCGCGCGCGGCGTGCACCTCGGGCAGGAACGGGTCGCGGAACCCACGCAGTGCCTCGAGGGTCATGGCCACGGCGACCTCGGCGTGCGCCACGATCCGCAGCGCGTCGGCGACCGCCAGCACGGCCAGCGCGGCCGAGAACGTGGCGCCGTTGATCAACGCCAGCCCCTCCTTGGCCTCGAGCACGATCTGGCCGCCGGCCAGCGCCATCGCCGTGCGGCCGTCGACCGCGCGCCAGCAGTGGACCGCGCCCGTGACGGGGTCGTGCGTGACGTGGTCCGGGACGGCGGCCGGGGCATCGGCCACGGCCGTCGGGCTGGCGCCGGCCGCCGCCCCCGACACGGGGGCATCCCACGGGATCCAGGCCTCGCCGGTCGAGCCGTCCAGCGGCAGCGGCGTGTCGCCCGGCCCGGGCTCGGGCGGCCGGCCGATGATCCGCGCCAGGTGGGCCAGCGGGGCGAGATCGCCGCTGGCGCCCAGCGACCCCATGCTCGGCACGCGCGGGTACACCCGGGCGTTCAGCATCGCCAGGAGCCGGTTGACGACGGCGACGCGGATGCCGGACCGGCCGCGCGTGAGCTGGTGGCCGCGGATCAGCATCGCGGCGCGCACCACGTCCTCGTCGAGCGGGTCGCCGGTGCCGGCGCTGTGGCTCGCCAGGAGGTTGTGCGACAGGACGCGGGCATGGTAGCGCGAGCGGAACGTCTCGCGGCCGGCGAGGGCCCCGAAGCCCGTGTTGATTCCGTAGATCGGCCGGGCGGCGCCGGACTCCAAGTCCTGGACCTGCTGCTCGACCCAGGCGGCCGACGCGGCCATCGCGTGCTCCAGCGGGCGATGGCGGGCCGGATCCTCTTCGAGCAGCGCGACGGCACGCCGACCGCGCGCGACGTCAACGACCGCCTGGACGGTGAGGGGGCGCGGACCGCCGTCGGCGTCGGCAAAGTCCAGGGGGGAGGGGTCCGGAAGGGACAGCCAGGCGATCATTCAGGCTGCGCCGAGGTGCGGCGGGCGCGCCGCCATGGCATGGCGCTCGTGCGCGTGTGCGTGTTGAGGTGCCCCCAGGGGGATTCGAACCCCCGTCTCCACCTTGAAAGGGTGATGTCCTGGTCCCCTAGACGATGGGGGCGCAACAAGCTCAGTATACCGGCGCGCCGGACGCGCACCAAATGCGTTTGCGCCACCCGGGTCACACCGCGGGGACGGCGTACGGCACGCGGACGAGCTCGCCCGCGTCGTTCTCTTCGAGGAAGTACAGCTTGTCCAGGCCCGTCACCCGATCCGGGAAGAGGATGCCGTGCAGGTGGTCGATCTCGTGCTGGAACACCCGCGCATCGAAGTCCTCCAGGTCGAGCTCGACCCGCCGCCCGTTGCGGTCCAGGGCGCGGACCTTGATGCGGGTGTGGCGCGGCACGTCGCCGAACAGCTCCGGGATGGAGAGGCACGCTTCGCGACCCTCGACCTTGGCCTCCGACGCCCAGACGATCTCGGGGTCCGCCAGGGCATACGTCCGGACCGGGCTGTCGGGATCGTCGAGGTCTTCCGGGACCTCGGCGACGAAGACCTGCAGGTCCAGCCCGATCTGCGGCGCGGCCAGACCGACGCCGTTCGCATCGCGCATCGTCTCGATCATGTCGTGCATCAGGTTGCGGATGCGGCGGTCGACCCGGCGCACGGGCCGCGCGGTCGACCGCAGCACGTGGTCGTCGTCGCCAACCGAGACGATGGGCTTGATGGACACTGGCGGACTCCTCCCGGTCCCGTGGCTCGTGGCCCTGGTCACGCCGGGCCGGGCGGCACGCTTGCCGCCGATCATCGCTTGCCGCCAAAAATATAGCAGACCGCCGCACGTGCGTGGCGGCGTCGACTGGCTCGGCCCGGGGCCGCGGGCTATGATTGCGCGCCCTTCGATCGCGGGCGCCAGCCGTGCCGGCGCCGCCGTGCGCAGCTCGGAGCCATCATGCCTCCCTGGCACACCCCTGCGGATGGCAGTCGGGGCGACGTCCCCGACTGGACGGACATCGACGCGCGGGCCCACGCCCTGGATCTGGGCCGGCCGGTCTCCTTGCCATCGCCCCGTCGCATCTGCATGATCGCGTACCACACCTGCCCCCTGGCGGCGCCCGGGGGGAAGGAGACGGGCGGGATGAACGTCTACGTGCGCGAGCTGATGCGCCAGCTCGGCCGGCGGGGCTTCGCGGTCGACTGCTTCACGCGCTCGCAGAGCAGCCTGGTGCCGCACATCCCCGACACCGACCTCGGCCCCAACGTGCGGGTGATCCACGTCACGGCCGGCGCGGAGGCGCCGCTGACCAAGGCCGAGGCATGGGCGGCCGTACCGGAGTTCGTGGCGGGGGTGCGGGCGTTCATCGCCTCGCAGGGCGCGCGCTACGACGTCTACCACAGCCACTACTGGATGAGCGGATGGGCGGCGCGCGAGCTGGCCCGGCGGCAGCCGGCGCCGATCGTGCACATGTTCCACACGTTGGGGGCCATGAAGGACCTGGCCCAGGGCGACGGCGCCACGGCCGAGATCGGCCCGCGCCGCGGGGTCGAGGCCGAGATCATGGCGTTCGCCGACGCCATCGTGGCCGCCACGCCGATCGACAAGCAGCACATGGTGGAGCTCTACGGCGCCGCGCCCGAGAAGATCGAGGTGATCCCGCCAGGCGTCGACCTGCAGCTCTTCCGGCCGATGGATCCACGCGCCGCCCGCGCCCACCTCGGCCTCGACGCCGACCACCGGATGATCCTGTTCGTCGGCCGGCCCGACCCGGTGAAGGGCCTGGACACGCTCGTGCGGGCCATGGCGCTCATCATCGCCGCCGAGCCCGAGCTGGCCCACAACAGCTGCCTGTGCATCATCGGCGGCGACAAGACCGACGACCCGGCCGAGATGACGGCCGAGATGCAGCGCATCCACCGCTTGCGCGAGGACCTCGGCATCGCCGACTTCGTCACGCTGCTCGGCCCGCAGACCCAGGACGACCTGCCCTACTTCTACAATGCCGCCCAGGTGGTCGTGGTGCCATCGCGCTACGAGAGCTTCGGCATGGTCGCCCTCGAGGCCATGGCGTGCGGTGCGCCGGTGATCGCGTCCAACGTCGGTGGCCTGTCGACGCTGGTCCAGGACGGCCGGACGGGGTTCCTGGTGCCGGACGGCGATCCCGTGGCGCTCGCGGCGCGGATCAGGCCGATCGTCGACGACCCGGCGCTGCGCCAGGCGCTCGGGATGCACGGCACGGCCGTGGCGGAGGGCTACAGCTGGGCGTCGATCGCAGGGCGGGTGGAGCAAGCCTACGAGCGGCTGTGGGAAGCGCGGACCGCGGGGGCGATGGCGCCGCCGCGCGTGTGAATGGTCGGGGTGAAGGCTGCGCGGCGGTGTCATCCGCACGCGGCCGGGGGGCACTTGCCGGGCCCACGCGGCCGGGGGGCAATTGCCCGCCGGGGGCCATGTCGGCAAGCCGCGCCGGGGGCCGTGTCGGCAAGCCGCGCCGCCGAAAAAGCCGCGCGGGCGGCGGGGGTCGTCCCCCCGCCGCCCGTCGTCTGGAGATCGAGCGGCCCGGTGCCGCCCCCGCCTTCGGACGTCGTCACTCCGCCGGATACACGGCGTCCGCCCGCGGGTACATCCGCTCGTGCGCCTCGCGGTCCCCGAGCACGGTGAAGCCGCTCGCACCCTTGGTGATGCAGAAGAGGTCGGTCCGGCCGAGGACGTCGAAGTACGGCTCGGGCGCACGGCCGCCGATCGCCTCGGTGCAGATTGTCTGCCCGTCGGGCGCCGACCCCGGCACGTGGAACTTGAACTCGACCACCTGGCTTGCACCCGGCGTCATGCGCACGGCCACGGGCGTGCCGGTCTGGAACAACGGTCGCCGGCCGCCCCACGGGTCGGTCTGGGTGGCGACCATGCTCCAGATGCCGCCCTCCAGGGTCGTGGAGAGCCCGTTGGTGACCCGCACGCTGTAGGCGCAGTCGCCCCCTTCGAGCGGCAGGTTGCCGCACGCGCGGATCTCGGTGAACCGCAACGGGTGCGACTGCAGCAGGATGTCTCCGAGGTCCTTGTGCTGACCCTCGGTGACCGCGAAGCGCGCCGCCTCGCGGTCGTCGTACTGGTCCGCGCTCACGACGACCTGGTAGTCGCGGGCCACCAGCGGGTTGCCGGAGCCGTCGCGGTCGAACCGGAAGCGGCCCTGCGCGTCGGTCTGGGCGGTCGCGACGACGCCGTAGTAGCAGCCGCCGTCGCCGCAGGCGCGCAGCTCGACCCGCGCAAACGGGCGGGCGTCGCCCCGCAGCACCGCGCCGGTCACTGCGTCCACAACACGCCCGCGAATCGAGCCGGCCATCGGGATCGGGCTCAGGCGCACGTCGCCCAGGTCGTGGTCAGCGCCGGGCGCGACATCGAACTCGCCGCTCTGCCCGCTCTCGTACTGCGGCGCCGATACCACGATCTGGTAGCGCAGCGCCAGGAGGGGGCTGCCGCTGTAGTCCCGCTCGAACTGGAACCGCCCGTTGGCGTCGGTGGCCTGGGATGCGACGGTGCCGTAGCAGCTGCCGCCCTCGCAAAGCCGCAGCTCGACCTGCGCTTGCGGGTAGACCCCGCCCGACAGCGGCGCGCCGCTGCGCGCATCGACGATGCGCCCGGCGATGGACCGAGCCCGCGGATACGGCGCCAGCGCGATGCTGCCGACGTCGAGGTCCTCGCCCTTGCCGATGACAAACGACGGGGTCGTGGTCGGTTGGTACCGATAGGATTGACCCACGGTCGCATGGAGCTGGTAGGCTCCGGCGACCAGCGCCCCACCGGCGATGTCCGTCTCGAAGCGGAAGCTGCCTTCGGTCGCGGCGTTGATCCGCCCGACGACTTCTCCGCAGCCTCCGGCCCGGCAGCGGCGCAGCTCGAGCGAGGCATAGAGCGGGTAGTCACCCGACAGCGGCAGGCCGGTCTCCGCGTCGACGAGTCGGCCAGTGATCGAGCCGGCCATCAGCACCGGCGCGAGCGTGAGCGTGTACGTGCCGACGCCGCCGCCGGCAAAGGCGCTGTCGCAGCACTGCGTGACGCCCACGACGACGACGCCGTCGGCCGGCACGACCAGCATGAGGCGGGCGTTCGTGTCGTCGCCGCTGTCGTCGTCGATCGCCGATCCGGCGCACCGGCCGTCGAAGGCGCCGAGGAAGGGATCGACGAGAGTGCCGCCGCCGGTGGCCCGGCCTTCGAGGTCGATAACGACGGTCGACCCCGGCGTGGCGGTCATGCGGAAGAAGTCCACGTCGGGCGCCGCGAGCGTGCTGGCGAGCTCGCCGGTGATCACCGTGGTCGCCTCGATGGCGCCGAGGTCTTGGGCGCCCGCGCACGTCCCGTTGGGCTCGACCTCCGCGCCCTGGCCGAAGGCCGGCACGCCGGTGCCTGCCGTGAAGCCGGCTGCGAGCGCGGCGGCGACCACGGCAAGCCGCGCGAGGCGCCGCGACGCGCGCTTGAACGACTGGAGCTGGACCATTTCATCTCTCCTGTTGGCTGGGTTGGCCGCCGCGGCCACGGCGCGCGGCGGTCTCTACCAGCAGTCAACTCGGAGCGATGGCGGTTTTCCGGCACGGGGTGGGTGTGTTCATGCGAGGGACGGCGGCATGGGCCGTGTGCGGGCAGCCGCGGCGGGCGGAAGCCACGCCGGCCGCCACCTGGCGCGTGCTATACTGACGCCGTCCGGAGGAGTGCCGGAGTGGTCGAACGGCGCCGTCTTGAAAACGGATGGGCAGCGATGCCACGGGGGTTCGAATCCCTCCTCCTCCGCCACCCCCGTCCGTTCAGGGCGCCTCGATCGGGATCCGCCGGAGGTCCAGGGCCTCGGCTTGGCCCTGTCCCTCGACCAGCCGGTAGGCGCGATCCAGCTCCAGGCCGGCAAACGTCTCGACCAGCCCCGAGCCCGGCCAGCGGACGGTGACGTCGCGGATCGCGGTGGCCTGCCCCAACCCGAGCTCGAGCCGCAGGCTGTTGCCCCCGAAGCTCGACCCGGTCCCGACCGTCGCATGGATCGCGCGCGGCCCGGCCGCCTCCTCGACCGTCGCCGTCACGCGCGCCCCGATGGCGGCCCGGTTGGCGCGCGTGCCCTGGAGCTGGAGCGTCAGCCAGTGGTTGGCGTTGCCCGGGTTGAGGAACAGAACCTTCTGGTATCCGTCGCCGGAGTAGGCGCCACCCTGGTTGAGCCAGATGTCCTGGTCGCCGTCGTTGTCGACGTCGCCGAAGGCCACCCCATGGCCCTTCTGGATGTGGCCGACCCCGGCCGCGCTGGTCGCCTCCTGGAAGCGGACGCCGGCATCGTTGCGATAGAGGCGGTTGGGGTAGAGCGACTCGAACTGCGGATCGCCGGTCGCCAGGTACATGTCCAGCCAGCCGTCGTTGTCGGCGTCGCCGAAGTTGCTCCCCATGGTAAACGTCGGGTTGGACAGGCCGAGCGACACGCTGGCGTCGGTGAAGGTGCCGTCGCGGTTGTTGCGGTAGACGTGCGGATGGTCGCCCTCGGTCGGCAGCCCGAGGTAGCCGGCGATCAGCTCGGCGGTGCGGCCCATCTGGGGCTGGCCGTAGTCGGCCGCGCCGATGTCCTCCCACCCGTCGTTGTCGTAGTCGAAGAACCATGCGCTGAAGCTGAACCGGGGCTCGGTCACGCCGGCCTCGACGCCGACGTCGGTGAACCGCCAGCGCCCCTCGGCGTCGGGTCCCTCGTTGTGGTAGAGGCCGTTCGCGCCCCCAAGCCGCGAGACGAAGAGATCCGGCCGCCCATCGTTGTCGACATCGCCCCAGACGGCGCCCTTGATGTAGGCGACGTCGGCGTCCTGCCGCCTGAACGTGCCGTCGCCGTTGTTGCGGTACAGCTCGGATGGGTGGACCGGTCGCTTGGAGGTGTCCTCCTGCCCCAGCGCGGCGGGGACGACATCGGGCGGGATCGATTCGTTGCCGACGAACAGGTCCAGCCAGCCGTCGCCGTCGAAGTCCGCCCAAGCCGCCACCTGGGTGGGATGGAACGTCAACAGCCCCGCGGCCTCGGTCACGTCGGTGAACGTGCCGTCGCCGTTGTTGCGCAAGAGCGAGTTGGGGTGCAGGCCCTCCTCGCCGAGCCACGCGCCGCGCGGCACGAACAGGTCGAGGAAGCCGTCGTTGTTGTAGTCGGTCTGCACGAGGTGCAGACCGCCGAAGAGGCCGTCCAGCCCGGCCGCGCTCGAGCGGTCGGTGAACGACCCGTCGCCCTCGTTGCGGAAGAACCGCAAGGGCTCGTCGAACCCGAACGACGACACGACCGCGTCGAGGTCGCCGTCGTTGTCGAAGTCGTCGAGCACCGCGCCGCCCGACAGCGTCACGGCGTCCAGCCCGAGCTCCGGCGCCACGTCGGTGAACCGGCCGATGTCGACCTCCGAGGCGAACGTCGACTCGGGGATGAGGTGCTCGGCGGGCACCCCGTCCGGATAGGTGCCGAGGGTCATGGCCGCGAGGTTCAGCATCCACCGGGCGACGAGGTCGCCCGGGTCGGCGGCCAGCATGCGCTCGAGGACGGCGGTGGCCTGGCTCGAGCCCTGCTGGTCGGTGTGCACGCCGGAGCCGCGGATCGGCAGCAGGCACGAGTCCGCGGTATGGCGGTTGATGCAGTTGGTCTGCTCGCCCAGCCGCAGCCAGGCGACGGCCAGGAGCGCGCGGGCCTCGGCGAGGGCGCGTGGGCTGGGGTTGCTCGCCGCCGACAGGCCTTCCTCGATCGCGCTCAACCGCTCGACCGCCTCGGCCGTCCGCCCGGCGTACAACAGGTTGAACGCGACCCGGATCTCGTACTGCCGGCGCGCGGACGGCTCCTCGGGCACGCGCGATGCCAGCAGCCAGCGCGCCCGGTCGGCGTTGGCGTACCGGTTGCCCATCGGGAAGGCTTGGATGGCGCGCCGGATGAGGGCAAGCCGCTGGGTCATCGGCATGCCCGGCACCTGCCAGGTGGCGGGGTCGACGGGGCCGCTGGCCGGCGGCGGAAGGTCCGCGGGCGTTGGCGTGGCCACCGGGACGTCGGCCGCGGGTCGATCGCGGAGCGCCCACCACGTCCCCGCCGCGAGGGCGACGGCCAACGCGAGCCCCCCCAGCCACACGGCCGGCGCCCGGCGCCCGGCGGGCGCGGCGGCGGATCGATCGGCGGGCCTGGCCGGGAGGGTAGCCAGCGGCCGACCGCGCTGCTTGCGGGTCATGTGGGCTCCATGCGCTGCTCGACGGCCTTGACGACCATGGCCAGGACGAGCGTCAGGACGAGGTAGATGAACGCGAGGGTGTAGTACGTCGGCGGGTACTGGAACGACGCCGACGCGTGCAGGCGCGCCTTCTGCGTCAGATCGTTGACGCCAAGCACCGACACCAGCGACGAGTCCTTCAGCATGGCGATGAGGTCGTTGCCCAGGGGCGGCAGGATGCGCCGCACGGCCTGCGGCAGGATCACGAACCGCAGTGCCTGGAACCCCGTCATGCCCAGCGAGCGCGCCGCGTCGAGCTGCCCGCGCTCGATCGACTGGATCCCCGCGCGGAATGTCTCGGCCTCGTAGCCGCCGTAGGCGATGGCCAGCGCGGCCGTGGCCCGCACGCCCATCGGGATGGCGCGGTTGGTGGCCGTGGCCAGCGGGTTGTCCGGCCCCAGGAGGGGCGCCAGGGCCTGCCCCGCGGCATTGAGAGCCCCGACCGCGGCGGGCAGCACGACGAACGCGACGACGAAGATCTGGACGAGGATCGGCACGCCGCGGATGCTCTGGACATACAGCGTGGCCGTGTTGTAGACGAGCGCGTTGCGCGACAGCCGCCCCAGCCCCGCCACCAGCCCGATGACGATGGCCGCCGCGTAGGCCGCGGCGGTCACCGCCAGCGTGATCGGCAGCCCCAGCAGGATCTTGCCGAGGATGGCATGGTAGGTATCGTCCGTGGCGAACCGCCACACCAGCACGGCGCCGGCCAGCAGCAGCACGAGCACCCACCACGGCTGGTCGGACAGGGCCGGGCCCTTGGTGGGGTGGGGGGCGGCGACGCGGGCGGTCATCGCGCCGGTCGGTCGACGTTCGCGGTCACGGCGCCGCGGGCGCGGCGGCGGGCGCCTCGGTCGACGCGGCGGATCCAGCGGCGTCGCCGGGAGTGGCCGCCGCGGCGGCATCGCCTTCCGCCGCATCCTCGCCCGCCGCGTCATCTTCCGCCTCGGGGGCCTTGAAGCTCGGGCCGAACCACTTGAGCGCGAGCGCGTCGAGGGCGCCATCCGCCCGCATGGCCGCGATCACGGCGTTGAACGGGCCGACCAGGTCGCTGCCCTTGGGGAAGATGAAGCCGAGCTGCTGGCCCACCAGCACCTGGTCGAGCAGGCGAACATCGTCGGCGTTGACGCCGACGTACCCCTGGCCGGCGGTGTCGTCGATGATGACGGCATCGACGTCGCCGCTGATCAGGGCCTGCACGGCATCGCCGAAGCTTTCGAACGCCACCACCCGCTCTTCGCCGACCAGCTTCTTGGCTTCCTCGTAGTTCGTCGTGCCCCTCTGGGTTCCCACGCGCAGGGCGGGGTCGTTCTTCAGGTCGTCAGTCGTCTGGATGGCGGTGTTGTCCTTCTTGACCATCATGCGCTGGTCGACGGTCATGTAGCCATCGGAGAAGTCCACCTGCTGGGCGCGCTCCTCGGTGATGGTGATGCCGTCGGGAGCCATGTCGTACTGTCCGGCGGCCACCGCGGCGATCATGTTGTCCCAGCCGATCTGGTGGTACTCGAGGGTGCAGTTCAGGCGCCGGCACATCTCGGCCAGCGCCTCGTAGTCCCACCCCGTGGCCTCGTCTGTCGCGGGGTCGATGAAGTTGAACGGGATGTAGGCGTTCTCGATGGCCACCGAGACGACCCGGCCGCCGAGGTCGGGGACGGCCACGGCGGCCGTGGCGAGGTCGGTGGTGGGCTCGATGACGACGGTGGGCTCGCCGCCGGCGTCGGGCTCGACCACCACGGCGGGAGTGGGCTCGGGCGGGGCGCCGCAAGCGGCCAGGCTCAGGCCGGCCAGGGTCGCGCAGACGGCAATCACGCGTTGTCGCATGGGGTCTCTTCTCCTTGTCTCCTCGTTGACACGATCGTGCCGGCCGATTGTAGAGCATGCGGCCGTGGGCGCAAGTCGTGTGGGCGGCCGTGCCGGCACTGGGCGGCGGGGAGTCACAGTTGACAGGCTTCAGGCGTCGAACGAGTGTGCCGCGCTGCGTCGATGCGTGCGCCAGCCGGGCTGGTCGACCCGCGAGTGGAAGGGAGGACGTCCGATGTCACCGATGCGCGTCGAAGTGCGCCTTGGATCGATCGCGCTCGCCGCTGCCGGCGTCATCGCCGCGTTGGCGGGCGCCGCCACGGGCGACGGCGCCGCGACCACCGGCGCGCCGCCCCTGGCCGACGTCGACGCGGCGTGCGCCACGACGAACCCGTACTTCGCGACCAGCTTCTTCAGCCGGGGAAACCAGCTCGCGGAACCCGCGGTCAAGGCCTTCCGCGACTCGCTCAACAACAGCGGCCACGTCACGCTGGCGACCCAGCGGCAGGTGGGCGCGACGTGGGGGCACGCCTACGCGGCCGGCGAGCGGGCGCTGTACGTGGCGGCGTATCACAAGCGCGGCACGCGCTTCGGGCCGGGCGGGCCGGGCGCCATCTACCGGATCGACCTGACCACGGGCGGGGTGGCCGAGTGGGCCCGCGTGCCCGAGCCCGGCCCGGACCGGCACGAGGCGAGCGCCGCGACGGGCCCGGACGTCAAGGCCCGGGACTTCGTGGGCGTGACGTCGCTCGGCGACATCGACATCACGCCGGACGGCCGCGAGCTCTTCGTCAGCAACCTGTACACGCGCCGGATCTACCGTTTCCGCGTGCCGGACGCGACGCTGCTCGGGCACATCGAGCACGGCGCGGCCGGCGAGCCGTGGGCGTCGGACGCCCGGCTGTTCGGGCTCAAGGTGCATGGCGGGCGGCTGTACCACGCGGTGGTGGACTCGGCGTACGCGACCCAGGCGTTGGGCGATCTGGAGGCGCGGGTGTACGCGTCGAACCTCGATGGCTCGGACATGCGGCTGGTGAACCGGTTCGGGCTGGCGTACGAGCGCGGCTGGGGCTTCTACATCCGCGCGGGCACGCGGGACCTGGAGATCTCGGCCAACTGGCAGCCATGGAAGGACGGCTACAACACGACGGGCCCGGACCGCAACGGGCTGCGGCTGCTCGACAACGCGTATCCGCAGCCGATGCTCAGCGACATCGAGTTCACCGACGGGGGCGACATGGTGCTGGCCATCCGCGACCGGTTCGGCGACATGGGCTACAACGGGCTGAACGATCTGGGTGCGCCGAACGAGCGGCCGGCGGTGGGCGTGGGGGATATCGTGATTTCCCGGCACGACGGGGCGACGGGCACGTGGGTCACGTCGCCGGCGCCGGAGTTCTACCGGCACGACGCGGGTCCGGGTCTGCACGAGGAGCTCAGCATCCACAACGAGACGAGCTACGGGGGGCTGGCCCGGGTGCTGCGCATGGACGCGGTGGTGATGACGGCGCTGGACCCGGAGTCGAACTACGCGGGCGGGGCGATCTGGTTCGACAACGCGACGGGCGGCGACCTGGTCCGCGAGGATCTTTACCGGGCTGAGGACCTGCGGATGTTCGGCAAGGCCAATGGTCTGGGCGACCTCGAGGTGCTCTGCGCGGGCGGCGATGTGCCGACGCCCACGGCGAGCGCCACGGCCACCGATGGGCCGCCGACGGCGACGGGGACGGCGACGGAGACGGGCGTGGCCACCGCGACGGTGACGGCGAGGTCGACGGCCACGCCGACGGATGTGCTGACGTCGACGCCAAGCGCGACGGCAACGGCGAGCGTGACGCCGACGGCGACGCCGCATGTGATCTACCTGCCGATGGCGGAGAAGAGCAAGC
>CAYQBA010000015.1:0-44462 GCA_964415605.1 uncultured Anaerolineales bacterium | reverse complement strand
GGCCGTGCTCGTGCCGCTGCCGATCGCGGGCGGGCACCAGGCGGACAACGCGCGGGTGCTGGTCGACGCCGGGGCGGCCGTGCGGGTCGACGACGCGGAGCTCGACGCCGAGCGCCTCGTCGCCGTCGTCGGCGCCCTTCTCGACGACCCCGACCGGCGCGCGGCGATGGCCGCGGCGATGCGCCGGCTCGATCGCCCCGACGCGCCCGGCGCGATCTGGCGCCTCCTGGCCGAGCTCGCGGGCGGTTCGGGGTGCGGTGACACCCCACCCATGGCGCACGGGAGGCACGCATGAACGCGGCCATCGTGGCCGGCAGCGGCTGGGCGGCGGGGACGGCGGCGTGGCTGCGCCCGGCGCTCGGGGGCGGGATCCCGGCGGGCACACCGGTGGCCCCGCCGACCCCGGTCGTGCCGCCGTCGCCGCCGGTGGCGGGCGACATCACGGTGTTCGTGCTCCTGATCTGCGCGGCTTTCGCGTTCTTCGGCTTCATCAGCTTGCGCGGCGTCCGCCGCGAGACGATCACCCTGGCGGTCGTGGCGGCGGCGTTCGTCGGCCTCAGCCAGGGCTGGGGCACGGTCGTCAAGTGGGCCAACAAGCTCTACAAGCTCTTCTACTTCGCGGTCATCAAGGGCGGCATCGCGGCCGATGATCCGACCACGGCCTGGAAGGAGGTCAAGGACATGGCCGGCCTGCTGCCCACCGACGGCGACGCCGCCCATGCGCAGATGGCCGCCTTCATGATCTGCCTGATCGCCGCCTACACGCTCACCCTGCTGGTGCTGTGGCCGAAGGGCGGCGCCGAGTACAAGTTCAAGGCGCCCACCGTCCTCGATCGGCTGATCGCGGCCGTGGTGTCGACGGTCACGGGCTACCTCGTGGCATCTTTCCTGCTCACGCGGGCGCTGCCGGGCGCCACCATCGACGTCGTCGCGCCCGACGCCCCGGCGCTCGCGCTGCCCAAGCTCGCGCTTCCGGGGCTGCTCGGGACGTTCGTCATCGCGCTGATCCTGTACGGCTATCGCAGCCTGGGCGCACGCAAGTACAAGAAGACCTACACCTGATGGTTCCCTACGAGTACGTCATGCTCATCCTGTGGGCGACCTTCGCGGTCGTCGGCATCACGCGGCACTTTCCGCGCGAGCTCGGCGCGACCATCGGGTTCGTCGGCATGATGTTCTTCTTCCAGCTCATGGGCACGCGGGTCGACGGCATCTTCTTCAAGGCCGCCAGCGCGTTGGGCGCCGGCGCCGCGAGCAAGGATCTCGTCAGCTGGGTCTTCTACAGCGGCGCGATCCTGGCCACGGTCGTCATCATGTATGCCGGCGAGACCCTGACCTTTGGGGGCGAGTGGCCGCCAAGCCGCATCGGGGGCCTCGTCATCGACGCCACCATGGGGCTCGTCAACGGGTACCTCGTCATCGGCACGTGGTGGTACTACACGAACAAGCTCGCCTATCCGCAACAGGCACTGGGCCTGTACCAGCCGCCGCTGTCGGATCAGGCGCAGGTCATGGCGGCCTTGACGCCGATGGGCATCGTCGTCAGCACGGGCCAGGCCACGCTGATCCTCGGCGGTGCGCTGTTGGGCCTCCTGTTCCTGAAGGTGGCCCGCTGATGACGGCGCCCGTGCTCGCCTCGCCGCCGGCGCCCAGCCCGGCCACGTGGCCTGCCGCGCCGGGTCTGCCGGCGCTGACGCCCGGCGACCGGGTGCACCTCGTCGGCATCGGCGGCGCCGGGATGAGCGGCCTGGCGCGCGCGCTGGCCGAGCTGGGCCTGCGCGTGTCGGGCAGCGACCGGCAGGCGTCACCCGCCACCGACGACCTTGCCGCAGGAGGCGTCGCCGTGGCCATCGGCCATGCCGCCGCCAACCTGCCCGATGGCTGCGCGCTGGTCGTCGTCTCACCGGCGGTGCCGGCCGAGAACCCCGAGCTTCGAGCGGCCCTGGCGCGCGGAACCCCGGTCACCAAGCGCGCCGTGCTCCTCGGCGCCCTCATGGACGGCCGGGTCGGCGTCGCGGTGGCCGGGACGCACGGCAAGACCACGACGAGCGGGCTGATCGCCCACATCCTGGTCGCCGCGGGACGCGACCCATCGTACTTCGTCGGCGGCGACATCGTCGACCTCGGCGCCAACGCCCATCTCGGCGGCGGCCCGCACGTCGTGGTCGAGGCCGACGAGTACGACCGCAGCTTCCTGCACGGCCACCCGGCCATCGCCGTCATCACGAACATCGAGCACGACCATCCCGACATCTACGCCACGTTCGACGCCGTGCGCGAGGCCTTCACGGCCTTCGCCGCCAACATCCGGGCGGGCGGCCGGCTGATCGTCGCCGCCGACGCGCCCGCGGCCGCGGCGCTTGTGCCGCCGGCGGCCGTCACGCGCGAGACGTATGCGGTCGCAGACGAAGCCTCCGATCCCGCGCCGGACTGGCGGGCCCACGGCGTCGTCGGCACTCCCGACGGCCAGATCTTCGACGTCGAGCATCGCGGCGCGTGCCTCGGCACGTGGTCGATTCGGTTGAGCGGGCGGCACAACGTCGCCAACGCCCTGGCCGCCATCGCGGTGGCGGCGGCCCTCGACGTCGACCTGTCGATCACGCGGCGAGCCCTTGCGGGCTACATCGGCGCGCGCCGGCGGTTCCAAATCCTCGGCCGCGCCGGCGGCGCCACGCTGGTCGACGACTACGCCCACCACCCCACCGAGATCGCCGCGACCTTGGCCGCCGCGCGCCAGCGCTTCGCCGGCCGGCGGGTCATCGCCATCGTCGAGCCCCACACCTTCAGCCGTGTGGCGCTGCTCGCCGACGCCTTCGGCGCCGCGCTCCGAGCGGCCGACCGCGTCGTCGTCGCGCCGGTTTACGCCGCGCGCGAGGCGCCCCTGCCGGGCGTGGACGCGGCCCGCATCGCGGCCACGGTGCCGGGCGCGACGTGCGCCGCCGATCTCGACGATGCCGCCGCGCAAGCCGCGGCGCTGGCCGGGCCGGCCGACGTATTGCTATTCCTCGGCGCGGGCGACATCCCCCGCGCCAGCCGCGCGTGCTTCGCGCGCCTGCGGGCCGCGGATGCCAGGCGGCTGGTCGACGCCGCCAGCGCCGATGGGCTGGGCGGCGACGCCGAGCTCGGCGCCCCGTTGGCGGACGTGACGTCGCTGCGCGTCGGGGGCCCGGCCGACGTGCTGGTGCGGGCGCGCCGCGCCGGCGACCTGGCCGGTTGGTGGCGCCTGGCGCACGCGCGGGGCATCCCCGTCCGGGTGATCGGCCGCGGCACGAACGTGCTGGCCGGCGATGGCGGCTGCCAGGGGCTCGTGATCGTCAATCGCTGTGAGCATTGGGCGGTCGAGCCGCGCGCGAAGGCGGATGGCGCCCCGGCGGATGAGGCCCTCGTCCGCTGCGAGAGCGGCGTGACCCTGGCGGCGCTGGCACAGAGCCTGGCGCGCGCCGGCTGGCGCGGGATCGAAGCCGGCGTCGGGATCCCCGGCAGCGTGGGCGCCGGGGTGGTGACCAACGCCGGCGCCCACGGCTGGGAGATGGCCGACAGCGTGGTGGACGTCGAGGTGATGGATCGCGACGGCACCGTCCACCGGCTCACGCCGTCGGCGCTGGGGTTCCGCTATCGCGGCAGCATGCTCAAGGGCGACCCCGACCGCCTCGTCGTGGGCGTCACGCTGGGCGTGTCGCGCGACGCGCCGGAAGCGATCCTGGCCCGGATCGCCACCCATACGGCACAGCGGCGCGCCACACAGCCGACGTCGCCGAGCGTGGGGTCGATGTTCAAGAACCCCGCGGGCGACCATGCCGGGCGCCTGATCGACGCCGCCGGCCTGAAGGGCACCGTCGTCGGCGGCGCCGAGATCTCGCCGGTACACGCCAACTTCTTCGTCAACCGCGGGGGCGCGCGGGCGCGGGACGTGCTGGCGCTCATGCGGCTGGCGCACGACCGCGTGCTCGACCGCTTCGGCGTCGCGCTCGAGCCCGAGATCGAACGGCTGGGGGTGGACGATGTGGCCTAGGCAGCGGCGGCGGCAGGCCCTGGTCGACCGGCATGCCCGCCAGAGCGAGGCGGTCGCCCCGTTGTCCGCGGCGCTGGTGGACCCGGTGCACGCCGCGCGGCGGGTGCGCCGCGCATCCGCCCGGCGCCCGGTCGTCGGGCTCGCACGGCTGCGGCACCACCCGTCGCGGATCGCCGGCGCCAGCCTGGCCGGCGTCGCCGCGCTGGCGATGCTGCATCTGGCGTGGTCGGACCGCTGGGTGGTCCATGGCGCCATGGTGCACGGCAACCAGCGCGTGCCGGCCGCCACGATCTACGCGGTCAGCGGCCTGGACGCGCGGCGCGTCTTCGGCGTCGATCTCGCCGCCGCCGCGCGGCGCATCGAGACGCTCGAGGACGTGCGCCGGGCCGAGGTCGGCGTGGCGCTGCCCGACCGCGCCTGGGTCCGGGTCGAGGAGACCGCGGCGGTGCTCCGATGGGACATCCCCGGCGCGAGCCTGGGCATCGACGAAAACGGCCGGGCCATCCCCCTGCCCGGCGAAGGCCAGGGCCTCGTGGCGGTCCGCGACGAGTCGGCACGCATCCAGGCGGCCGGCGACCGGCTGCCGCTCCCGCTGGTCGCCGCGGGCCGGGCCTTCGGCGCGCGCTTCGGCACGCTGGCGTACCGATCCGACGCCGGCTTCGGGATCCGCACGGCCGAAGGATGGCCGGTGTGGTTGGGGGTCGATGCCGGCCTGATCGAGCAACAAGCCGCGACCCTGGACGCGCTCCGCCAGAAGCTGTCCGGCAGCGGCCAGGTCGTCGAGGTGGTGGACCTGCGGTTCCCGCGCGGGCCCTACTACCGCCTGAAGGAGGCGACGCCGTGAGCACCTTGGTCGGCATCGACATCGGGTCGCACAAGATCTGCACCCTGATCGGGGAGGCCCTGCCCGCCGGCGGGGTGCGGGTGCTCGGCATGGGGCATGCCCCGGCGGTCGGCATCCGGCGCGGCGAGATCGTCCACGTCGACGATGCCGCCGGCGCCATCGCGGCGAGCATCGAGCGCGCCGAGCGCGTGGCGGGGGTCACCGTCCGCCACGCGGTCGTCGGCATCTCGGGGCATCACCTGTCCGGCGGCAACAACCACGCCGTCGTGCCGATCGGACGGCGCCCGCGCGAGGTCGAGGCCCCCGACATCCGGCGGGTGCTCGAGACCGCGGGCGCCATCCCCCTCGAGCACGGGCGCGAGGTCATGCACGTGCTGCCGCGCTACTTTCAGCTCGACGGCGGCGGCCCAGTGGTCTCGCCGCTGGGGATGGAGGGTTACCGCCTGGAGGCCGAGGTCCACATCGTGACCGGCGCCACGGCCGCGCTGTCCAACGTGCGGCGGTGTCTGCAGCTCGCCGAGGTGGCCCCCGACAGCCTGGTGTTCACCCCGCTGGCGGCGGCCGAAGCGGCGCTCACCCGCGACGAGCGCGAGCTCGGCGTGCTCCTCGTGGACCTCGGCGCCGCGCTAACCGGCCTGGCCGCCTACAAGGACGGCGCGCTCGTCCACAGCGCCGTGGTGCCCGTCGGCGGGCGGCACATGACCAACGACCTGGGCGTGATCCTGCAGAGCCCGCTCGACCAGGCCGAGCGCATCAAGGTCGCGCACGGCCACGTGCTGCCCGAGCTGGACGAGGACGACGTGGCCATCGACATCGTGCCGTTTGGCGAGGCCGAGCGGCGCTCGACCACCCGCCGGCACGTGAGCGAGGTGCTGGCCGCCCGGGCCGACGAGATCGCCCGGCTCGTGATGGCCGAGATCGAGCGCGCGAAGCTCGGCGGCCTGCTCCCCGCCGGGGTGGTCCTGGTGGGCGGCGGCACCGAGCTCGGCGGGCTCCCGCGGCGCCTTTACGAGCACTGGGGGTTGCCGGTCCGCATCGGCCGCGCCGGCGACGTCATCGGCCTGGGCGATGCGGCCCGCGGGCCGGCGCACGCCGGAGCCGTCGGCCTGCTCCTCTGGAAGTCGCGCGAGGTCGTCGACGCCGCCGCGTGGACCGTGGCGCCGGCGGCGCGCCGCGGCCCGGACGGCAGGGGCGGCATGGCGCGCGCGCTGGACTGGGCGCGCACGGCGTTCCTGCCGGGTGGAGGGGGGCACCGTGATGACCGGCGCTGACCTGTCCCGCCTGCCACGGACCCGCCGTGAACTCTACGACGCGGAGGGCGTGAAGCCCCCCAGTGACCTGGACTCATCTTCCTTCATCATTCCGACGATGCTTGCCTGTGATTCGCAACCGAACGCCGGCTCGAACGGCACCCGCGGCCGACCGGCCGACCCAATCAGGAGGTAGTGACATGCAGTACCCGTTTGAAGTGGACGGACTGGCGACCATCAAGGTGGTGGGCGTGGGCGGCGGCGGCTCCAACGCCGTCAACCGCATGATCGCCGAAGGCCTCACCGGCGTCGAGTTCATCACGGTCAACACCGATGCCCAGGCGCTCCAGCTCAGCCAGGCCACCCGCCGCCTGCAGATCGGCGGCAAGCTGACCAAAGGGCTGGGCGCCGGCGGGCGCGCCGAGATCGGCGAGCGTGCCGCCGAGGAGAGCCGCGACGACCTGCAGGCGGCGCTGGCTGGATCGGACATGGTGTTCGTGACCGCCGGCATGGGCGGCGGCACGGGGACGGGCGCCGCGCCCATCGTGGCCGAGATCGCGCGCCAGACCGGGGCGCTCACCATCGGCGTGGTGACCAAGCCGTTCGGCTTCGAGGGCACCCCGCGCATGCAGTCCGCGGATCGCGGCCTCGAGGCCCTCTCCGAGAGCGTCGACACCCTGATCGTCATCCCGAACGACCGCCTGCTGACCCTCGGCGACCGGCGGATGACGTTCCACGAGGCGTTCCGCACCGCCGACGAGGTGCTCCACCAGGGCATCCAGGGCATCAGCGAGCTGATCACGGTGCCGGGGCTCATCAACCTGGACTTCGCCGACGTGCGGACGATCATGTCCAACGGGGGCGCGGCGCTCATGTCGGTCGGCCGGGCCAGCGGCGACAAGCGCGCCGTCGAAGCCGCCGAGAAGGCGATCGCGAGCCCGCTGCTCGACATCACCATCGACGGGGCCACGGGCGTACTGTTCAACATCACCGGCGGCATGGACATGACGCTGCAGGAGGTCCACGAGGCCGCCGAGGTGGTCCGCCGGACCGTCGCCGACGACGCCAACATCATCTTCGGCGCCGTGCTCGACAAGAGCATGAGCGACGAGCTGCGCATCACCGTCATCGCCACCGGCTTCCGCGCCAACGCGCGCCGGCAGACCAAGCCGACCGGCCACGAGGCGAACATCCTGGAGCTGCCGCGCCGCGCGTTCGTGCCGCAAGCCGACGATCTCGAGGTGCCGGCCTTCCTGCGCAACCACGGGCGATAGACCCCGCCGGAACCGCATATCTAACGAGTGTGGATGCTCGTGCGACGCCGGCGGGGACGCCCCCGCCGGCGTCGTCGCGCCCACGCCCGGCCACGCCACGAGCAGCCGGACGGCGCGCTTGACCCCCCCGAAACGCCCGACTAGTATTGGCGCCCCCTGCCCCATCGAGCCCCCAGGAGTCGGCGGCGATGAAGTGCCCCTACTGTCAAGGATCCAGCCACGTCGTGGACACCCGCGAGGTCGCCGTGGCCATCCGCCGGCGGCGCGAGTGCGAGGATTGCCGCCAGCGCTTCACGACGTACGAGCGCATCGCCGCGGCCAACCTCAAGGTCGTCAAGTCCGACGGCCGGCGCGAGGACTTCAACCGCGACAAGCTGGTCATGGGCCTGCAGCTGGCGTGCGTCAAGCGCCCGATCTCGGCCGACACGATCGACGAGATCGCCAGCGAGATCGAGGGGCAGCTGTACCGGCTCGGCCGCAACGAGGTGCCCAGCGCGGTCATCGGCGAGATGGTGATGGACGCGCTGCGCGACATCGACGACGTGGCGTACGTACGGTTCGCCAGCGTCTACCGCCACTTCACCGACCTCGAGGTGCTGGCCGAGGAGATCGACCGCCTGCGGGCGATCAAGGAACAGGCCGAGAGCCGCAAGCGCCAGCTGGCACTCGAGATGTGATCAGCCCAGGATCAGCGGATAGCGGTCGGGGTCGACCTCGTTCATGACGTCGCAGACGAGCGCGACGAGGTCCTCGACGTTCGGCTTGCTGAAGTAGTCTCCGTCGGACCCGTAGGCCGGGCGGTGGGGCCGCCCGGTCAACGTGCGGGGCGCGGCGTCGAGCCACTGATAGCCCCCCTGCCGCTCGATGACTTCCTGGAGCATGTAGGCGCTCGCCCCGCCAGGCACATCCTCGTCCATGAACACGATCCGCCCCGTCTTGCGCAACGACGCCCCGATCCGCCCATCGACGTCGAACGGCAGGAGCGTCTGCACGTCGATCACCTCGAGGCCGATGCCGGCGCCCGCCAGGAGCCCCGCCGCCTCCATCGCCACGCGGCAGCAGGCGCCGTAGGTGACCAGCGTGACGTCGCCCCCGGGATGCAGGACCTCGGGAACGCCGAGCGGCACCGTGAGGCTGCCGATGTTGTCGGGCAAGCGTTCCTTCAGACGATAGCCGTTCAACACCTCGACGACCAGACCGGGCTCGTCACCCGCCAGGAGCGTGTTGTAGAAGCCCGCCGCGCGCGTCATGTCGCGCGGCACTGCCACGTGCATGCCGCGCACGAGGTGGATGATCCCCGCCATCGGCGAGCCCGAGTGCCACACGCCCTCGAGGCGGTGGCCGCGTGTGCGCACGATCACCGGCGCCATCTGCCCGCCCTTGGTGCGCCAGTGCAGCGTGGCCAGGTCGTCGGACATCACCTGGAGGCAGTAGAGGAGGTAGTCGAGGTACTGGATCTCGGCGATCGGCCGCAGCCCGCGCATCGCCAGCCCGATGCCCTGCCCGAGGATGGTGGCCTCGCGGATGCCGGTGTCGGTGACGCGCAGCTCGCCGTACTTGTCCTGGAGACCGCGGAAGCCCTGGTTGACGTCGCCGATCCGGCCCACGTCCTCGCCGAAGGCCACCACGCGCGGGTCGCGGGCCAGGATCGCGTCGAACGCCGCGTTGACGACCTCGAAGCCGTTGACCATCGGGGAAGCATCGGAATAGGCGGGGGGCACCGCGGGCACGTGCAACGCGGTGCGCGGCGACTGGCTGTAGAGGTGCGAGCCATACCGTTCGCGGTTGAGCGCGAGCTGCTCGCGGCGCCAGTCCACCAACAGGCCGCTTTCGCCGCCCGGCGCGTCGCGGAGCGCCATGAGCGCGTCGCGCACCGCCACGTGCACGTCGCGCCGGGCGGGGGGATCGACGGCCGCCAGGCGCGCCCGCACGTCGGCGAGCGCCCCTGCGTGCGAGGGCGTCACGCTGGCCACCTCGTCGAGCATGTCGGCCACGGCGTCGCGCTCGGCCTGGATCGGACCGATGAAGGCCCGCCAGGCCGACTCGCGGATGGCCTCGACGGCCGCTGCGTCCTCGCGCTCCCAGGCGGTGAGCTGCGCTTCGCTCGCCACGCCTTCATCGAGCATCCACCGGCGCATCTGCCGCAGGCCGTCGTAGGCCTCCTCCCAGGCCAGGCGCTCCTTGGACTTGTAGCGCTCGTGGCTACCGGAGGTGGAGTGGCCTTGCGGCTGCGTGCACTCGACCACGTGGATCAGCGCCGGGACGTGCTCGGCGCGGGCCGTGGTCGAGGCGCGGTGGTACGTCTCGGCCAGGGCGGGGTAGTCCCAGGCGCGGACCGCGTAGAGGTCGAACCCGTCGCGGCCGCCTGGCGCGCGCTGGAACCCCTGGAGCACCGCCGACAGGTCCTGGCGCGCGATCTGGTAGGCGTTGGGCACCGAGATCCCGTAGCCATCGTCCCAGATCGAGATGACCGCCGGCCCGCCGAGCACGCCGATGGCGTTGACGCTCTCCCAGAACAGCCCTTCGGCGCAGGTGGCATTGCCGATGGTGCCCCAGGCGATCTCGCCGCCGCCGCGCGAGAACGTCGTCAGGCCGGACAGCGCCGGCAGCTCGCGATAGAGGCGCGAGGCATACGCCAGCCCGACGAGGCGCGGCATCTGGGTGCCGGTCGGCGAGACGTCCGACGTCGAGTTGGCCATCGCCGTGAGGTCGCGCCAGCCACCGTCGCCGTCAAGCGTCCGCGTGCCGAAGTGGGCGTTCATCATGCGGCCGGCCGACGCGGGGTCGGCCTCGGGGTCGGGGTGGGCGTACAGCTGGGCGAAGAACTCGTGGATGGTGCCCATGCCGAGCGCGAAGATCAGGGTCTGGTCGCGGTAGTAGCCGGAGCGGATGTCCCCCGGCGCGAAGAACCGGGCCAGGGCCACCTGCGCCACTTCCTTGCCATCGCCGAAGATGCCGAACTTCGCCTTGCCGCTCATCACCTCGCGCCGTCCGACCAGGCTGGCCTGGCGGCTCTGGTACGCCAGCCGGTAGTCGCGGACGATGTCCTCGGCGGAGATGCCGAGGTGTGCGAGCGGCGCGGAACGACCCTTGACCTTTGCCATGTTGGCACGACCCCTTGTCGACGGCGGTGCGGGCGATGACCCCGGCGGGCGGCGCGTGGCGCTTCCGTCGGAGCGCCGGCGGGCGGCCGGCGTCGCGCGCACGAGGTTAATCCACGCGCCGCGATCGCGCAAGCGCCGGCCCATTCCTTGTCGCGCCGCGCGCTGGCCGGAGGAGTTGACCCCGCCCACGGCCCCGGCTAGCCTTGGCCCGTCCCGCCCGCCGCCCGCATCGAGGAGCCCCCATGCAGCTGCCTGCCGCCCGCACCGATCAGTTCTGGATGCGCGTGATCGCCATCGTGTCGACCGTCGTCGTGCTGGCGGTGGCGTTCCTCATCCTCGGGCCTCGCCCGGCGGGGACGCATGGGCGGCTGGACGTCTCGGCGCTCCCGCACGTCAACGCGGCGCTCAACGCGGCCAGCGCCATCCTCCTGGTTGTGGCCTACGTCCTCATCCGCCGGGGCCGGATAGACCGGCACCGTGACATGATGCTCCTGGCATTCGGCACGTCGAGCCTCTTCCTGGTCTCGTATGTGGTCTACCACTGGTTCAAGCTCGGGCCGCGGCCATACGAAGGTGCCTGGCGGGGGCTCTACTTCGCCATCCTCGCCTCGCACATCGTGCTGGCAGCCGCGATCGTGCCGCTGGCGTTGGTGACGCTCTATCGCGGCTGGACCATGCAGGTGCCGCGCCACCGCAAGATCGCGCGCCTCACCCTGCCGCTGTGGCTCTACGTGTCGGTCACCGGCGTCTGGATCTACCTGCTGCTTTACTGACGGGCGCTGCGCGGGCTCGGGGCACGCGGCCTTGGCCCCGGCAGCCCACTGCCCCGCGTGCCAATCGCCTAGGAGGCTGGCCGCAAGCGCCCCCCCTCCAACACCACCACGCGCCCCGCCAGCTTCGCGGCCTCGTCGGCGACGTGCGTGACGTAGACCAAGCTCGCCCCGGAAGCCGCGACCATCCGATCCACGAGGTCGAGCATCGCCGAGCGCAGATCGGGGTCGAGGCTGGTTAGGGGCTCGTCCATGAGCAGCAGCCGCGGGTCGCCCGCCAGGGCCCGGGCCAGCGCCACGCGGCGCGCCTCGCCGCCCGACAGCTGATCGGGATAGCGTTCGCCCATCCCGGCCAGCCCGACGCGCTCGAGCATCTCGGCGACCCGGGCCCGGACGTCGAATCCGGGCCGGCCGCCCAGCCCAAAGCCGATGTTCTGCGCGGCGGTCATGTGGGGCCAGAGCGCCGCCGACTGGAACACCATGCCCACGCCCCGCGCGTGCGGGGCGACCACGACGCGCCCGGCCATGCTGGCCAAGCGCCCGTCGATCTCGATGACCCCGGCGTCCGGAGCGTCCAGGCCTGCCAGAAGGCGCAGCAGCGTGGTCTTGCCGCTGCCGGACGGCCCGAGCACCATGACGCGCTCGGCGGCCGCGACGGCGAGCGTCAGCCCGTCGAGCACCGCGCGCGCACCGCGCCGCAGGACGAGGTCGCGGGCGAGCAGCCGGTCGGGGCCCGGGGTCATGGCACGCGCCGGTCTGGCGGCGGGGTCGGCCGAGAGCCGCATGGCCGCGGCATGCGACGCACGGGCTCAACCCCCGTCGGCGCCGGCAAGCCAGCGGCCGGCCAGCGTGTACGACCCGACGGCCACCGCGCCCGCGCCGGCGGTCAGGAGCACCATCACCAGGCACAGCCCGGCGACGGCGTCCGAAGCGCCGTAGTGCAGGTAGTTGTAGATCCGGATGGTCAGCGTCCCGTGCCCGGGCGGCGCCACGAGGAGCGTCGCGCCGAGCTCGCCGAGCGTCAGCGCGAACACCACGCCGGCCGCCGCGAGCAAGCCGGGCGCGACGAGCGGCACGCGGACCCGCCAGAGCCCCGCCCACGGGCTGGGCTGGAATACCCGGGCCGCGTCGAGGAGCCGCTCGTCGCGCCGGCGGATGTGGGCGGCCAGAACGATCGCCGCCAGCGGCGCGAAGCGCGCCGCGCCGGCCAGGACCGGCATGAGCACGCTGCCGTAGACCGGCACGGGGAGCGGGCGATTCCAGAGCACGACGAGGCCGATGCCGACGAGCGGCGCCGGGACGGCGAGCGGGAGCGTGGCCAGCAGCCACCACAGCCGTGCGGGGTTGCCTCCGCCGGCCATCGGTGCCGCCACGGCGAGGGCGGCCACGACGCCGAGGATCGCCGCCGCCGCCGCCACACCGAGAGAATAGGCGATCTCGGGCCAGGCCGGAGCGATCGTCGCCGCGAGCGACCGGACGCTGCCCGTGGCCGCCGCCAGGCTGAGCATGATCACGGCGGCCTGGGTGGCGAGCGCCAGCAGCGCCACGGCCTGCAGCCAGCGCAGCGCCACCGGCAGGCGCAGCGCGCCCGGCCGCACGGCTGCCTGGCGCACCGCGCCGACCACCGCGCGGCGCCAGACAGCCTGCGAGGACGCGATGGTCGCCGCCGTCAGGACCATGATGGGCACGGCCAGCGCCAGCGCTCGCAGCACGTCGCCCGTGGCGCTGAAGTCCGCGAAGATCGCGAGCGCGTACACGTTGACCTGGTACAGCGACGGCACGCTGTAGTCGAGCACCGCGAGCACGAAGACCAGGCCAGCACCGGACAGGAGCAGCGGCGCGGCGAGCGGCGCCACGATGCGACGCACGACGGCCCCGTCGGGCCGCGCGACCCGGCCGGCGTCGACCAGCCCCGCGGGCACCGCCTCGAATGCCACGACGCCCAGCGCCACCGCCAGCGGCAGCAGCGCCGCCAGCTGCACCCAACCCGCCAGGAGCATTCCCGTCTGGGGCAGACGCGGCCAGCCGGCGGCCGCCAGCCACGTGTTGGCCCGGAACACGATGGTCGTCCAGGCCAGGGCATGCGCATAGGCGGGGATCGGCAGCGCGGCCAGAACGAGCCAGCGCAGCGCGCGTGGGCCGCGCGCCGCCGAGAACGCGGCCGGCAAGGCCACGAGCGCCCCCGCGCCCATGGCGACGCCGGCGACGCCCACGGAGAGCGCGAGGCTGCGCGCGACGAGGTCGAGCTGGCGACCGCGCGGCATCACGAGCGACAGCGCGTCGGGCGCGGCCGCCCCACCGTCGCCCAGCGCGTGGGCCGACAGCGCCGCCAACGGGAGGAGCACGACGAGCCCGAAGAGCGCCTGTCCGCCCAGCCGCGCGAGGCGGCCGGTGTCGGGCGAGGCGAAGCCGAGGGCAATCCCCCGCGGCGGGCGGATGCGCCCGCTCACTGCACGAAGATCGCCGCCAGCTCGGTCTTGGCGAGCTCGATCTGCGCCGCGATGTCCGCCAGGCCGACGTCCATCCCACGCACCCCGCTCACGTCGACGCACGCCGACGCCGTTACGTCCGCCGGCAGCGGCCGGAGGGCCACCTGGCTCCAACCCGCCCGGACGAGGTCCGCCTCGGTCGCGGCGCGGACGAGGTAGTCGATGAGGGCCTGGCCGGACTCCGCGTGCGGCGCACCGGCGACGAGGCCCACGGTGTTGGGGATGATCAGGGTGCCGAGCTGGCCGTCGCCCTGGTCGGGGAACACGATCCGGACCGGCGCGCCGCGGGCGAGCGCGCCGCAGGCATCGTCGGTGTCGGTCAAGCCAAAGGCCAGCTGACCGTCGGCCACGAGGTCGCGCACCGCCCCGTTCCCGTCGACCACCCGCACGCCGCGGTCCGCGATCCGCTGGTAGAAGGCGCGCGCCTTGTCCGCGCCCCACACCGCGAAGATCGCGGCCGCCTGCGTGGCGGTCGTCCCGAACACGGGGTGGGCGATGGCGATCTGATCGGGGTCCACCGCGCCGTCGAGGAACGCGTCGATCGAGGTCGGCGCGTCGCCGGCCGCCACGCGGTCGGTGTTGACGATGATCACCCGCGCCCGGCCGCCGAACCCCGTCCACAGCCCGCCCGCGTCCTTGTAGCCGCCCGGGATGTCGGCGGCCGCGGGCGAAGCGTACGGGGCGAGGACGCCTTGCTCCGCCAGGGCGATCGTCTGCGCGAACTCGCCGTTCCACCAGACGTCGGCCTGCGGCCGCGTCCGCTCGGCGATCAGCCGGTTGACCAACCCCGTGGTCTTGGCCGCTTCGACGTCGAAGACCGGGCGCACCCGGATGCCGGTCTCGGCCACGAACGCCCGGAGCACCGGCTCGGCGTAGCTCTGGTCGACCGACGTGTAGACGACGACCTCCGTGGCGGGTGGCGGCGCGTCGGTCGACGAAGGCTCGCCGCCCGAAGCAGGCGCCGTGGCTTGGAGATCCATCGAGACCTGTTCCGTCGTGCTGGTGCATCCCGATGCCACCAGCAGGACGGCGGCGACCACCCAACGGCGACTCATGCGCCCCCACGGGCTCATTGGAAACCTCCGACGTGTTCGAGTGACGGCAGGAACAAGGCGCGGCGATCGGCCCGTTGTCCAAGCTCAACCGTCGCCAGGCCACCATACTCGCCGGCCACGAAGACGTGGCCAGCCGCCGCCGCGATGCGCTCGGCCACGCCCGGCAGCGGCAAGGTGCCGACCTCGCGGGGTGCCGCGGGATCCGCGACGTCGATCACCCGCAGCCCATCGCGCCCCGCCGCCGCGAACACCCGGTCGCCGTCGAGGATCAGCCCGTGCATCGTGCCGGGCACCGGGAGCTCGCCGAGGAGGCGCGGCGACGCGGGCGTCGAAACGTCGACGACCACGAGGCCCGAGGGGCCGCTTGCGACGAACGCCCGGCCGTCGCGCACGACGACCCCCAGCGCGATCGCGGCGCGCTCGAGGCCGGCCACCTCGACCGGCCGCGCCGGATCCGCGAGGCTCAGCACCCGCAGGCCGCCCGTCCGGTCGGCGACGTAGGCGAATCCGCCGTCGACGACAACGTCCCACGCGTAGCCCGGCGTGCCGATGTCGGCCACCTCGCGCGGGCGGGCCGGATCGGTCACATCGACGGTGCGCACGCCGCCCGGGCCATCGGCGACGTAGGCATAGCCGCCGGCGACCGCGACGCCCAGGGCCTCACCCGGCGTGTCAAGCGACGCGACGGCCAGCGGCTCGGCCGGCCGGGCCAGGTCCAGGATCGCGAGGCCGCCCGGCCCGTTGGCCACGTACCCCCAGCGGCCGGCGACGAAGAGGTCGTGTGCCGCACCGCCCGTGGGCACGCCGGTCACGAGGATCGGCGAAGCCGGGTCGCGAACATCCGCCACCACAATGCCGGCATACCCGTCGGCCAGGTAGGCCAGGTCGCCGGCGACCCAGACGCTCTCGACGAAGCTCGGACTACGGTACCGCCCGATCTCCACGGGAGTGCCGGCGACGCCGACGTCGAGCACGCGCAGGCCCGCGAAGCCGTTGGCGCGCGGCGCCTGGCCTTCGACGCCCCAGACGTGGCGCTCCACGAAGTCGGGATCGCTGCCCAGCGGCTGGCCGTTGGCATAGCCGCCGCCGTCGGCCACGAACGCCAGGCCCGCCACGCCCGCCACGTCCAGGGCCGCGCCCATGGCGTCGAAGACCGCGGCCTGGCGTGGGCGCAATGGGTCGGATACGTCGAGCACGACGATCCCGCCCTCTCGATCGGCGACGAAGGCGATGCGGCCCTCGATGGCGATGCCCTCCGCGGTTCCCGCGGTGTCGATCTGACCAGCGGCCTGCGGACGGGCCGGGTCCGACAGGTCGACCACCTGCACGCCGGCGGCGCGGTCGGCGACGTAGGCCACGCCCTGCCCGGCCGCCACGCCGGCGGCGTCGCCGGGCGTGTCGAGGCGGCCGATCTCGTGGGCCGCGCGCGGATCGGCAATGTCGATCACCCGCAGCCCGGTCCCCCAATCGGCCACCAGCACGAGGCCGCCGACGATCGCGACGTCGAGCGCATCGCCCGGGGTGTCGACGACCGCGAGGTCGCGTGGCGCGGCCGGGTCCGCGACGTCGAGGATCCGAATCCCCTCGGCGCCGTCGGCCACCGCGGCGATGGCGCCGGACACGGCGACCGCGTGGGCGAACCACGGGGTGTCGGCGATACCGAGCATGCGTGGGGCCGCCGGGTCCGTGACGTCGACGCTGGCCAGACCCGCCTCGCCGAGCGCGACATGCACGATGTCGCCGGCCACGGCGAGGTCCTGGGCCGGCTCCGGCAACCCAAGCGGCGTGCCGATCACGGCGGGCGTATCGGGGTCCGTCACGTCCAGCACCAACAGCCGCTGCCCCACCGCCACGAAGGCCCGCGGCGGGGCCGCGGCCACCGCGCTGGCCGGTCCGCCCAGCTGGGCCGCGAGGCGGAGGCCCGCTTCGGTGTCGCCCGGCCAGGCGGCGAGCGGAACCTCGGGGCCGCGCACAAGCTCGGCCACGGCGGCCGCGGCGATCGCCGCGGCCGCAAGCAGCCCCACGGTTACGACCCCATCGCGCCGGATTCTCATGCCGCACCTCCTCACCGTCCGCGGTCCGCACCGGACCCCACGCCCAAGTATAGACGGATGCGATCGCGGGGAGCGACCGACTCGGCACCACGACGAACGGACGGGCTCGATCGTGACGGGCACACGAACACGGGCGGGGTGACTCAGGTGAATCACCCCGCCCGCAAGCTTGCGTCGAATCGGCTCCCGCCTGGTGGCCCGATCACCCGCGGCCGCGCCCGTGCCGGCACGCGCGGCTCAGGCCAGGGTCATCCATGCCCACCGATCTCGTGCGGCAGGTGGGACTCCACATGCCTGGCCAGCAGCACCACGTCGAACCGCCCTCCCAGCATGTCCTGGCCGTGGTCTGGCAGCACGCCGCGCTCGTGGAAGGACAACCGGCGCAGGAAGCGCAGCGCGGCCGCCTCGTGCGAACCAACCTCCGCGTCGAGCCACTCGATGCCGAGGTTCGGTGCGATGTCGAGGAGCTCGTGCATGATCATCTGCCCGACGCCCATTCGCCGGTACTCCGGGTCGACGGCCATGCGGATCCGGCCGACGTGCGCATGCATGTGCTGGCGCGCCAGGTCGATGGCGCCCCCGCCGATCATGCGCTCACCACTCCAGGCCGTCATCACCCGCGATCGCCCGCTCGACCAGTGCTGGCACCACTTGGCCACGAGGACCGGGTCGATCATGGCATCGGGGAAGAAACGGCCCCGCTCGTTGACCGGCAGGCGGCGGAAGAACGCGAGGAGCGCGTGCTTGTCGGAAGGCTGGAGCGGGCGGACGGCAACGGCGGCGGTGGGCGCACCACCGGGGGCGGGCGGCGCCTCGCGGAGGCGCGGGGAGAGGACGTCACTGGGGATCATCGGAACCGTGCTCCTTTCTTGCCGGGCGAGATCGTCGCCCGGCGTGCGTATCATCTGCATCGGGGGGAGGTGCATGTCCGCCGCGCGGATGCGGCTGCGTCCGCCGACGGAACCTACGCCATGGAACGACACGGTGCCAGGAGGGACGGGGTCCCGGCCGCGCGGCGGCCAGCGAGCGCCGCCGCGCATCTTTTCGTCTACGAAAACACAGTATATTACGCGCGTGGCCCGGTGTCAATGGCCTCTGCGCGCCGCGTGCCCCGCGCCCGCCCCACGCCCATCCTACCGCCGGGACGGGGCACGGGCGATCACCGGGCGGGCGGGACGACCGTCACTCCTGCCCGCCGATGTCGCTGTCGAAGGACGGATCGACGCGCCGCGTGAAGAGGACCAAGTCGGCCGTCGCCCCGGTGATGTCCCGCGCGTGCCCCGGCAGCCGCCCGATCTCGAGGAACTCAAGCTCGCGCAGCAGCGGCACGGCGTCGGAATCGTCGGCCACAGCCTCGACATCCACCCAGGCCAACCCGAGCTGTGGCGCGAGATCCAGGATCTCAAGCGTCATGCGCCGGCCGATGCCCCGATGCCGGTGCCCAGGCGCCACCGACAGGCGCAGCTCACCCACGTGCGACTTGATGAACCGAAGATCACGGTGCAGCGTGGCGTCGGCGACGATGGTGCCCCCCTCGACCGCCACCAGGCTCAGCACGCGGCGCGGATCGATCTCGCGGCACCACGCCGCGACGACCACGGGATCGACGACGTTCTCGCGGAAGACGCGGAGCCGCTCGTCTGCCGGGATCCCGTGAAAGTAGGCGAGCAACGCCGCTTCGTCCGCGGCCTGGAGGGGGCGAACCACCACCTCCCCGCCGTCGGCCAGCGCGATGGTGCGCGGGTAGTCGCGCGTCATGACGATCGAGAGGTAGTCGGGCTCGGCCATGGCAGGAACTCCTGGTTGGGGCACGTCGATGTCGAAGCGGACTCACCGGCGCCGTGATGTTAGCAAAGCCGCCCGCGTCCAGCCATTCGCCGAATGGCCTAGCGGCCGGCGGAGACGGCCCGCAGGCGGGCGGTTTCGATTCCGGGCGCCCTGGTGCTATGCTTTGGGGTTGAAACCATCCGTACCCATCGGTGGGGTTCATGCCCCGCCCAAGTGTGAAGCCAACGTGAGAACCAGAAAAGACAAACCATTCGAGGACGTCGCCGTCTTCATCGACTTCGAGAACATCTACATTTCCGTCCGCAATCGCTACGAGTCGAATCCGAACTTCGAGTCCATCATGGACTTGTGCCAGCGCTACGGCCGAGTCACGATCGCGAGGGCCTACGCGGACTGGTATCGCTACCCCCGCGTCACCAACGCCTTGTACGCCAACGCCATCGAGCCGATGTACGTTCCCACGTACTACTACGATCGCGAAGAAGGCCGCACCGGTCGCGCCATCAAGAACAGCGTCGACATGCACCTGTGCATCGACATGATGAAGACGCTCTACGCCTTCCCCAACATCGAGACATACGTCCTCATCACCGGCGACCGCGACTTCATCCCGTTGATCAACGCGGTCCGCCAGCTCGGCAAGCACACGGTCGTGATCGGCGTGGCGGATGCCACGGCCAGCCACCTGGCGCAGGCCGCCGACGAGTTCCTCTACTACAGCCAGGTCGTCGCGGAAGGCACGGAGAGCGAAGCCGACGCGAACAAGGACCCGTTCGAGATCCTCGTCCAGGCCATCCATCTCGCCCGCGAGCGCAAGTTCGTCACGACGCTTGCCACCCTCAAGCTGCTGATGATCGACCTCCTGCCGAACTTCGACGAAGGCAAGTTCAAGGGGCGTGGCGGCAAGCCGTTCACGAAGTTCAAGGACTTTGTGCGCGAGGCCGAGCAGCGCAAGCTGGTCCAGATTTTCACCCGCGGCTCGGTGACCGAGGTGTTCCTGCCGGGCGAGAACCCGTTCAACCTGAGCCAGTTCGCGCCGGAATTGCCCAAGGCCGTCGAGGCCGAGGTGGAAGAGAGCGTCGAGACCTCGGCCGAGGAACCCGTCATCAGCGATCGCGACTGGGCCGTGTTCGAAGAGATCATGAACCAGTTCGACCAACCCGCGCTCTTCATCCAGATCTACGATGCGCTCCGCGGCATGCGCAACAAGGAGATCATGGATCTCTCGAACAACGACATCAAGCACATGATGAAGGTGGCGATCAACGAGGGCCTCCTGGAGCGGCTGACGCGCGGATCGCACGCCTACTACAAGCTGGACAAGACCCGCCCGTTCCACCCCGCCAAGGCCGTCGTCTAGCCGAGGCGGGCGCGGTCGGCCGGTGAGGGCGCCGGGCGCCGCCACCGGCCGACCCATCACGGCCAACCCGCGAGATCAACATCGGCGGGTTGGCACCGTGGCGTTGCCGAGGAGTGCGCCGATGAACCGGATTCCACGCAGGCCGTCCGCGATCGTGGCCGGCGTCGCGCTGGGCGTGCTGATCATCGCGCCGCTCGCCGCTCAGGGCGGCAAGCTGCGGCACACCTGCCCGCCGTGCCTCGCCATCACCAACTCCATGATCCGCGCGGACATCGCCCCGAACGGCACGTGGGTCCTCGGGACGACCGGAGGGGATCCCGACGCCGCGTCCGACGACGACAAGAGCCTCCTCTACGGCTTCGTCCCCGGCAGCGGCAGCCAGATCGGGTCGAGCTTCAGCACGGTGCGCATCGAGGGGCCGCGGGGCATCACCGACGCCATCCACACCGATCCCGCGCCGCAGGCACAGGCCGGCAACCGCGCCACCACCGCGTGGCGGTGGGACAACCCCTACCGTGTCGCGGTGACGCAGACGTTGCAGGTTCGGGCCAACCCGTTCAGCGGACGCATGGACATGGTCGGGATCCAGTACGCCATGGAGAACCGCGACAGCGTCGCGCTCAACGTGGGCGTGCGGGCGCTGCTCGACATCCAGATCGGCATCGAGGATGGTGCGCCGTACTTCATCCCGGGTCTCGGCACCGTCGCGACCGAACGCGACTTCCGGGGTGCGGACGTCCCCCCCTATTGGCTCGCGTTCGAATCCCTGGTCTACGATCCGCTCCGGTTGCGCAGCACCGGCGTGCTGCGAGCCGCCGACGTCACGCCGCCCGACCGCTTCGTCATCGCGTATTGGCGGCGCCTGCAGTGGTCGCGCTGGGACTACACCGTCGATCCGACGACGGTGATCACCCAGGACAGCGCGGTCGCGCTCTACTGGAACCCGCAGCCGCTTGCGCCGGGCGCCGCGCGCGTCGTCGAGACGGCCTATGGCCTGGCGGCCAATCGCGGGGGCACGGCCTTCGTGTCCGCGCCGGTCCAGGCAACGTGCGGCGACACGGTCCCGGTCGCGATCTTCGTCAACAACTTCGACTCGGCCGCGCTCACCGGCGGGTCCGCCACCATTGCGCTGCCGGTCGGCCTCGCGGTGGCGCCGGGCGAGCCGACGACCAAGCCCATCGCCGACATCGCGCCAGGCGGGACGGGTTCGGCCGCATGGCAGGTGCGCGTCGCGAGCGACGCGGTGGGTCCGCACACCGTCTCGGTGGTCGCCCGCTTCGAAAACGGCCGGGAGTTCACTTCAACGGCGGACATCGACATCGACTGCGCGCCGCCGACGGGCACGCCGACGCCATCGCCGACCGCGACGCCCGTGCCCGCCACGCCGACGCCGACAGCACCGCCGCCCACGGCGACGCGCGACGCGCAGCCGGCCACCGCGTGCAAGTTCATCTTGAGCCGTGTGCCGCCGGCGGCCATCAGCGCGGCGCTTGCCGATCCACACCTCGTCCGGGGCTGGCGGGAGCCCCTCAACCCGGGCCTGCCCCCGGGGCCCAGCAACCCGCTGCGGACCCGGCTGTCGCTGCAGAACATCGGCGTACCATACCACCCTTTGCACAACCCGCTGGTGTTCAAGGTCGGCTGCCCCTAGCGGCTCCACCCCACCGCGGCAGCCAGCGAGCTCGCATGGCCCTCAAGCCGACATCATGACCCACATCAAGATCTCGGGCATCACCGATCCCGAAGACGCCCGGCTGGCGGCCGGGCTCGGGGCCGACATGGTCGCGTGCGTCTTCTACGCCCGGAGTCAGCGTTATGTCACCCAGGGCGTGGCTTGGGCCATCCGCCGCGCGCTGCCCGGGCATGTCGCGTTCGTCGGGATCTTCGTCGACACGCCGCTGCCGATCGTGCAGCATGTCACGCACCATTGCCGCCTGGATCACGCCCAGCTGTTCGGCGACGAGGCGCGCGCCGACGTCGACGCGATCCGTCCTCACGCCTTCAAGGCCGTGACCGTGACCGAGCCAGAGCACGTCGAGCGCACGGCTCGGGCATTCCTCGGCACGCGCGGCGGGCGCTACGACGCCCCGGCGATCCTGTTCAACCTGACCCGCTCCGCCCGCGAGTGCTGGAGCTGCCTGGCGCCCGTGGCCGGCCGGCATCCGGTGCTCCTGGCGTCGCCGGCGTTGTCGGCGGCGACGGTGGGCGCCGCCATTCGCGTCGCCCGCCCCTGGGGTGTCGATGTCTGGGAAGCCGTCGAGGCGTCCCCTGGGCGGCTCGACCCGGAGCGCACGGCGGCATTCATCGATGCCGTGAAGACGGCCGACAAGACCGGCGCGCCGCTCGCGCCAGGCTGACCTCAGCCCCCCGCCGGCACCGCGCGATCGACACGGCGGGCGTGCGGCGGGCAGGCAGTGCCGTCATGCGCTTGTTACGGCACTGGCCGCCGGGGTAGAATGCCGCCGTGCAGACGCGATCCGGTTGCCCCTTCGGGGTTCCGCGCCCGGCAGCGTCCGGCGGGCTTTCCGCGGGGCGCCGCGGCGATCCCCGCCATCCGCCAATGCCGCGCCGCGCGGTCACCGCGATCGCGGCAGCGCTCGCGGCCCTCGGCGGCGCCGCCCCGCCCGGTGGTCACGCCCAATCGGATCCGGTCCGCGCGGTCTTCGACACGCTGACGCCCGAGGCGCGCGTCGGCCAAGTGTTCCTCGTCGCGATCTACGGCGGTGGCGACCCGCCGCTGGCCGACGCCGAGGCCTTGATCCGCGAGCACCAGCTCGGCGGCGTCGTCCTGCAAAAGGGTAACAGCGTCTTCACCAACGCGCGGGCGGTCGACCTGCCGCGCGAGATCGCAACGGTCACCGGCAGGCTCCAGGCAGCGGCGCTGGGCGACGGCGGGCCCGGGATCCCGCTCTTCGTCGCCGTCGACCACGAAGGCAACGGCGATCCGCTCACCCATCTCCGCGAGGGGTTCACGGCCCTCCCTTCGCAGATGGCCATCGGGGCCACGTGGGATCCCCAGACAGCCGGCGACATCGGGGAGATCGCCGGCCGGGAGCTGGCATCGGTCGGCATCAACATGCTCCTTGGGCCCGTCCTCGACGTGCTCGCCGATCCAAGGGTGGATACGGGCGGTGACATCGGGACGCGCTCGTTCGGGGGACATCCGTATTGGGTGGCCCGCCTCGGCCGGGCCTACATCGCGGGTGTCCACGCCGGCGGGCGTGGCCGCGTGGTCACCGTCGCCAAGCACTTCCCGGGGCACGGCGGCAGCGACCGCCTCCCGGACAACGAGATCGCCACGGTCAACAAGTCGCTGTCCGAGCTCCGCCGGATCGAGCTGCCGCCCTTCGCCGCGGTCGCGACGACCGGCGGTGCCGAACCGGCGGCCACCACCGACGCGCTGATGACCAGCCACATCCGCTACCGCGGGTTCCAGGGCAATATCCAGGACGCGACGGCGCCGATCTCGTTCGATCCCAAGGGTATGGCTGACCTCCTCGGCCTGGACGGCCAGCCGTTTGGCACGTGGCACGCCGCCGGCGGCCTGATCGTCTCGGACTCCCTGGGGGTCCGCGCCGTGAAGCGCTACTTCGACGAGGGGCTCCGCCAGTTCCCCAACCGCGAGATCGCACGCCGTGCCCTCATGGCGGGCAACGACGTGCTGATTCTCGCCGAGTTCGGCATCCCCGTGGCATGGTCGAACCAGCGCCCGACCATCGCCGATACGATCGGCTACTTCGCCGACCAGTACCGCCAGGACCGCGTGTTCCAGGCGCGGATCGACGAGGCGGCCATGCGCGTCCTCCGCCTGAAGGCCAAGCTGTATGACCGCTGGGAAACCGGCGCCGTGCGGGCGGATCCCGATGCGGTCGGGGCTGCCGTGGGCACGGACGCGTCGCGGGCGGCCGTGGCACGGATCGTCCAGCGCAGCATCACGGTCTTGCGGCAGGACGGTCGGCCGGCTCGCGGGGACCGCGTGGTGGTCATCACCGAGGACCCGCCGAACCGCGCCGCGCCGGAGCGCCGCCCGCTGGCATGTCCCGACGAGCTGTGCGGCCTCGGCGCCGGGCGCTGGGCGGCCCTTCGCGCGCTGGGCCCCACGTGGATCGAGTCGTTCATCCTCGACGGCTATGGCCCCGCCGGCACCGGCCTCGTCGCCCCGGAGCAGCTCTCGTCGTTGACGTTCTGCCAGCTCGAAACCGCGCTCAGCCCTGAAGCGCTCGTGACGCCCACGCCGACCGCGGACACCCCCATGGCCGATCCAGGGCCGGGTGCGGCGACGCCGGAGCCCGAGGCTGGGTGCCAGCCGCCGGCGGATCGGGCAGCCGCGCGGGTCGCGCTCGAGGAGGCGGACTGGATCGTGTTCGGCATCAGCCAGCTTGATCCAGCCGAGATCGCGCAGCTGAACGGCTTCTTCCTCGATCAGGTCGACAAGCTCACCGAGGCGCACTTGGCCGTGCTGAGCTTCGGTCCGCCTTATTACATCCACGCGACGAACCTGGCCCGGCTCGACGCCTACGTCGCCGCCTACAGCAAGATCCCCGCGGCCGTCGAGGCTGCGGTCGACGCCTTGTTCGACCCCGAGGGAAGCGCGCTCGACCGTTCCGCGCACCCGCCGGTGACCGTCGAGGATGCCGGCTACAACCTCACCGAGGCGCTCGAGCCGGATCCCGCCCGGCCCATCGTGCTGGAGCTGCGCTCCGCCCCGCACGACGGGCCGCTCCCCGAGCGGGTCACCATCGGTGTGCTCCCCATCCTCGACCGCAACGGCAACCCCGTGCCCGATGGCACCGTGGTGGAGCTGACCACGGAACCGCCAGACGCCCTGGCCGGCGGCCCGATCCGGGTCGAGACGTCAAACGGGACGGCGGAGGTCGAGCTCGTCTTCCCGACCGGTGGCAGCGTGGGGGTCATGGCCGCGACAACCACCGGCGGAGCCACCAGCGGCGAGGCGCTCCGCGTGGTCATGCCCGAGCCGTCCCCGACGCCGCCCCCGACGGCGGCGGTGGTGCCAGGCCCTGCCGGCGCCGGAGTGGCCTCCCCGGGCGGACGGGATCCGGGGCCGCTGGACCTGGTGCTCGCGCTCGGGATCATGGCGTTGATCGCGCTTGTCCCGGCCACCGCGCCGGCGTGGCGGCGGCGCGGGTCGATCGACCAGCTGCGCGGCGTGCTGCTGGTGGCCAGCCTCGGCCTCGCGGCCTACCTCGCGAACGCGGCGGCCATCCGCTGGGGCGGCCTGGGGGTTCCGGGAGCGGGCCTGCGGGCGGCCAACGCCGCAACAACCCTGACCGGCGCGTTGGCGGGGCTGGCGCTGGCCTGGCGCCTCGCCCGGAAGGCTACCAGAGCGTGAGCGCGATCGCCGCCGCCAGCAGGGCCACTGTCAGCGCGGCCAACGGGGCGTTGGCGCGCAGGGCGGCGGCCAGCCCCACGGAGGGAGATGGCGTCCCGTCGGCCGAGTCGCCCGCGACACCCGTCAGGAGCCGCCGCAGCGCCTCGGCCGACGGGGGCCGGTCGTCGGGATGCAGGGCCATCGCGCACATCACGGCCCGCGCGACATACGGTGCGACGTCGGGCCGCAGCGACGGCAGCGGCGGGAGGGGCCGGCTCCCGAGGAACCGTTCTTGGGCGGACGGTGGCGCATGACCGGTCAGCAGCTGGTACACCGTGGCCCCCAGGGCGTACACGTCGGCGCGGGCGTCGACGTGCGCACCGTCGCCGTACTGTTCCAGGGGCTGGTACGGCCGCGACCCGGCGCCCGCCAGCACCGTCACGGTTCGAGCGTCGGCGGTCTCCACGGGATGCGCCAGGCCGAAGTCGACCAGCTTGATCTGGCCGTCAGGCGTCAGCTTGAGGTTCGCCGGCTTGATGTCGCGGTGGACGATCGGCGGACTCTGGGAATGCAGGTAGGTGAGCGCGGCACAGGCATCCTCGGCCCACCGGACGACCTGGCGCTCGTCGAGCTGCCGGCGACGGCTGAGCGCGTCGACCAGGACGGCGCGAAGGTCTTGCCCGGCGACGTAGTCCATGACCAGCCACGCCCCGACGGCAGACTCGAAGTAGTCCGAGACCTTGGGCAGGGCCGGATGGTCGAGGCGCGCCAGGAGCGCCGCCTCGTGGAGGAAGGCCTCGGCCTGGGTGCGCGCCGCAGCCGCCGGCAAGCCCGCGGGCCACGAGACTTGCTTCACGGCGCAGCGCCGGCCGGGCAAGCGCAGGTCGTCGGCGAGGTACACGGCCCCCATCCCGCCCTCGCCCACCGCCGCCTCGACGCGATAACGCTCGCGCAGCACCGTCCCGATCACGTTCGCCATGCCGGCCGGAAGGCTAGTGCCGCCCGGCCAACGCGTCAAGCCCGACGGCGGCCGGGCCGGCGCCCGGCCGCCGTGCCGAACACACCCGGGCGCCGTCCGGGCAGCCGTCATCGACGTCGGAGCCGGCGTCGGAACCAAGGGGGAACACCATGCCGAGCCCAGCGCTCTTGATCCTGCACGACGCGGCGGGCGCGGTGGCCCAGCGCTGGATGCTGGACGCCGCGACGATGACCATCGGCCGCGACGAGACCAACGCGATCGTGCTGGCGGACCGCGAGGTGTCGCGGCGGCACGCACAGATCGACCATGCCGGGGACCGCTACACGCTGTCCGACCTCGACAGCAAGAACGGGACGTTCGTCAACGGCGCGCCCGTGCAAGGTGCGGCGGTGCTCCGCGACGGCGACGAGATCCTGATCGCGCCGCGCCATCGGCTGACGTTCGTCGACAGCGAGTCGACCGTGCCGGCGCGGCGCCCGTCACGCGGGCTGCGCATCGACGCCGGCTCGCGCGCCGTCACCGTCTCCGGGCAGCCGATCGACCCGCCGCTGACGGCCGCGCAGTTCGCGCTCGTGACGCTGCTCGCGCGCGAGCCGGGCCGGGTGTACACCCGCGACGAGGTGATCGAGGCCTGCTACCCGTTCGAGGACGGCGTGTCGGATCAGGCCATCGACGGGCTGGTCCGCCGCGTCCGGGCACGCATCGCGGCGCTGGACCCTGACCGCGAGTACGTGGTCGTCGTCCGCGGCCACGGTTTCCGGCTGGTGCAGGATCCGTGAACGCTCAACCGAGCCATTGGTCAAGCGCCAGGAGCGCGAACAGCAGCGGCAGGTAATAGACCGACGCTTTGAGGAGGCGCCGCGCGGCGATGCCCGTCCGCTCGCGCGCCATCGCCACCCCACAGGCCAGGTAGGCCACGCCCAGCACGATCGCCCCGAAGAAGTAGAGGTGGCCGGCGAGCCCGACGATCGAGGGCAGCAGGCTGGCCGGGAGAAGCGCCAGGCCGTAGTTGAGCACTTGGCGCGAGACGGCATCGCCCGAAGGGTCTTCGGTGGAGAGCACCTTGAACCCCGCGCGGGCGTAGTCGGTGCGGTACATCCAGGCGATGGCCAGAAAGTGCGGCAGCTGCCACAGGAACAAGATCGTGAAGAGGGTCCACGCATGGAGGTCGAGGCTGTCTCGGGCCGCCGCCCAGCCCATCAGCACCGGAACGGCGCCCGGCACGGCCCCGACGACCGTGGCCAGGGTCGTGACCGGCTTGAGCGGCGTGTAGACCGCCACGTAGACCAGCCACCCGACGGCGGCGCTGAGCGCGGTCAGGCCGTTGACCCCGACGCCCAGGATCACGAGCCCGGCGATCGTCAGCCCCAGCCCATAGGCCGTGGCTGCCAGCGGTGAGATGCGCCCGGCCGGCAGCGGACGGCCCATCGTGCGCTTCATCTGCGCGTCGGCGTCGCGCTCGATCACCTGGTTGAGGGCGCTGGCGCCGCACAGGGTCAGCAGGGCGCCGGCGGCCAGCGCCACGAACGCCGGGGCGTCGAACACGGGCGGCCGGGCGGACACATACGACAGGACCACCATGATGAGCCCCAACACCGCCAGCCGGGGCCGCGCCAGCGCCACCAGGTTGGCCAGGGCCTGGCGGCGGGCGGGCTCGAGGGTCTCGGCGGGCACGATCGTCGTCACGGGTGGCGCACCTCTCGGGGAGGGGAAAACGGGTGGTGTCGGCGTTTGCCGACCGCATGAGGGCTGGCCAAGCGGCCGGCTCGATTATACTACGTCTCTTCGATGGCGGAGCCGCGGCGTCCGTCGGCTTCACCGATGGGCGCGATGGTGCCAGGCGGGTGCCCGGGTTGCCGGTCAGCCTGGCCTCCATCCCCAAGCTGACTGGCCGGAGATCACCGATCACGGACAACGCTGACAGTCTGTCAGCACATTGTCTGAATCCCGTCACCGTTTCGTCAACAGGTCTTTGGTACACTAAGGCGCCGCGAAGGTGCCGCGCGATGCTTTGGGGGCCGTAAGTGCCGGAGGCCGCGCCGGGCGCGACGCGGGAAAGCCATTACCTTGTGCCAACCCGGCTTGTTCCATACAATACGGCCGAAGCGCGTCGCCGACGCGTCGCGCCGACATACACCGTAGGAGGAGACCCGCTGATGCCCGCATTCCGCACCTCAAGGCATGCTCATGCCTGGCACCTGTCGCTGCTCGTGCTCCTGGCACCGTTGACCGCGGGGTGCGACAGCATCCCGAACCCGTTCGCCGAGGAGCCGAAGACCGAGGTTCTGGTCGAGACCGAGGGCAGCTACGCCGCCTGCCTGCCGTGGTACGGGCAGAGCGTCATCGCGGCCGCCATGGATCAAGAAGGCGGTCGCGTGATGTACCTGACCGCCGACAAGCCCCCGACGTTGCCGCAAGAGCAGTCGTGGGGCAGCACGGACCGCGCGGTCATCGTCCAGGACAAGCAAGCCAGCGGCGCGTACAACGAGCGCCACATCCTGACGACGTGGGATCCCATCGACGCCATCCCGCAGTACGCCACGGCGATCCCGGGCACCCCGTCGCCCGAAGGCGCCGGGATCGCGGAGAACATGGTCGATCTTCAGATGGACCAGACGGGCAGCCGATTCGTGGTGGCGGTCGACATGAAGACCATGCGCAACGCCCACGCCAAGCTGTACACGGGCTCGGTGCCCGAGGCCGGCTCGACGCTGAGCATCGAGGACAAGACGCTCACCGTGGTGCCGGTGAACGATCCGATCAAGACCGAGGGCGTGGTGTCGTTCGCGCTGTCCCCCGACGGCTCGAAGGTCGCGGCGATCGTCGGCAGCGCGGGCGAGCTGCGGGTGTTCGACTTCAACGCCCAGGACAACGGCCTGTTGATCTACGAGCGCGACAAGTCGGGCAACGCGGTTGTCACGCACGACCTGCCGACGGTGGAGACCAGCATCAACGTCCGCCGCACCCCCTTGGTCGCCAACCGCGGCCTGATCAGCATGGTGTGGTCGCCGGACTCGACGCAGCTGGCGGTGGTCCAGGACGACAACACGGCCCAGATCGGCCGCAAGACGCTGGATCTCCTCGCGGTGGCCGACGGCAAGCTGACCCACGTCCGGACCATGAGCAACACGACCGCCCCGCACGTGGCCTGGGCGGCCGACGGCAAGTCGCTCTTCGTGATGAACACCCCGCTTATCGGGGCCGAGGGCGCGACGGCCGACTCGGTGTTCACCGACACCGAGATCCGCCGCGTCGCCGCCGAGAAGGGCGGCAAGGAGATCGGCGGTGGCGCCAAGCTCACGCGCCTCCTGGGCATCCGCGGCGAGCCGGTCTACCTGCGCGGGTTCGGCGACGACGAGCACTTCCTGACCCTCTGGGATGGCCAGGCCGTGCGGCTGCACGCCCCGGGCGGCGACCTCACGCAGCTCACGACGCTGCCCGTCGGGCCGAATCGGGACGATGCCACGGTGATGCCCGCCATGCCGTACGTTTCGAAGACCGCCGACACGGCGCTCTTCATCACCAGCGATGGAAACGGCCAGCACGTCGGTCTGCGGACCGCGGTCACCCAGGACGAGTGCCCCGAGCTGCTGCCGGCGGAGGGCGAGGGCGAGCCCGCGGCGACGGAGGGCGAAGGTGCCGCCGGCGACGCGGCGGCCACGCCGGCCGATGCCGGTGGTGGCGGCGGCGGCTGAGCCGAGCGGCCGGCGGCGCGATGCGTCGGCGCGTCGGATACCCATCAACGGACGCGAGGCGGGGGACGAGGGGCGGGCACTCGTCCCCCGCTTGGCGTCTGGAGCCGACCGCGTGGTGCCGGCCGCGCCTCACAAGCGGGAAGCCCGGCGCCAGACCCTGGCCCCACGCGGATCGTTGTACGATGGCCCGGGGTGCGCGCTGCAGCCCGCACTGGGCCCATTCGTTTGACGGGCATGGGTCAGGGTCATATACTCTGACGCTAACAAGCGTTCGTTTTCCGCCAGGGAGCCCCCGTGGACAACACCCGGTTGCTCGAGATCACGTCGGCCGCGGAACGTCTGTTCAGCCACCGCGGCTATCACGCCACGACCATGCGCCAGGTGGCGGGTGCCGTCGAGTTGCAGGCGGGCAGCCTCTACGCCCACATCTCGGGCAAGGAGGCCGTCCTCGAGGCCATCGTGCTGCGCGCCGCCGACGAGTTCGAAGCCGCCATCCGCCGCGTGCCGGCCGACGGCGCGCCGGAGACGCGGCTGCGGGCGGCCATGCGCGCCCACATCGGCGTCATCGCGGCCAACCTCCCCGCGGCCAAGGTCTACTTCCACGACTGGCATCATCTGCCGGCGCCGCGCCTGGCCGAGGTCCTTGCCCGGCGCGACGCCTACGAGGCGGTGTGGCGCGGCATCGTGGCCGACGGGGTCGCGTCCGGTGCGTTCGCCGCGGTCGACGTGCGGCTCACCGCGCGCCTGTGCCTGTCGGCGTGCAACTGGATCCCGCAGTGGTACGACCCCGCTGGCGCCCTCGATCCCGACAGCCTGGCCGACGCGTTCTGCGCCGTTCTGCTCGGCGGTCTTGCCAGCCGGCCGCCCGCCGCGGGCGCCACGTCGGCCCACGCGCCGCCGCCCACCGCCCCACCCAGCCTCGACCCCAGGAGTGACACCCGATGACCACGACGAGCGACGAAGCCCAGCTCCAGCTGTTCGAAGCCCGCATCGCGCGCGGCGAGAAGATCGAGCCGGGGGACTGGATGCCGGACCGCTACCGGCAGCAGCTGACGCGGCTGATCCAGCAGCACGCCAACAGCGAGCTCATGGGCGCCCTGCCCGAAGGGCAGTGGATCCCGTACGCCCCGGGCTTCAAGCGCAAGATGGCGCTCATCGCCAAGGTGCAGGACGAGGTCGGCCACGCCCAGCTGCTGTACATGGCGGCCGAGACGCTGGGCAAGCCGCGCGTCGAGATGATCGAAGAGCTCATCAACGGGACGAGCAAGTACTCCAACGTCTTCAACTATCCGTGCGAGACGTGGGCGGACATCGCGATGGTCGGCTGGCTGATCGACGGTGCGGCGATCGTCAACCAGACGATCATGCAGACCGGGTCCTACGGCCCGTACGGCCGCGCGCTGAAGCGGATCACCTACGAGGAGGCGTTCCACCTCAAGCAGGGCTACGACCTGGTCGTGACCCTCGCCACCGGAACGCCGGCCCAGCGCGCCATGTGCCAGGCGGCGTTCAACCGCTGGTGGTGGCCGACGATGATGTTCTTCGGCCCGCCAGACCGGCAGAGCGTCCACACCGAGGTCCTGCAGCGCTGGGGCGTCAAGCCCAAGACCAACGATGAGCAGCGCCAGATCTGGCTCCAGAAGTTCGTCCCGAAGATCGAGGAGCTGGGCCTCGAGATCCCCGACAAAGGTCTCCGGCGCGAGCCCGGCACCGGCGAGTACGTCATCACCCAGCCCGATTGGGACGAGTTCTTCCGCGTGATCAACGGCGACGGGCCGATGAACCGCGAGCGCCTCGCGCTGCGGCGGCTGGCGTACGAGGAGGGCTCGTGGCTCCGCACCGCGCTCGAGAAGCGGGACCTGCTCCCGCGGGCGGCGTGACGTGTACGGCGACCCCAACGACCCATCGCCCGAGGTCCGCGCGCTCGGCGGCGACATGCCGAGCTACACGCGCGAATGGCACTTCGACCCGTACCACCAGCGCCTGGGCTTCGCGCGCCAGCACGATCCCGGCCACGCCGATGCGGACACCGAATGGACGGTCTGGGAGGTCTTCCAACAGGAGCATCGCGGCGAGCACCACCGGCACGTCGGCTCGCTGCACGCCCCCGACGCCGAGGTCGCGCTGGTCCTGGCCAAGGAGGCCTACGCGCGGCGCGGCGACTGCGTCAACCTGTGGGTCGTGCCGGCCGCGTGCATCCACGCCACGGACTATGCCGACGCCGACGTCTTCGTCCATACCACCGACAAGATGTACCGCGAGCCCGGCGGCTTCCACGGCCTGCGCAAGCACAAGATCCACGGGCACGCCGGCGGCACGGCCGGGGCGGCCACGGACGACGACGACCACCATGTCGACTCGGTCCTCCACGCGGCCGACCAGGTGATCCGCGGCAAGGGAGGTGCGGGGTGACCCCGACGGTGCCAGCCAACCCCGCCATGGCGCTGGCGAGCGGCGCAACAACGGTGGACGACGAGACGCGCGCAGCCTTGCGCGCCTACCTGTACGCCATGGGCGACGACGAGATGCTCCTCGGCCATCGCGACTCGGAGTGGACTGGCCTCGGGCCGATCCTCGAGGAGGACATCGCGTTCAGCAGCATGGCACAGGACGAGCTGGGCCACGCGCAGGTGTGGTACGCGGTGCTCCACCAGCACTGCGGCGAGCCGGCGCCGGATGCGATCGCGTTCCTCCGCGACGCGCCAGACTGGCGCAACGCACGGCTCGTCGAGCTGCCGCGCGGCGACTATGCGTTCAGCCTGATGCGGCAGTACCTGTTCGACGTCGCCGAGACGATCCGCTACGGCGCGCTGGCGGCGAGCCCGTGGCCGCCGCTGGCCGAGGCCGCCGCCAAGCTCCGCCAGGAGGAGAAGTACCACATCCTCCACGGCCGGGCGTACGTCGAGCGGCTGGGGCGCGCCAACCCCGACAGCCAGGGCCGGCTGCAGCGCGCGCTCGACGAGCTGTTCCCGTTCGCGCTCGGCCTGTTCGAGCCGGCCGACGGCGAGGCGGCGCTCGTGGCGCGCGGGCTGGTCCCGCCGTCCTCCGCGCTGCGGGACGGCTGGCTGGCCGCGGTGGTGCCGTTTCTCCAGGCAGCGGGGCTCAAGCCCCCGGCCGAGCCGGAAGGCGGCGGCTGGCGGCCCACGGTGCCGGCGGTCGAGGGCGGGCGGCGTGGCGCGCACACCGAGCATCTCGCGCCACTTCTCGACGCGATGCAAGGGCTCTACCGATCGGATCCGGAAGCCGTCTGGTAGCAAGGAGGTCGGCATGTCGACGATCACGCCTGGCGCCGTGTGGGCCGCGCTCGACGACGTCAAGGACCCCGAGATCCCGGTGGTCTCGGTGGTCGAGCTCGGCATCGTGCAGTCGGTGATGGTAGACGGCGATCGCGTGACGGTGGCGATCACCCCGACGTTCACGGGTTGCCCGGCCCTCCACGTCATGCGCGCGGAGATCGCGGACCGGGTGCGGGCCCTGGGCGCGTCCGAGGTCGACGTGCCCGTCGTGCTCGATCCACCGTGGACGAGCGACCGGATCGCCCCGGCCGCCCGCGCGCGGATGCGGTCGATCGGCCTGGCGCCTCCGCCGCCCGCACGGCGGGCCTTCCGGGCTGATGTCGAGTTGACCGCGACGGCGCCCGCCTCGGCGGGTTCCGGGCCACCGGACACCTGCTCCGGCGGGTTCGACCTGGCGGAGGGAATCGCGGAGGCGACCGCCGTCACCGCGCCCGACGCGCCGGTCGCCTGTCCGTTCTGCGGCTCCACCGACACGACCGTGGCCAACCCGTTTGGGCCGACGATCTGCCGGGTGATCCTGTACTGCCACGCCTGTCTGCAGCCGTTCGAGCAGTTCAAGCCGCTCTGAGGGCGGGCACCGCCGCGGTCGACGGGGCATCCACGGCATGGTAGACTCGGCCCGAGTCGCCGCTGCCCGCCGTTCGCCCCCGGAGCCCGCCATGCCGCTCGCCGCCACGCATCCGCGCCGCGCCCGCGCAGCCGCCGGCATCGCCGTCGCCATCGGCGGCCTCGCCCTCGCCGCGGGCGGGGAGGCACCGGTTCGGACGTTGGCGCAGCCCGCCACCGGGCCGGTGGTGGTCTGGATCGAGGGCGAAGCCGCCGCGCGCACGACGTTCAACCGCCACGGCTGGTACTGCTGCGACGGCATCCGGCGCGACCTGCTGTCGCCGGGCGAGCCGGGTGCGCGCGACGGCGACTGGCTGGCCCACTATGCCAACGACGGTCGCGAGGTGGAGGCCGAGTACCGCGTCGACGCGCCGGCGGCCGGGTCGTATACGCTCTGGCTGCGGGCGAGCAGCCATACCGTCCGGATGTGGCACCGGCTCGACGGCGGACCGCGCATCGACGTCGACACCGAGAGCGACCGCCGTGAGCACCTTAACCTGCTCACGGCGGGGCGGATCGACATCCGCTTCCTCGCGTGGTACCGCGCGGCGACGCTCGACCTGACCGCCGGCCGCCACACCATCGTCATCGGGCTGGCCGGTCACCCGGCGCGGCAGGGCGGTCGCGAGGTGCACGGCGGCCTCGACGTCGTCGCCGTGGCGGCCGGCGACTGGAACCCATCGGGCGCCCTGCGCCCCGGCGACGTACCCGCGAACCCGGGCCCGGCCGACTGGTTCCCGCTGATCCCGGCCGACGACCCGTTCGACCCGCGGTCGGCAACCGACGCGGGCGATCTCGTGCCCCGGCCGGCGGGCGCGCACGGGCCGGTCGGTCGCGACGGCGCGGGCCTGCGCTTCGCCGACGGGACGCCCGCCGTGTTCTGGGGCGTGAACGCCGGCATCGGCGGTTCGCAGGCGGTCATCGAACGCCAGGCGCGCTGGTATGCCCGCCAGGGGATCAACCTCGTGCGGCTGCACCCGGTGCAAGATCTTCTCGGCGTCCTGGCGCGCGACCCCGCCACGGGAGCGCGCTCGCTCGATCCCCAGCGCCTCGATCGGCTCGACCGCTGGTTCGCCGCGCTCAAGGCCAACGGCATCTACATGCAGTGGTCGCCGTTCTACCCGCACGTGCTCACGGCGGACGACGGCTACCCGCCCGATCTGTACGCCGAGCTGCCGGATGCGACGGCCTGGAACCTGCCGGCGGGCACGCGGGGCAAGCACACCGCTGGCTTCGTCAACGTCATGCCGGGCCTGCAAGCGGCCGAGTGGGCGTGGCTCTCAGCGCTGCTGACGCACCGCAACCCCTACACCGGCCTGCGTTATGTCGACGATCCAGCCCTGGCGATCGTCGAGATCCACAACGAGGACAGCATCTTCTGGCACTACCCGCTCAACCCCATCGCCGCCGGCCGCGACGGGGACCGGTCGCTGGACCGCCACCAGGCGGCATTGCAGGGCATGTGGGCGGACTGGCTGCGCGACCGCTACGGCGACGATGGAGCGCTGCTCGGGGCCTGGGGGCCGGCGGACCGGGGCAGCCGGCCGGGCGACGGGCTCGGCAACCGCAGGATGCCGATCTACGGGGCCTGGGAAATGCAGGCCGATGGCCCGTCGCAGAACAAGGCGGAGCGGCGGCGGATGGGCGACTTCATCGCGTTCCTGGCGGCGCGGCAACACGCCTACTTCGCCGAGCGCGTGGCCCGGCTGCGCGAGCTCGGCTTCCGGGGCGTGACGGTGAGCACGGCGTGGCAGGCCGGCGGGCCGGCCGCGAGCCTGGCGAACGTCTACACCGACACGGCGGCCGACTTGATCGACCGCCATCGCTACTTCGGCGGACACGCCGAGGCGAGCCAGTCGCCGCACCGCGTGGCCGCCGGGGCGGTGCGCGCGGCTTCGCACCTGGCCACGCCGGGCGGCGGCATCCTTGGCGCGGGCATGGAGCAGGTGGAGGACCGCCCGTTCATGCTGTCGGAGTGGACCCAGAGCCCGCCCAACGAATGGAAGGCGGAGATCGCGCCGCTCGTCGCGTTCTACGGCCTGGGTCTCCAGGGCTGGGATGCCAGCACCCACTTCTCGGCGAGCCAGCCGCGGATGGGCGGCGGCTGGCCCAACGACATGGACGCCTACGTCACCGAAACGCCACACTTCATCGGGCAGTTCCCGGCCCTGGCGCGCAGCGTGCTGCGACGCGACATCGCGACCGGGGCCGCGGCCGCGGCCATGCGTTTCGCGCCGAGCCACATCTTCGGCGGCGTCGACGCCGCGTCGCAGCCCGTCGGGCTTGGCTGGCGCGACGACCCGGCCGCGAACCGGCTGGCGACCCCGTTGGAGGCGTTGGCCATCGGCCGCGTGTCGGTGCGGATCCAGCCCGATCCGGGCCTCTCGGAACGGGTCGATTGGGGCGCGTTTCGCGACGGCGCGACCGGCCGGATCCGCAGCACGACGGGCGAGCTGGCGTGGGATCCCGGGCGGCGGGTGGTCACGGTCGCGGCGGCGCGCACGCAGGCGGTCATCGGCTTCGCGGGCGGCCGCGTGTTCGACCTCCCGGCGGCCGTCGTCGACGTCCGGACGGCGTTCGTCAGCCTCATCCTGACGGCGCTCGACGCCGAGCCGCTCGAGCGGTCGCGACACATCCTCGTGACGGCCCTGGCGCGCGACCGGCAGACCGGCGCGCGCTACAGCGCCGACGGCGCGCGCCTCGAGGCCGTCGGCGGGCCGCCGCTGCTCCTCGAGCCGGTGGAGGCGGTGATCGCGCTGAAGGGGCCGCCGGTCACGTCGGCCCGCCCGCTCGACATCCACGGGATCCCGCGCGCGGTCGAGGTCGAACGGGACGGCAACCGGATCGTCATCGACGGGCGCTACACGGCCTATCTCTACGCGGTGCGGCGTGACGCGCCCGCCGGCCCGACCGCCGAGGCGACGCCCACCACGGCTCCGCCGGGCGCGCCGACGCCGACGGCCGGCCCGACGGCGGTCAGAACCCCCGCGCCGACGACGGCGGCGCCGCCGCCCGCCACGCGCGCGTGGGCCATCCTGCCCTTGGTCGCGGTCGAGCACGCCGATGTCGTGCGCGGGCCCGGCGCCTGGCGGGACGCCGCCGGCATCCCGCCCAGGCATCCATTGCCGCCCCGCCTCACGGCCCGCACCCGACCGTCACCATGAGGCGCGGCCGCGCCGCCGGCGTGCCGTGCTGGCGCGAGGCGAAGCGGAGCTCGCCGCCGGCCGCGTCCGCCGCATCCTTGATCACCCAGCCGCGATTCGCCAGCGTGCCGGCGACAAAGGCCGCCACGTCCGAGGTGACGTCCCACGCCAGCGTGACCCCGCTGGTCGTACCGGTCACCGCCGTCGCGCTGGCGGTGCCGGCGAAGGCGCCGCCGGCCACTGGCCAGGCCGCCAGGCCGTCGAAGGTGCGCCACGTGACGCCGCTCCGGGACTTCCCGCTGCCCTCGATCCATGCCTGGGTCAGGCGGTGCGCCGCGAGCACCCGCGAAGCGCTCGCCACCGACGTGAGGCGGAGCCTGAGCTGGGCCGAGCGGATGCACGCGCCATCCGGGATCGCGGCCAGGTTGAACGCCACCAGCGCGCGCCGCTCCAGCCCGCCCGCCGGCGGGCGAACGCGCAGCGTGGCGTCGGCGCCCTTGTTCTGGTCCAGCCTGAGCTGATCGATCCACGCGTCCCGCGCGGCCGTCAGCTCGATCGGCGCCCCGCCCGTGGCCGCCGACGTCGCGGCGGCGGTCGGTGTCCGGGTGGACGTCGCCGTCGGCGCAAGCGTGGGCGTCCGCGTGCGTGTCGCCGTGGCGGCGACGGTCGCCGTCCGGCTCGCCGTCGCCGTGGCCGCGGCGGTGGCCGTCCGCGTGCGTGTCGCCGTCGGCACGGCCGTGGCCGCCACGGTCGACGTCGGGTCCGGCACGCTGGTCGACGTCGCCGTCGACACCGCCGTCGGAGCCAAGGTCGGCGCGGCTGTCGGGGCCTCCGTGGACGCGCTGGTCGGGACCGCCGTCGGCGGCATGGTCGGCGCCGCCGTGCCGCCGCCGTTGGACTGGCGCCACTGCGCCAGCAGCGCCGCCAACGCGGCAGGCGGCTGGTCCGGCGCCGGATCGCCGGTCTGGCTGAGCGTGTTGACGCCGTGGCAGCTGGTGCACACGCGGATCTCCCCGGCCTGGAAGCTGATCCAGTTGCGCTCGCGCACGACGCCGGCGCCGGCGGGATCGGTGAGCTGCCACGAAAGCGCACGCCGCGCCGGCACCAGCGCGGCGATCGACCCGTCCGGCGCGATCGCCACGGCCCCGGGTGGCGCGCCCGGCGCCTGCGAGACGCCGGGCCCGTGCATCGGGCGCGCGAGGAGCCGGCGGCCCCTCGGCTGGGCGGGGTCGCCGTAGCCGCGCAGCGCGTCGGCCTGGAAGACCTGGAGATAGGCCACGTCGTAGATCGCCCCGGCCGCGCCGATCGACGCCGTGCCCCCAGGCACGCGCAGGTTGAAAGGCTGCTGCCGGTCCGCCCGGTCGCGCTGTGTCACGTCGCGCGCGACGACCAGGGCGAGCCCCCGGCTCCGCAGGTCTGCCTGGAAGTCGGCCGGGTCGACGCCGGCCTGCCCGAACACGCCCGCCTCGACGGCCGGCAGCGTCGAGACCCGTGGTGCCGGAACGGGGCGCGCGACCACCTCGACGGGATCGAGCTCCCACAACGGGCCGTCATACGTGGCCAGGACGTCTGGCGTCCACATGCTCACGCGCTTGTAGATACCCGCGGTCAGGCTCGCGCCCGGCGCCCAGAAATCGCCCTGGCGCGTCAGCACCTTCAGGCGAAACGCATACGACCAGCTCGGCGCTTCCGTCGAGCCGAGGTTGGTGATCTGGCCGGTGGCGGGCGTGTGCGCCGCCACGAGGGTGCCGTCGGACATCGGAAGGGGGTTGCGGAAGTAGCCGGTCGCCTGCGGCACCTGCGCGTCGGCCCCGGTCGGCGTGACCGCCGTGAGCCGCATCTGGTCGGCGTTGACGTCGGGCGCGCCGGTGAGGCGCATGAGCGTCCCGCCCGAAGCCGTGCCGAACTCCTGGGCGTAGGTCGCCAGGAAGTCGCCCGGCTGCGCCGGGTCCTCGCGGAAGTGGAGCAGCCCGGCCGAGCCGTTGATCCGCAGCCGGTTGGCGTGGAGGTGCTCGGGCACGTAATACGACAGGTTGGGGTCGCCGACGACGCTCCCGTCGGTGTAGCTCCCGCCCAGCTCGTGGCGGCCGACGTGGTTGAGGGTCTCCTCGCCCGTGCCGTCCTCGTTCATCTCCCATGGGAAGAAGTGGTTGAACGAATGGCGGGCGAGCGACGGCGCGTAGGCCGGGTCGTTCTGGGTGCGCGGCTCGGGGAACACCTCGGCACCGGTCAGGCTCGTGGTCGTCGGCGCGTCGGCAGCCTCGCTGGCGAAGGTGTACGCCCGGTAGGCGGCGGCGGTGCTCGGCGCGTCGCCCTGCTGGTCGCGCTGGAGGTGGTCCCACTTGGTGAAGATGACCCGCCCATGGTGGTCGATCGACAGCGAGAAGGCGCCGCTCGGGGCATGCTCGAGCAGCGTCAGATCACCCGTCGCCTCGTCGAGCCCGTAGATTCCCGCCACGGTCGGCGACGACTCGTACTCGTCGAGCTGCGGGTAGTGGTGCGCCGCGCCGCTGGGCGGCCGGTCGGACGTGAAGAGGATGCGGCCATCGGTGGCGTAGATCGGCGACACGTTGTTGAAGGTGGCCGGCTGCCCGGCGATCCGCCGGATGACGGCGGTCTGCCCGGGCGCGAGGCCCGTGACCTCGTAGATCTGCCAGAAGAAGGTCTTGACCTGGTAGCGCAGCGTCGGCGCGCCGACGACCATCGAGAAGAGCGCCTTCTGGCCGCTCCAGTGAACGGCAGGCTCGCGGACGGCGATGGCGTTGGCGCCCTGCTGCCCGTCGTCGCCGTAACCGGCCTCGCGGGTGAGGAAGCGCAGCGTGCCGTCGGGATAGCGCAGCACGAGGTCGCCGCCGCGCGGCGCCTGCTGCGCGCTGGCGACGTGGTTGCCGAACGCGCTCGTGACCGTGCCGAAGTTGCCGACGGGCACCTGCGTGACGAAGAGGATCGGGTGAGCCGGTGCGTACGCCTGGGCGCTGGCGGCGGCCGCGGTCAGGCCGGTGGCGACGGTGATCAGGCTGGCCAGGCGGAAGGGGATGCGGCGATGCATGACGGCGAGCTCCTTGCGGGCGTGGCGCGGGACGGCGTGTGCGCGGCACACCATACCCGGGCGGCGTTCCGGCAGCGTCCAAAACGCGTTCGGCGATCGTCCGGGGCCGCGACGGGCGTGGCCGGACTCACGTACGTGGGTGCTCGGCCATGACCCGGCAGACGCATCCCCCGCGTGCCTCGGCGGGCCGAGCGCCGACCTCCGGGCCGCGGGCAGCGCACGCCGATCAGCGCCTCATGCCAGCGGTAGCCACCGCACCGCGTCGAAGCACACCCGCCGGCGGAGCGCGTCGGCCTCGCCCGTCAGGTCCGACAGGCGGACGGTGCCGGCGTCGCGGCACGTGAACTGGCCGAGCGGCACCCACGCGTCGCTGTGGCGGCTCTGGTCGATGCGCACCTGCGTCTCGCCGCCGGCATGACCGACGGCGTAGACCGCGTTCTGCGTGGTGGCGTCGCGCCGGGGGACGAACGCCGCGACGAGGTAGCGGCGCTCGCCGGGCAAGTGGGCCGTCCACGTGCCGACGTTGGCCTCGGCGCCGGCCGTCGCGAACGTGAACACGGCGCCGCCGTTCAGGCCGGCGGCCGAGTCGAACCAGTTCGGCACGTCGCTCCGCTCGAAGCGGCCGCTGGCCGGGTCGGTGCCGGCGGCGTCGACGACGACGGCCGGGCCGGCCGCGGCCACCAGCGTGCCGGGCCGCCGGGCATCGATGTAGGCGCGCGGGGCGGCGTAGTGCGCCAACACCTGGTCGCGGTCATCGACCATCGGCCGCCAGTTGTTGGCCGGGAGGTCGGTCAGGCGGATCTCGAAGTGGAGATGGGCGAAGTACACGTTGTTGGCCCCCTTGCCCATCGCACCGATCCGCTGGCCGCGCGCCACGAGGTCGCCTTCGGCCACGGCCAGGCTGTCGAGGTGGGCGTACTGCGACCACACCGTGGTCCCATCCGGCAAGCGGTGCTCGACGAGCACGACGTTGCCCCAGCTCGGGGTGAAGGACCGCGCCGTGACCACCCGGCCGTGGGCCACGGCGAAGATTGGGTCGCGGAGATCGGTGTCGCGGCCGCCGACGCCGTTCCAATCTTCGCCGGGGTGCCAGGCCCGGAGCTTCGGATCGGCATGGTACGCCTCGTCGCACAGCACGGTGTCGCACTTGTACGCGTGCCACGCCGCCGCAGCGCGGTCGCCGACAGGCGGGTCGAAGCCGTCGGCGAGCAGAGCCTCGAGGGCGGCGCCGCGGAACGCGGCGGGGTCGGCGGCCGGGATCGCGTCGGCGACGGTGAAGCCCGCGAGCGGCTCCGCCGCGTCGACGACGACGTTCCACGTGATCTCCTCGGCCAGGAGCGCCGCAGCGTCGCCCCCGGACGCCCCGACCGCGGGCGCGGCGTCCGTCGGTTCCAGCGCCGTAAGCCGAGTCGGGCTGGGGCCGGCGGCCGGCTCGGCCGGCTCGTCCGCCGGCCCCACCGGGCCATCGGCGAGCCGTTCGCCGGCCGCGAGCGCGATGGCCGGGTCGGCCGCGGCGCGGTTGAACCAGGCGCCGGGGAACACGGTGCCGGCCGCCCGCGCGTCGCGGCCGGCGACGCGGAAGCCGGAGACGTAGACCGCCGGCACGCCGGCGCCACGGCGCCCGAGGAACCCGGCGAGCGCGCGCACCTCGTCCCCGGCGGGGTCGGACGACATGTCGGGGTGAAACGCCCAGGCGTCGACGGCGCCCATGCCGGCGGGCCAGCCGTGCGTCGAGCGCCCCGACCGGAAGACGCGCCGGGCGTAGGCCAAGGCCGCCGCGCGACCGGTCAATCCGCCCCACAGCGCGCCGGCGACGAGCCGCGGCGCCGAGCCTCCCGGCCGTGGCCAGGCCGCGCGCAGCTGGCCGAGCAGGTAGGCGCAGCGGCTGGCGTGCAGGCGGGGCTCGCCGGCGGGGCCGGTGGGCGCGTTCATCCCGGGCAGCGCTTCGAACACGGCCACGCCGTCGGAGTAGCCGTAGCGCGCGACCACCGCGGCCGCGTGGCGCACCCAGGCGTCCATCCAGTGGCGCGCCTCGTCGACCAGCACCGACCGCGGCCCTTCCGCCAGCGCGGCGGTCCACGGCGTCGGCGCGAGGCCCGCGTCCAGCACGCCGTACAGCGGGCGGCCGCTGGCGGCGGCGTCGGCCACCCGCGCATCATAGGCGGCCTGCCAGGCGGGGTGGTCGGGCGTCGACCATGGTCCGAGATCGAAGACCACCCGCAGGGCGGTCGTGGCGGGGCCGTCGAGCCGCGATGCCGTCGGCGCGGGCGATGGAGACGGGGGCATGGGATTGGGCTCCTGGAGGTTGGTCGAGGTGGCGCGGAGACGGCGGGTCACGCCGTCAACGCGCTGAACCGAGGTCTCCGCCTGTGGGCTTGCCGATCACGCCGGCGCCGGCTCGCGGAGCAGGTCCTCGACGTCCAGCCACGCGTTGTACATCGCCAGCTCGCCGCTGGCCGTACGCGGCCACTCGGCGGCGGGGCGATCCCAGCACAGCTCGACGCCGTTGTCGTCGGGATCCCGCAGGTAAAGCGCCTCGCTGATGCCGTGGTCGGTGGCGCCGTCGAGGCGGATGCCGGCCGCCAGCACCCGCCGTAGCGCGTCGGCAAGCTCGGCCCGGGTCGGGTAAAGGATGGCCACGTGGTACAGGCCGGTGGTGCCCGGCGCGGGCGGCGGCCCATCGTGGCTCTCCAGGGTGTTCAGCGCGATGTGGTGGTGGTAGCCGCCCGCGGACAAGAAGGCCACGTGCGAGCCGTAGCGCTGCGTCAGGTCGAAGCCCAGCACGCCGCCGTAGAACCCGAGCGCGCGCTCGAGGTCCGCGACCTTCAGGTGCACGTGCCCGATCCGGACGCCGGCCCCGATCGGGCGGGCGGCCGGGCCGGTCGCCCGCTTGTCCGCCGCGGCTGGATCTGCGTCGTTCATGGCTTCTCCTCTCGTCGACCCTACGGTCCCTCGAACGCGCCGATGCTCGGCGGGTCGGCGTAGCAGCGCCCGGCGGCATCGCCGCGCACACCGGCCACGGGCGCGCCGGCCCCCAGCACCGGGCTGCCGGGCCCCGGCCGGAACGCGGCGTCCAGCCGGGGATCGCGCCCGACGATACCGCCTTCTTCCGGCACCGGCAAGCTCGGCTGGCTGCGGGCGGGCGCGTCCGAGGCGTACCACAGGTTGCGCGCGAACCGGAACGTCTCGGGCGCGGTGTTCGCGCCGACGTTGACGAACGTCGACAGGCCGGATCGCTTGAACGTGATCAGGTTGTTGACGAAGCGGCCGCCGCTCGCCGGCAGGAAGGTGAAGCCGTCGCGCGACGTGGTCTCCTGGAGGATCCGCGCCACCCAGCGCCCGGGGTCGACGAGCGTGTTGTGGGCCACCAGGCAGTCGACGCAGCCGACGTACGCCACCGGCGCGTCACCGCCGGCGATGACGTTGGCGATCACGCGGACGTCGCGCGCCTCGGCGTTGACGGCGCCCAGCGGCGGGCGAAAGAACGTGAACCCGGTCGAGCCGCCCATGTTGACCGCCCGTCCGCCGGCGTCGCGCATCTCGTTGGCCCACACCTCGATGTCGGTGCTGCCGCCCTTGGCCTGGACGGCGTTGCCCGCCATGCCCTGGAAACGGCTGCGGGCGACGCGGACGCGGTGGCCACCGACGATGTCGATGCCGCTGCCCGAGCCCCCGCCGCCGCAGGCCCGGAAGGCGCTCTCGCGCACGTCGACGTCGTAGACGCCCGAGAGCTTGAGGCAGTCCTGGTTGCCCGTGCCGCCGACGTCGTGGATGTCCAGGCCGCGGAAGACGAGGTGGTGGGCGGCCGCGGCGTCGGCAGTGGCGCCGCCGTCGTCGGCATTGATGCCGTTGGCGGTGGTGCGCCGCACCTCGAGGTCGTGGACGACGAGGTAGGCCGGCCGCACGAGGTGCAGGGCCTCGCCGCCGCCCTCGATCACCGGACGCGCCTCGCCCGGCGCGCCCCCGAGCCAGATCGGAGCGTCGGCCGCGCCGCGCAGGTTCTCGACGAAGGCGCCGCCGGCATGTACGCCGGCGCGCAGCCGGATCGCCGTGCCCGGGCGGGCCGCGCGGGCAGCGCGCCCGATGGTGGCGAAGGGGCGCGCCGCCGAGCCGTCGCCGGTCTGGTCGTTCCCGTTCGGCGCGACGAAGACCTCGGCGGCGGGCACGCGCCCCGCGTCGAACGTGGCAGCCGGCCCGCACCCGGCCGGCGCACCGGCGGCGGTCGCCGTCGCGGCGGGCGTGGGGGTCGACGTGTCGCCCGGTCCGGGGTCGGCCGTCATCGTGGCGGTGGCGACCGCCGTCGGCGACGCCGTTGGGGCGACGCGCGTGCCGGTCGGGCTGGAGGGAGGGGCAGCGGTGGCGGCC
>CAYQBA010000014.1:0-45224 GCA_964415605.1 uncultured Anaerolineales bacterium | reverse complement strand
CGTCGGCCAGCGTTTGGCAAGGAAAGTTCACCAGGACTTCGAGATTCCTTTAACCAAGGTTCGTGGTTGCTTCGTGGATCTCCGGTATGCTCGACCACGAACGCGCTCGGCACGTCGCCGACTTCACCGCCGCACCGCACGGGCGCTTCGCCTCTCTCCTTCGTAAGAGCGCTGGGAATGGGCCCCCGGCGCTCTTACGCATGCGCCTGGCCGCCGTGGGCGCGCCCAGCCCTGGCCTCTGACGCCCACGGCGCCGGGGCCGCAGCGTGCGCTCCCGTGCTTGCCCGACACTCCACGCCGGCCTATAGTTGCCGCCGGCGGCGGTCGGGCGGATGCTCGCCCCAAAAGGGGGCGGGCATTTTCATTGGCGCCACGGCGCAACGGGAGGTCGATCGGATGGACAGCGCGCAGATCAGGCAACGCTTCCTGAGCTTCTTCGAGGACCACGGGCACACGGTGGTGCCGAGTGCGGCCTTGGTGCCCGACGACGCCACGCTGCTGTTCACCAATGCCGGGATGGTGCAGTTCAAGGACGCCTTTCTGGGGCTCGAGTCGCGGGTGTACCGCCGGGCCGTGACGGCGCAGAAGTGCATGCGTGTCAGCGGCAAGCACAACGACCTCGAGAACGTCGGCCCCAGCCCGCGCCACCACACGTTCTTCGAGATGCTCGGGAACTTCTCGTTCGGCGACTACTTCAAGCGCGACGCGATCCGCCTGGGGTATGCCTTCATGACCCGCGAGATGGGCATCGAGCCGGACCGCCTGGTCTTCACCGTGTTCCGCGACGACGACGAGGCGTTCGACGCCTGGGTGAACGACATCGGGGTCGACCCGGCCCGTGTGTTGCGGATGGGAGAGAAGACGAACTTCTGGATGATGGCCGACACCGGCCCGTGCGGACCGACCAGCGAGATCCACTACGACTTCGGCGCGGAACGCTGTACGTGCGGGCGTGCCGACTGCTCCGTGGCGCTCGACAACGATTGCGGCCGCTGGCTCGAGGTGTGGAACCTGGTGTTCATGCAGTACGACCAGACCGCCGACGGCTCGCGCATTCCGTTGCCGCGGACGGGGGTGGACACGGGCATGGGCCTGGAGCGGATCGCCGCCATCCGGCAGGGCGTGTACACCAACTACGACACCGACCTCTTCCGCCCGCTCCTCGACCGCGTGCAGACGCTCCTCGCGCACACCGACGCCCATCGGCTGGAGCACCAGACCGGATACCGGGTGCTCGCCGATCACGGACGCGCCATGACGTTCCTCATCGCCGATGGCGTGTTGCCCGGCAACGACGGGCGCAACTACGTCCTGCGCCTCATCATGCGGCGGGCGATGCGCTTCGGGCGGATGATCGGGTTCGACGGCCCGTTCCTCACGCGCGTGGCGGACGCGGTCATCGACAAGATGGGCGACGTGTACCCCGAGCTGCGCGAGAAGGCCGACTGGATCCGCGAGGTCATCACGGTGGAGGAGGCCCGCTTCGCGCGCACGCTGGAGAGCGGCCTGGCGATCCTCGACGAGGTGATCTCGCGCCTCGAGGGCGAGGGCGCCAGGGCCATCCCCGGCGACGACGTGTTCCGCCTGTACGACACCTATGGCTTTCCCCCCGACCTGACCCGGATCGTAGCCGAGGAGCACGGCCTGGGGATCGACCACGCGGGGTTCGAGGCCGCCATGTCCGCCCAGCGTGATCGGGCGCGGTCGAGCGGCCATTTCGGCGTGGCCGCGCACGAGGACGCCTATCGGCGGCTCGGGCTCGACGACGTGACGTTCCTCGGCTACGACACGGTCGAGGCCGAAGGAACGGTCGTCATGGTGCTGGCGGACGGCCACCCCGTCGTGCAGGCCAGCGAGGGCATGGTCGTGGAGGTCGTGCTGGACCGCACGCCGTTCTACGCCGAATCCGGGGGGCAGGTCGGCGACACGGGCGTTCTGGAGGGCGCGGGAGGTGCTCAACTCCGCGTCACCGACACCCGGCGCCCCGTGCCTGGGGTGACGGTCCACCACGGCATTCTGGCGTCCGGGACCCTGCGGCGTGGCGATCACGTGACCGCACGGGTCGACGCCGAGCGCCGGCTCGACGTGATGCGCAATCACACCGCCACGCACCTGCTGCACCGTGCCTTGCACGACGTCCTCGGCCCCCACGCCCAGCAGCGCGGCTCGCTGGTCGCGCCCGATCGCCTGCGGTTCGACTTCGCGCACCTGGCGGCCCTCACCGACGACGAGATCGAGCGCGTCGAGTCTGCCGTCAACCGGCTGATCCGCGACGACCTCGACGTCCAGTGGTCGCTGATGCCCCTGGACGAGGCGCGCCAGATGGGCGCCATGATGCTGTTCGGCGAGAAGTACGGTGACGTCGTGCGGATGATCGACATTGGCGGCGGCGCCAGCCGCGAGCTGTGCGGCGGCACGCATCTCCAGCGCACGGGGCAGATTGGGAGCTTTGTTGTCACCGCCGAGTCATCCGTGGCCGCCGGGATCCGGCGCATCGAGGCGCAAACCGGCACCGGGGCCGAGCGCCTGGGGCGCGAGCGCTTCCGACGTCTGCGCGATCTGGCGGCACGGCTCGGGACGCCGACGCTCGACGGCATCGGGGCGCGGGTCGACGACCTGCAGGCGCGCAACCGCGACCTGGCGCGCGAGCTCGAAGCCGCCCGCGCGGCACTGGCCAGCGCCCAGGCCGGGAGCCTGGCCGATCAGGCCATCGACGTCGACGGCGTCCCGGTGCTCGCTGCCCGCGTCGCGGCGGCGGATGCCGGCGCGCTGCGGACGCAGGTCGATGCCCTGCGCGACGAGCTCGGCCGGGGGGTCGTCGTCCTGGGTGCAGTGATCGAGGGGCAGCCGCGGGTCGTGGCGGCGGTCACCGACGACCTCATGGGGCTCGGGCTCCACGCCGGCCAGCTCATCAAACAGGTGGCGGCGGACCTCGGTGGGGGAGGCGGGGGGCGCCCGACGCTGGCCGAGGCGGGCGGCCGCGACGCGGGAGCGCTCGATGCGGCGCTGGCATCGGTGCCCGCGCGCGTCAGGGCCATGCGGGGATGACCCCAGGCCGCGTGATGGCGCTGGACGTTGGCGAGCGGCGCATCGGCGTGGCCATCAGCGACCCGCTGCGGATCACGGTGCGTGGCCTGACCACGATCGATCGGGCGCGCGCCGACGCTTGCGCGGCGGTGGTCGACAGCGTGGCGCAGTGGGCACCGGTATGCGTCGTCATCGGCGACCCGCGCCTGCCGTCGGGAGACCGCGGCGAACAGGCCGAGTCCACCGACGCCTTCGTGGCGCGGCTGGCGCCGGAGCTCGCGCGGCTTGGTGTCCCGATCGCGCGCTGGGACGAGTCATACACATCCGAGGCGGCGATCGCGCGGCTGCGGGCACGCGGTGTTGACACGCGGCGCGACAAGGCCGCGATCGACGCCGAGGCGGCGGCCATCATCCTCGAGGAGTGGTTGCGGTCTCAGGCCTGAGCCGCGACACGCCGTCACCAGGCACGGGAGGCAGCATGTCCCCATCCAGTGAAGCACACCTGCGCCGATTGGCCGAACAGACGCCCCCGGCGCCCGACCAGCCGCCGGGGCGGGGGCGCGGCCTGCTCATCGTGGCGGCGCTCACCGTGCTCGTGGCGGGCGGAGCCGCCGCCTGGGCGGCGATGTCGGCGATCCAGGGCGGTGTGTCCGGGCTGGGTGGCACCATGGGAGCGGTCAGGGACCGCGTGCTGGCGTGGCGGCTTGAACAGGCGTCGGCGAGCCTGGCGCCGCCCGGAGGCGATCCCGCGCCTGTGCCGTTCGAGGTCCGTCCCGGCGAGGCGTTGGCCGCGGTGGCGGCGCGGCTCGAGGCCGCCGGCCTGATCCGGGACGCCGAGGCCTTCCGGCTTCTCGCGCGCGTCCGGAACCTCGACACGCGCGTGCAGGCCGGGGCGTTCACCCTGCGGCGCGACATGACCGCCGAGGACGTCCTGTCCACGTTGATGGTCGCCGCCGGCGAGTCGGTGACGGTCACGATTCCCGAAGGCAAGCGCAGCGAGGAGGTCGCGACGATCCTGGCCAACCTGGGCCTCGTCGAGCGCACCGAGTTCCTGCGCCTGGTCGGCGAAGGGGCCGCCGGCGCGGCGTTTCCCGCCGTCGCCGATCGGCCGCCCGGCGCGGGGCTCGAGGGCTACCTGTTTCCCGACACGTACCGCATGGACCCCGAGGCCGGAGCCGCGGAAGTGCTGCGCACGCTCCTCACCACCTTCGAGGCCCGCGTGACGTCCGATATCCGGTCAAGGGCGGCCGAGACGGGCCTGTCCCTCTACGAGGTCGTGACCCTCGCGTCGATCGTCGAGCGAGAAGCGGCCCTGGCCGCCGAGCGGCCGAAGATCGCCCGCGTGTTCCTCAATCGGCTGGCGGAAGCACCGTACATCCTGAATGCCGACCCGACCGTGCAGTACGCGCTCGGCTTCCAGCCCGAAGCCAACAGCTGGTGGAAGCGGCCGCTTTACACGGTCGACCTCGACGTCGACTCGGCGTACAACACCTACCGCAATCCGGGCCTGCCGCCCGGGCCGATCGCGAGCCCGGGGCTGGCCTCGATCGAGGCCGTGGTCGCCGCCGAGCCCGGCCCGTGGCACTACTTCGTCGCCAACGACGCGGCGTGCGACGGATCCCACGTGTTCGCCGAGACGTTCGAAGAGCACCAGCGAAACATCGCCCAGTTCCAGACCGGCGGCTGCGGACCGTAGCCGGACCGCGCTTCAACCGACATGGGGCGTGGCCGCCTCGTCCCGCGCCGGCATCTCCGGCACCCACAGCCGGCCTTGCGCCTCGCGCCGGGCCCGATCCGGCCGCCGATCGTAGCGTGAGGTCGTGGTGACGTTGGCGTGCCCCATGAGCTGGGCGACGGTCGCGATGTCGTTGCCGGCGTCGAGATGCTGTCCGGCAAACGTGCGCCGCAAGTCGTGCGCCCGGAATGGCGCGACTCCGGCCGCTTCCGCCATGAACAGGCACGCGTTCGTCAGCGCTTGTGGAGAGAGGCGGGCGGGCCGGCCTCCCGCCCGCGCGACCAGCAGCGTGTTGTTCTTGAGCACCGGCAAGAGCAGGGGGCCCGGGGCGTGGCCGCGGACCACGATCCAGCGTTGGATCGCCGTCTCCGCCGCGGGGGGGATCGGCACGGTGCGGCGCTTGCGCCCCTTGCCGAATACCCTGACCGATGGCTCTTCGGCGGTTTCGACGTCGGCCAGGGTCAGGGCCACCGCCTCGCCCGCGCGAAGTCCGCAGCCGTAGAGCAGGGCCAGCACGGCCAGGTTGCGAGCGCCGCGCGCAGCCTTCGGGTCGTCGGCGGCGCAGGACCACAGCCGTTCGATCTCGGCCGGCTCGAGGTGCCGGCCCACCTCGCCGGGGGCCTCGTCATCCATCCAGGCTTCGAGCAGCGCCGGCGACAGGGTGGGGGAGGAGGCGCGGGCGGGGGACACGGCCGTCGCACCGGCGACATCCTCGCCGGTGGCGGGGGAGGGGGCCGTCGAGCGCTTTACATAAACACGATCACCATGCACCGCACGCAGCCCCTCGAACAGCCGATCACGGCCGTCGGCATCGAAAGCGCCGGCGAGCCAGGCCGCCCGGAGCACGCCGCGGATGGCTGCGAGCGCCGCGTTGGCGGTGGCCGGCGCCCAGCGGTCGGCCAGCGCGTTGCGCAGCCGCTCGCACGCGACGGGCGTCAAGGCGAGCCACGGCACCCCGAAGCGTTCGCCGCGCAGATGGTCGAGCTGCACCGAGCCGGGCCACAGCTCGTCCAGGACGCGCGCGACCATGTCGAGCTTGCGCTCCGTGGTCTGGCGGCTGACCGCGGTGCGCAGGCGCTGAACATAAACATCGACCGGGTGGTTCGAGCCCAGGCGATCGGCGGCGGCGACAGCCACGACGGCGGCGGCGGCATCAATCGTGGTGGTGGCGGGGACGATGGGCAGCCCGGACGCGCCGGCGCCGCGGCGGGCGGGATCGCCGGCGTCTGGCGTCCGACCGGCGGCAATCCTGTCGGCATCGGTCGTGCCGCGCGATCCACGTCGTCCATCAATCATCGTGATCGACTGCCGTCATGGTGAGCTCGGCCACGGCGCCGGTCAGTGACGACGGAGGCATGCACTGCGTGCGCCGCGCGACGAACCCCGCTCCACCCTGTCCTTCAGAGGTCCGAACATGCATAACTTGTGAGAATGACCCTTCTCAAAGTAATCTAATCACAAATGTAGCGCCTGATCAGGGCGCGGGTCAAGCCTGGCGTGGCCCTGGCGCGACGGCGGCGAGGCATCGGGCCATGGATGCCTCGCCGCCGCCATCGGTGTGCGCGGGCCTTACGCCGTGGCCGCGGCCGCCCCGCGCCACTCTGCGAGCCAGGCGCGTTCCTCACGCGTCAGCTCCAACCCGTCCAGAAGATCCGGGCGCCGCTCGAATGTCCGCCGGAGGCCTTCGCGGCGGCGCCAGCGCTCGACTTCGCCGTGATGGCCCGACACCAGCACGTCCGGCACCCGCCACCCGCGGAAGTCGGCCGGCCGCGTGAAGTGCGGGTGCTCGATGCGCCCTGCCGCGAACGAGTCGGTCTCCGTTGCCGTCGCCAACCCGACCACGCCCGGGCGCAGCCGCGCGACAGCGTCGACGAGGAGCATCGCCGGGATCTCGCCGCCGGTCACGACAAAGTCGCCGATCGACACCTCGTGCGTGGTCAGGTGCAGCCGGACCCGCTCGTCGAACCCCTCGTAGTGGCCGGCCAAGACGACGAGCCTGGGGTGGCCGGCCAGCTCGCGCGCCAGGCCGTGGTCGAAGCGCTGGCCCTGCGGCGTCATCATCACCACGGGATGCGGCGGCACGCGGCCCTCGCCGGCCCGCAGCGGCGGGATGCCCAGGAGGTCCTCGACGGCCTCGAAGAGCGGCTCCGGCTTCATGACCATGCCCCCGCCGCCGCCGAACGCGTAGTCGTCGGTGGTGCGATGCCGGTCGTGCGTCCACTGGCGGAGGTCGTGCACGCGCACGTCGACGATGCCGGCCTCGCGCGCCCGCCGGATCATGCTGTGGTCGAACGGGCCGACGAACATGTCCGGCAGCACCGTCAGGATGTCGATCCGCAGCGGCTCGCGTGCCGCGCCGGTCGGCTGATCCGCTTCGCGCGTGGTCATGACCACCGTTGCCGCCACCGCCGTGTCGACGGCGGTAGCGGCGCCACGCGGCGCATCCACATCTTCGGCTGTGCGATCTTCGCTCGTGCCCGTATACTCTTCCGCCATGTCCGTGTACCCTTCCGCTTGGCCCGCCCCGCCTTGCCGCCTCCGCCCGTGACCTCCGATCCCGACGGCCCGGGCGTCGGGCAGCTGGCGGCGCTCATCCTCGCCTTGTCGGCCGCTGGAGCCATGGGATTCTACCAGCCGCCGGCCCCGCGGGCCTCGTCCGCGTGGGGGCCGGGCTGGATCACCGCCACCGCGGGGGCGCGCCTTGCCGCCACGCGGACGGCCGTCGCGATCCGTGACGCGACGGCCACGGCCGCGGCGATGCCCACCGTCACGCCGACGCCCAGCCCGGCCCCGGCGTTCTCTGGCGCCGTGGGCGAGGGCGAAGCCGTCGAAGGCGTGATGGTGGATGCCCCCGCGCCGTATTTCACGTTTGGACGGCCGTTCGCTCCCGCCAACGAGACGCGCGCGAGCCGCTTCTATCCCTATGGGACCACCGCCGACGGCGCCTATCTCCTCCACCACGGCGTCGACATCGGCAACGCCATGGGCACGCCCGTGCTCGCCATCGCCGACGGCGAGGTGGTGTTCGCGGGGCTCGACCTCGACCCGGACCGCTGGGGGCCGCAGCCGGACTTCTACGGACGGCTGGTCGTGCTCCGCCATCCCCAAACCGTGGATGGGCTGCCGCTCTTCAGCCTCTACGGCCATGTCAGCGAGACGACCGTGGCGGTCGGCCAAGCGGTCGCGCGGGGCGACACGATCGCGCGCGTCGGATCCGCCGGGGTGGCGCTCGGGCCCCACCTCCACCTCGAGGTTCGCGTCGGCCCCTCCCCTGCCGACTACGGCAGGACGCGCAACGCCGAGCTGTTCCTGGCCCCGCTCGCGGGACACGGAACCATCGTCGGGCGTGTGGTCGACGCGGCCGGACGCCCGATTTCGGGCATCACGTTGGGGCTGTACGCGGTCGAGGCATCGGGTCAAGAGCGATGGGTCGGCCAGTCGACCACCTACCCACCGCGCAACGTGAACCCGAGCCCCGCTTTCGAGGAGAACTTCCTCTTTGCCGACACGCCGGCCGGACGTTATGTCGTGTCGGCGATCGTGGCCGGGCGACGGGTCGCGGCGACGGCGAGGGTGACCGATGGCGGCGTCGTGGGCGTGGAGCTGCGGGCGTCTCCGTAAGGGGACGTCTCCGTGAGGCCACGCGCCTCCGCAGGGCACGGTGTCGCTGCAAACCAGACCGATGAGGTGACGACACGGCGTGGGGGCTTCCCCGCCGCGGCACCGATCCCGATCGCCAGGCGGCCACGCGGCGTGGCTCAGGTCGCCGTCAACCGCGCCAGCCGCGCCCTCACCTCGGCCCGGATCTCGGCCTCGTCGGCGATCACGCCGCCATCCATCAGCACCCGCCCGTCGCAGATCGTCGTCCGTACGGCACGGCCGTGGGCGCTGTACACCAGATCAGCCGCAGGATGATGGCCCGGGAACAGCATCAGGTCTCCCAGGTCGACGAGGATCACGTCGGCCAGCTTGCCCGGTGCCAGCGCGCCCGCGTCGACGCCGAAGGCGCGCGCCGCGTGCACGGTCGCGAGATCGAGCGCCTCGTCCGCCGGCAGCACGGTCGGATCGCCCGTCGCGTGCTTGGCCATGAGCGCGGCGAACTTCAGCTCCTCGAAGAGGTCGAGGTTGTTGTTCGACGCGCAGCCGTCGGTCCCGACCAGCACGTTGACGCCCGCCCGGCGCAGGTCGCGGTAGCGCATCGGCCCGCCCGAAGCCAGCTTGAGGTTCGACACCGGGTTGTGGACCACGTGCGCCCCGCGGGCAGCCAGGAGCGCGATGTCCGCGTCGTCGAGGTGCACCGCGTGGATGGCCAGGCACCGCTCGGACAGGATGCCCAGCCGGTCGAGGTAAGGCACCGGCCGCAGCCCATGCTCGCGCACGCAGTCGTCGACCTCGCCCGCGGTCTCGGCCGTGTGGATGTTGATGAGATAGCCGTGCTCCGCCGCCAGCTCGGCGATCCAGCGCAGCCCGGCTTCGCTGACCGTGTAGATGGCGTGTGGCCCCAGCGCGAACCGCACGCGGTCCGGGTACCGGCGCGCTTCGTCCATCGTCCGCAGGGTCGCCTCGGTCTGCTCGCGCAGCCGATCGGGATCCCCCAGGTCGATGAACGCCGGCGACACCACGGCGCGCAGGCCGCTGTCGACGGTCGCCCGCGCCGTGCCGTGGAAGAACCAGTACATGTCGTTGAAGAACGTCGTGCCGGTCCGTATCATCTCGAGGCATGCCAGACGGGTGCCCCAGTAGACGTCCGCTTCCGTCAAGTGCGCCTCGAACGGCCAGATCTTCTCGCGCAGCCATGGCATCAACGGCATGTCGTCGGCATAGCTGCGCAGCATGGCCATCGCCGAATGCGTGTGCGCGTTCATCAGTCCCGGCAGCGCCGCCGTGCCTTGTCCGTCGATGACCCGGGTCCGCGCGGCGTCGACGACCCGCCCGGGATCCGGCGCCTCGATCGCGGCAATCCGGTTGCCGCCGATGACGATGTCGGCGGGCACGCCGCCGATCCGCGTGTCGCGGATGATGAGCGTCGGGTCTGGCGTCGACGGGACCACGGGTGGCATGTCGCAGGGTGCCGCGGCGCGGGGCGCTAGGCCGAAGCCGAGAGCGGCATGTCGCGGACCATGGCGCGGATCCACGCCCACTCGCCCTCGCAGGCGGCGCTGATGCTCGCCACGACGTCCGCAAGCGGCACCTCGCGCGTCTCGCCGGTGCGTCGGATCTTCAGCTCGACGACCCCGTCGCGCAGGCCCCGGCCGCCGACCGTCACGCGGACCGGCAGGCCGATGAGGTCGGCATCGTTGAACTTGACCCCCGGCCGCTCATCGCGATCGTCGTAGAGTACCTCGATCCCCGCGCCGACGAGATCGCGGTAGATGACGTCGGCGGCGGGTGCCACCTCGGAAGATCGATCATTGGCCAGGCTGACGAGCGCCACGTGATACGGGGCGATGCTGATCGGCCAGATCATCCCCGCGTCGTCGTGGCGCGCCTCGATGACGCTCGCCATCAGCCGGCCGGTGCCGATGCCGTAGGAGCCCATCACGATCGGGCGCGCCTGGCCGTGCTCGTCGTCGTACACGGCGTCCATGGCGACGCTGTACTTGGTGCCCAGCTTGAAGATGTTGCCGACCTCGACGCCGCGCACCGACCGCAGCGGCGCGCCGCAGCGCGGGCAACCGTGACCGTCGGCGGCGGCGGCGATGTCGGCCACGATGTCCGCGGCGTAGTCGCGGCCGTGGTTGACGTTGCGCAGGTGGAAGCCGACCTGGTTCGCCCCGGCCACGAGGTTCGGGCTGCGCGCCACGAGGTCGTCGACGACGACCACGACCCCGTCGCGCCGGATCCCGACCGGCGACCCGTAGCCCGGCTCGGCGCCGATGGCGCGCACCTCCTCCACCTGCGCCGGGCGCAGCGCCAAGGCCTTGACCACATTCGTGAGCTTGGTCTCGTTCAGCTCCATGTCGCCCCGCACGACAGCGAAGACGAGTCGGTCGCGCTTGCCATCGGCGTCGTCCGCGACCGTCGCCACCATGAACACCGCCTTCGCGGTGGCCGCCTCCGGAATCCCGAGAAAATGCGCCAGATCCTCGATGGTCGTCGTGTCGGGCGTGCTGACCGTCTCGAGCGCCGCCGGCGGGGCGGGGTCCGGATCGGGCTTGCGGAAGACCGCGACCTGGCGGTTGGCCCGGTAGTCGCACGCGTCGCAGATCAGGAGGGTGTCCTCCCCCACCGGCGTGATGGCCATGAACTCATGGGCCATGGTCCCGCCCATCATCCCGGTGTCGCTCTCGACCGCCAGCACCTCGAGCCCGCAGCGGTGGAAGATGTTGAAGTAGGCCTGGTAGACGCGCGGGTAGTAGGCGTCGAGACCGGCGTGGTCCGCGTCGAACGAGTAGGCGTCCTTCATCGTGAACTCGCGCACCCGGATGAGCCCGCCGCGGGGCCGGCGCTCGTCACGGAACTTGGTCTGGATCTGATAGAGCATGCAGGGAAGCTGGCGGTAGCTGCGCACCACATGCGCCGCCAGATCCGCCATGACCTCCTCGTGGGTCATCCCGAGGCACATGTCGCGCCCGCCGGCGTCCTTGAGCCGGGCCATGTCGCTGCCGATGGCTTGCCAGCGCCCCGTGCGCTGCCACAGCTCGGCCGGATGGACCATGGGCAGCGTGACCTCCTGCCCGTCGATGGCGTCCATCTCCTCGCGGAAGATGCGCTCCACCTTGGCCTTGATCCGCTGCCCGAGCGGCAGGTAGTCGAAGATCCCCGCCGCGATCTGGTGGATCAGCGTCGCCCGCAGCATCAGCTGATGGCTGGCGATCTCGGCATCGGCCGGAATCTCCCGGAGTGTGCGGAAGAACAGCTTGGTCATGCGCATGGCGTCGGCTCACCTGGCGGGTTCGGGCGCGGCGGATTGCGGCCTGGGCGGCAGTTCGGGCAAACTTACCACACCCGCCTGGGCCCGCCAAGAATCCGCGCCCGCGGCAATTCCGGCGCGGCCGCGGGTGTTTGGGCCACCGGTCTTCCCGGCTCGGCGATGGATACCGAGCACCGTCAGTCCACACCGCACCGGACCGTAATACACCAAACCACACCCAACCCTGCCAGCCATACCAGGATCGAATCACCGTGAACCTACGCTTCGACCGATATTATGACAACCACGCGCTCCAGACCCAGCTCGAGCGCATCGGGGCGGACCATCCGGGCATCGTGAGCCTCGGCACGCTCGGCCGGTCGTTCGAGGGGCGCGACATCCCGCTGATCACGGTGACCAACCAGAGCACCGGCCCGGACCTCGACAAGCCGGGCTTTTGGATCGACGCCAACATCCATGCCACGGAGGTCACGGGCACGATGGCCGCGCTGTACATCTTGAACGCGTTGGTGACGCGCTACGGCCACGACCCCATCGTCACCCGCGTGATCGACGAGCAAGTCGTCTACATCGCGCCGCGCCTCAACCCCGACGGCGCGGCGCTGGCGCTGCACGAGCAGCCGCGCTTTCTCAGGTCCGGCACCCGGCCCTACCCGTATGCCGACCGCCAGGACGGCCTGCACGCCGAGGACGTCGACGGCGACGGGCGCATCCTGCAGATGCGGATCGAAGACCCTGCGGGCGACTGGAAGGTGTCGGAGCGCGACCCGCGGCTCATGGTCAAGCGCCTGCCCCACGACGAAGGCGCGACCTACTATCGCGTGCTGCCCGAGGGGCGCATCGAGAACTTCGACGGCCACATCATCCGGATCGCCCCGCCGCACCAGGGACTCGACTTCAACCGCAACTTCCCGAGCGGCTGGCGCCCCGAAGGCGAGCAGACCGGCGCCGGCGACTATCCTGGCTCGGAAGTCGAGATCCGCGCGGTGCTGGACTTCATGGCAACCCACCCCAACGTCTTCGGAGCGCTGACCCTCCACACCTACAGCCGGGCGATCCTGCGCCCGTTCAGCGATCGGCCGGACACCGAGATGGACACCAACGACCTCTGGGTCTACCAGGCGATCGGCGACCGCGGCACCGAGATCACGGGCTACCCGAACGTTTCGGTGTATCACGACTTCCGCTATCACCCCAAGGAAGTCATCAGCGGCGCGTTCGACGATTGGATGTACTCCCACAACGGTATCCTCGCCTTCACCGTGGAGCTGTGGGACCTCCCGACGGCGGCCGGGGTCGAGCACAAGAACCGGGACAAGAAGTTCATCGACTGGATGCGCAAGCACCCGATCGAGGACGACTACCAGATCCTCGACTTCGTGCTCGCGCAAGCGCCGGAGAGCCTGGTGACATGGCAGCCGTTCGAGCATCCCGAGCTCGGGCATGTCGAGATCGGCGGCTGGAACCACCTTTACAGCTGGCGCAACCCGCCGCCTGCGCTTCTGGAGGCCGAGATCGCCCCACAAGCCGACTTCGCCATCGGGTTCGTGGCCTTGGCGCCGCGCCTCGCCTGGCGCGCCGTGGAGATCGCGTCGTTGGGCGACGACGTGTACCACGTGCGCGCCGTCGTCGAGAACGCCGGTTTTCTGTCGACCAGCGGCACGCAGCGCGCCCGCACGGTCAAGGCGGCACGCCCCGTGCGGGTCGCGATCACGCTCCCGGAGGGCGCGTCGCTGCGCAGCGGGACGCCCGTCGTCGAGATCGGGCACCTCGAAGGCCGCGCCAACAAGCTGGGCGTCACGTTTGGCAGCTCGCCGACCGACAACCGCGGCAAGGCGGAGTGGCTGGTGCACGCCCCCGGCGGGGGGACGGTGCGCCTCGCCGGGTCAGCGCCGCGTGCGGGCACGATCCGCTACGGCGCGGCTCTGGAGGGCTGAGCCGCGCGCGGCATGCCCATGACCTGGCCCGACGGCCGGCGGCCGACGACCATTCCCCGCCGCCAGCGGTGCGCCCAGCGCCGATACGTTAACGAACCTTGGCCCGCGGGGATGTAACCTTTCGCCGCCAGCGGTGTCATATACTGCGTGGCTCGCCCGCGCCGCCGCGAGACATCGCCCCGCACGTGGGCGGGCGCATCGCCGTGGTGCGCCCGGCCGTCAGGCAGGCCGTGAACCCAGCAGGCGCGGGGTGCGTAGAGCTTTCCGGTCAATGGTTTGCTTTCGCCCCGCTGCCGGCAAGCTATCCATGTAACCAGCTCGATCTTGCAAGTACAGGAGACCTCCCCATGATGCCAGCCCAAGGCATCGCGACGGCGCGAGCCAGTGCCGCCTCGACCCCCACCGTACGGCTACCCAGTCCCTGGGAGCGCGCCCAGCCGCTCGACATCGTCCGCGCGCATCTCTCCGCCCGGCACGGCGGCCACGTGGCGATTCACGGCCCGATTGGCGTCGGCAAGTCCCACCTGCTCCGGTCCCTCGCCACGCCTGCTGGCGGCGGCCTCTCGGACATCCGAGGGGCCGGGGCACTCGATCTGCCGATCTACGTCGACATGCAGGCGGTTGCCCCGTTCAGCACGGACCGCTTCTGGCGGCGGGTGGCGCACTTGATCCGGCGCATGGGCGGAGAGCGCTTCGACGACGTCGCCCGATCGCTTACCGATCGTGCCGCGATCGACGTGACGGCCGTCGAGGCGTTCGCGCACCACATCGCCGAGCAAGGCATCCGCCCGGTCCTCTTGCTCGACGAGTTCGAGTGGGCTTTCCAATCCGGCACGTCGGGCGAAGCGGCCGCCAGCCGAGTGTTCCTCAGCGGGCTGGCGGCGCTGACGCGGCGCACCCCGGCCGAGGTCGTGTTCGTCGTCGCCACCGAGCCATCCCTGCGCGATCTCGAGCGCGGCCTGGCCGGATGGCGCGGGTCGCCGTTGCATGCCGCGTTTGCCTCGGTCGAGATCGAGGGCCGGGTCCGGCCCTACGCCGATCTGAGGTCGACCTGGCCTTCGACGTCGGCGCCATCTCCGCTGCGCGATGTGGAACCCGGGCGGCCGCGCGTGCTCAGGATGCCCGCCGTGGCTCGCGTGGGGCCGTTGGATGCGGCCGCGTCCGCCATGAGCCATTCACAGCGACGATCGCTGTGGGCGGCCGTTCCCACGCCCACGGCGATCGGGCCAGCGAAGGTCGGGCGAGCCGCGGTGTTCGACGGATTGCCCTTCGGCCGGCTGCCCGCCGCCGCGCCTGGCGTCGACGGACGGCGCCGCAAGCCCTATTCAAGACCGATGGCCACGGCACGGGCCGTGGTCATCGACCCAACGAGTGGGATGGTGATCGTCGATGGCCACGCGGTGCCGGGTCTGACGGCGCTCGAGTACAACCTGCTCGCGCTCCTGCATCGCAATGCCGGCGCGGTATGCACCCGTGCGGAGATCCTGGAACGGCTGTGGGGCGTCGACCGCCCCGAGCTGGTGCACGACACTCGGGTCGAGAAGCTGGTCAGCCGCTTGCGCCAGCGCCTGGACCAGGTGCCGGTCGGAGGACGAAGCATCCGCACCGTCAGGCGTCAGGGCTACCGATACGTATCCCCTGAACCGGCCTCGACCGGTCGCTCGGAGGCCGCGGTCTGGGACTGATCACCACTGGGGCTCACGCCGGCTGGCGACAGGTTCCATGCGTCGACCTCATGCGCGGTGAACGCGGCGGTGGGGACGGTCGGCAGGGCGACCGCGGGCGAATCAGCGGATTCGATGGCACGCGCGTCCGTCGTCGCGGCCTCCAGAGGCATGACGACCCACAGGATGATGTAGAACACGAGCCCGGTGCCCGTCGTCACGAACAAGGCGGCAAACGCCAGGCGAATCCAGGTCGGGTCGATGTCGAGGTGGCGACCAAGGCCGCCGCAAACGCCGGCGATGCGCCGATCGCTTCTTGATCGAAGCAGGCGGCGCGAGGAAAGCTCGCTCATCGTGTGCCTCCGGGGTGACTAGGGGCGCCCATTCTTGGGTGCCCGAAGTGATGTACGCGGCGGGCAGGCCCCTGGTTGTGCGCGCGAGCGGCATATCGGCCCGCAGTCGTGGCGAAGACCGGGTCGAACCGATGCCGGCCGCGATCGAGCCATCGGGCCTGACTGGACGCCGCGGGCGGGCAACCTGACCCGGCGTCGGCCGTAGAGTAAGGATGTGGCCGCCATCGCGACGGCCCCGGCCAATGGTGCCGCGCGGCGGCCCGATCGCGTTGCATGCTGACGAGTGCGATCGCCTCCGCCCAGCGCAAAGGAGTGATGCACGTGGTCCAAAGACCCAACGACGGCACGGCCGTCCATCGCCGCACCCATGCACGGCCACGCGACCCTGGCGTGGCGGCGGTGCTGTCACTGCTCGTGCCCGGCTTCGGGCAATTTTATGCCGGCCGGTGGGTCTGGGGCATCTTCTGGCTCATCGTGACCCCCGGCTTCTGGATCGGAACCGGCGGCCTGCTCGGATGGGTCTGCCATGTGCTGAGCGCCGTCCAGGCCTCCCGGCAGGTCGAACGCGGCGGCTGACGCGACGCGCGGGTCGCACGCCATCGGTGGCCGCTCGGCCAGCCGGGAGTCGAGGCTCGCTCGGCGCTCAGAGCGGTGCGCCTGCGGCATGGCTTGACCCATGGTGTTTGCCTGGCCTACGATTGCGGGAGAGGCGGGCGGTGTAGACGGCGCGCCGCCATCCGTCCGATCCCACGCCGTTTCGCAAGGAGATCCTTACCATGTGGCCCCCCTTCTCCGAAACCCCCGCCGACGGCCGGACGCCCCCCGTCGTGCGTCCACCGCGCGCGGAGGCGGTGGACGACTCCCAGATCATCGAGGCCATGGAGGCCGCGCACGTCTTCCCAGGGTACTACCCCATCGTCGTCATCGCCCGGGACGACGATGATTTCCGCGAGCGCCTGAACGCCGTCCTCGGTGGTTGGGGCTCCTCGGACGCGCGGCCGTTCCGCATCTCGGAGCGCCCGTCCAGCCAGGGCGCTTACATCTCGTTCCGGGTTGAGGTTTTCGTCGACAGCCCGCGGACGGCCCTCGACCGCAAGACCGTGATCGCCGAGATCGCGGGCGTGTTGATGATGCTCTAGAGGAGGTGGAGGATCGTGAAGCTGCTCCTTCGCATCGTGATCAACGCCGCGGCGTTGTGGGTCGCCACGCGACTCGTCCATGGCATCGACATCGGCGGCGACGTCACCGGCCTCGTGGTCGTCGCGATCGTTTTCGGGATCGTCAACGCCTTCGTGCGGCCAATCGTCGCCATCCTGACGTTCCCGATCACGTTGGTGACGCTCGGTCTGTTCACGCTGGTCATCAACGCGTTGATGCTGATGCTCACCGACCGCTTGTCGGATACCTTGAACATCGGTGGCGCGACGTCGGATCAGTTCATCACCGCGCTCGTCGCCGGCATCGTGATCAGCATCGTCAGCACCGTGTTGAACACACTGCTGGTCGACGACGACGATCGGTCGTGATCGGGCGAAGCCCTTTGCCGGCGGCCATCGATTCCCGCGCGGTGTTCCGCTAACGCACTTCCGAGGTGGCGCCAACCGAACCCTGGGCGGCGCCCAGCATGGCGGCCGCTTCGTGCCGCCGGTCCAAGCGCGTGGCCTTTCCTTGGAAGAACGGTGGCGTGCCGCCGCCACGGCCACCGAGCAGCGCCGCCAGCGCTCCGGCCACCGCGGCGACGTCCCTGCCCGACGCGGCGGTGGCGCCGTCGCCGACGACCCACACGAACACCCCGGTACCTTCGCCATCACCGCCCGGCTCGCTCGCGGTGAGGAGCGCCGAGCGCCGGGCATCCGCGGCGTGAATCGCCCGCGCCACCGCCTGGAGGAACGCCATGTCTCGGTTCGTGGCGTGCAGGGTGGCGATCGGGCCCGGAGCATGCACCAGTGACATCGCGGTGGCCTCGGCCAGGTCGGCCACCAAGCCCCGGATCTCGCGCTCTCGCGCTGCGAGCCGTGTCAGCCGGTCGGCCACGGCCGCCGGCAGCGCGTCGTCGGGCACGCCGAGGATTTGCCGCAGCGCGGCCGTGCGGGCGACGTGCCGCCCGAGGTGACGCCGCATACGACCGCCGGCCACGAAGTGCAGCCGCGTCCCGCCGCGCATCGGCTCGGTCGCCAGGAGCTTGATCGACTCGATCTCGGCCGTCGAGCGCACGTGGGTGCCGCCGCAGGTGTTCACGTCCACCCCCATGATCTCGACCAGCCGCACGGGACCCGCGTGGCCCTTCGGCAGACCGCGCGTGCGGACCGCAGTTCGCGCCAGCGCCTCGGGCTCGACCCAGCGCGCGAAGACGGATCGCGCTCCGCGCACCTTCGCCATGACGGCGTCCTCGAGCGCGGTGAGATCATGGGCGGCAAGCTCCGGTACGTCGAGCTCGATGTCCGCCACGTCGGCGCCCAGGTGGAAGGCCGTCGTCGGCCACCCGAACCGATCGGCCGCCACGGCTGTCAGCAGATGCTGGGCGGTGTGCTGCTGCATGTGGTCGAAGCGTCGCTCCCAGTCCACGCGCACCTGGACCGGGCCGGCGCGGAGATCGTCGAGCGCCGGGGCGCCGATGTCCATGAAATGACAGATCTCCCCACCGACCCGCTGGACATCGATCACCGTCACCTCGCCCAGCCAGCCCCGGTCGGCGGGCTGCCCCCCGCCCTCAGGGTAGAGCAGCGTCCGATCGAGCACCGCGAAGGGTCGCCCGTCGGCCTCGCCGAGAGCCGTGATGACGGCTTCAACCTCGGTGGCATAGGCATCCGTGTCGTAGAGCGCGGCAGAAGGCATGGCGGAACCGCGTGACCTCGCTTTCGACTCCAGTTTACCATCTGGAGTCGATCTGGTAAGATCTCCACCAGTCGCCCACGATCCAGCTCCTTGGAACCATACAGAGAGGGTCAGCATCCATGGCTCAACGCTTGTTCATCCGGTTCACCGTGCGCCACCTCCTGGCGCTGGCGATGGTCGCGTCGCTGTCGGGCGTCCGCTCGGCTTCGGCCACGCCCATCGAGACGTCGATCGACACGGCTGCGCCGTGGTATGTGGATCCCAGCCCCGATCCGTCGGCTTCGGCGCCGGCGGTCGACGCCCCCTTCGAGGCGGCGGAACCCGCGTCGCCAACCCGGCGCTACATCGTGGTGCTCGCCGACCCGCCCGTCGCCCAATATCGAGGCGGCATTGCCGGTCTCGCCCCGACCGCCGTGGACGCCGTCGCCGCCAATGCCGCGGCGCCGCAACGGGACGTCCATCTCGACGCGGGCTCCAAGGCGGCGCAGGCCTATGCCCGCTATCTGGACCGAGTCCAGACGCGCTACCTCAGCCGAATCCGCGCGATCGCACCCGAGGCACACAAGACGGACTGGCGCTTCAAGCTCGCCCTGAACGGGTTCGCGGTCGAGCTCTCGCCGGCCAACGCGCTGCGCGTGATGCAGATGGACGGCGTGCGGCTGGTGTACCCCGAGGAGCAGCTCGAGCCCGAGCTTGACTCGACCGCCACGCTGCTCGGCACGGTCGCGGCGTGGGAGCAGGCCGGTGGGACCAGCGAGGCCGGGCTCGGCGCGCGGCTGGCCATCATCGACACCGGGGCCGATGCCCAGCACCCGATGTTCAACGACACGGGCATGCCCCCCGCGCCGGACGGCTTCCCGGTCGCGACGCTCCACGGCCGTGACGGCACCGTGCTGGAGTACCCCGACAAGGCGCTCTTGACCAACAACAAGGTCATCGCCACCCGCGTCTTCTACCAGGACGTCACGACCGACACGCTGGCCGCCGTCACGCCGTGGGCCCACAACAACGGCGACCACGGCCTCCACGTGGCCGGCATCGCCGGGGGGCGCTACGGCACGTACGACGTCGGCGCGTTTGGCCAGAACCTCAAGATCACCATGGGTGGCGTCGCGCCCAACGCGCACATCCTGTTTTACGGCAACTATGGCAGCACCGTGGAGTTCGTCGCCGTCTACGACCAGATGCTGCTCGACAAGGTCGACGCCGTCAACATCAGTCAAGGTCATGCCGGCTGGTTGATCGACGGGCCCCGGCACCATCCGGTCGCCCTCGCGCAGTCCGCCGCGGCCGAAGCGGGCCTTGTGACCGTCGCGTCGTCCGGCAATGCCGGTGGCAACGGCCGCGCGTCGCTGTCCGGCGCCTGGAAGTACTCCGACGACATCCTCGTCGTCGGCAACACGACCACGACGGGCTCGTTCGAGATCGGCGCCGAGGCGCAGGGCGACGAGCTGCCGGCGGAGCTCGCCAACCTGGTCCTCACGCCCGTCAGCAGCCCGCTGCCGCCGGCGGACGTCCAGGGCGAGCTGTACTTCGTCCCGACCGGCAACGGCTGCAACGCCGACACGGGCGCGAAGGACAAGATCGCCGTCGTGGTGTACTTCAACGACAACGGCACCGTGGCGGGCGGCTGCGCGCTGGCGGCGCGCGTGACGGCCATGCAGCAGAGTGGCGCCATGGGGCTGATCATCGTCTCGCGCAACGCGTATCTCGGCGTGCCCGGGCCGGTGGCCAACCTGGCGATCCCGGTGTGGTCGATCGGTCGCAGGGGGGGGGTGGACCTGCAGGATTGGCTCACGCAGAACAACACGGTGTCGGTCAAGGTCAAGGCCGGCCTCGTCCGCGGCGCCAGCGACCTGCCGGACGTCCTGGCCGGCTCGTCCAGCCGAGGCCCGGGTCTCGATTGGGGGGTCAAGCCCGACATCAGCGCACCGGGAACCAACGTCTTGAGCAGCCGGGTGTCCGCGGCCATCCAGAACAACCAGGTCGTGATCACCCGGTTCTTCGGTGGCCTGTCGGGCACCAGCATGTCGTCGCCCCACGTCGCGGGCGCGGCCGCGCTCATCCGATCGGTCCACCCCAACTGGACGGTGCCTCAGGTGATGAGTGCGATCATCAACACGAGCTCGCCGACCGTGGTGACCGGCGATCTCGCCAGCCCCGTTCCGGCCTCGACGACCGACGGCGGCCCCGGCCGGCTGGACATGCGCCACGCGCTGGATCCTGGCGTGTTCCTCACGCCCCAAAAGCTGAGCTACGGCGTGGTCCCCGAGGGCGTCGCCGACGACCTCGAGATCGCCCTGGAGAGCGCCAGCGACAAGTTCGAGACGTGGAAGCTGACGGTCGAGCCCGGCGGTGGCGATGCCGTGCCGGAGCTGGACCTCACGGAGATCACGCTCGCACCGGGCGCTCACAACTCCTTCGTCTTGACGTTGGACACCGAGGGCCTCGACGAGACCGAGCACTGGGGGCATGTGGTTCTGGCGCGCCAGGGCACCGACCAGGTCGTGCGCGTGCCGTACTTTGCGCTGGTCCAGCGCGAGGCCGACATGCGCGACGTGCTCCTCGTCAACTGGACGTACGGCGACACCCAGAACTACGCCAGCCACTACACCAAGGCGTTCGAAGACCTCGGCCTGACGTATTCGGTCTGGAACATGGGCGACACGAACGACGGGCTCGAGAACCGTCAGACCACCCATCCAACGTTCGCCGAGATGTACCGGCACCGTATGGTGATCCTCAACGCCAACATGAGCCCGATGTCGCTGCAGCTGTATCTGGCCGGGCAGTTCCAGTACCAGAACTACATGCTGGCCGGCGGCAACTTCCTCATCGCCGGCCAGGGGACGCAAGGATTCTGGCGCTTCCTCGGCACGACGCGCTACAACCAGGCCTCGCAGCCGCAGTTGCCCGACACGTGGCCGCGGGCGTGGAACGGCCCGGCCCAGAACCTGGGCTGCGAGATGTGCCTCGCGCGCTACTTCGCCGGCTATACGCCCGTCCTCACGGCCACGCTGTCCGGCAAGCTCCTCGTGCCGTTCCCCATGCGGCCGGAGGAGCCCGAGATGGAGGTCGTGCTCCGGCCCCACCCCGACGCCGCGCCGGGGCCGTTCGCCTACCCGCTCGACATCTCCACCGGCGCCAAGGCGCCCGAAGGGGCGGAGGGCAACCAGTACCGGTTCAACTCCGGCAAGGTGGTCGACGGCTACTACCCCAGCACCTCGGCGCAGATCACGGTAGGCCTCGGCGACATCGACATGGCCGAGAGCGTGCTGGACCGCATCGTGCCGCTCGCGCGGCCGCTGTGGAGCTACCCGGTCAAGACCGAGGACGGCGAGGACGACCTCAACGCGGTCGGGACGTACGTGGCGGGCCGCCAGACGCCGGCCGCCGACGTGGCGTGGAACGCCATGTACTGGGGCTTCGGGCTCGAGGGCGTGGGCGAGGGCGCGGAAGGCACGGTCTCGCAGGCGCGCCTCATGGGCGACACGTTCAACTTCATGGTCAACAACCTGTGGGCCACGGCGCGCAGCGTCGGGATCGTGCCCGACAGCGACTCGGTCGCCATCCGGGTCGACGTGGCCAAGACGGCCGAAGAGGTGCGGGTCAAGGGCGTCGAGATCGACTGGGGCGACGGGATGCCCGCCGAGACCCAGTCGTACGCACCGAAGGTCCTGCCAGAAACCGAGACGTTCGGTCACAAGTACGCCAAGAGCGGTGACTACCGGATCGTCATCAAGTACCTGCCGGCCGACGGCGAGCACATGGCGCCGGTGTACGCCACGACGACCGTGACGGTGAAGGTCAAGCCCAAGGGCATTTTCCTGCCGCTCGTGATGAACACGTTCGAGCTGAACCCTGGCCCGCCGGCCGAGACGCCGATGCCCGCCCCGGCCGTGCTGCCGGCGCGGCGCGACGACTGACGCGGGAACGATCGGGCCGTGGGTGCGCCAGCGCCGACGGCCCGGCGTGGCATGCGATCATCCCGATCGGGGCGGCTGAACGTCAGCCGCCCCGATCGGCCATTTCCGGCTTGCCGGCGACGTTCCGCGACGTCGCGCCCCGACGAACCCGTGGATTCCCCCCGGGCTGTCACGCGAGGCGTCGGACCCGGTCAGCCCCTCATCGCCGCGCCGCCACGTACGGCAAGTACGCCCGCCACTCCGCCACGGCGATCGGGTCGAGCTCGCCGTAGGAGTACAGCCCGTCGTCGGCGGCCAGCCACAGGGTGCCGTCGAGGCCGACAGCCAGGTCGCGGATGCGCACGCCGGCCGGCAGGCCGATGTCCGCGGCCTCGAATCGAGCATCCCACACGCCATCCCGCCAGCGCGCCACGACCCCGCCGCTCGACGCCAGCCACAGGGTCGGCGTCTCGCCTCCCCCAGGGGCCGCAGGCGACCAGGCGGCCGCGCTCGGGCGGACGTTTCTGGCCTGGCCCTCGAAGAGCGGGCTGGCGGAGAGATCGTCCGGAACGTCCCACCCGGCTCCGGGCGCCCACCGATTGCGGAGGACGTGGTGCGACACCCCCTCCGGTGCCTGGACCTCGACCCACGTGAAGACGTCGAGCTTGCCATCCGCGCGGCGGGCCGCCGCGCCCGCGTACCCGGCGTTCCGCAGCCCGCCTGGGTCGGCCGGAGGGCCGAGCCAAGGATGGGCCACGCCGATCGTGTCGGGAAGCGTGTACAGCCGCATGCGGCCGACCGCCGCTGGCGCGGCGTCTGCGGTGGGCTTCAGCAGATGGACGTCGGCCAACCCGAACGCGTCGGCCTCGTAGGCCGGCTCGAAGGTCAGCCCCCCACGCCGCCCCCGGCCATCGAACGCCGCGAGCCCCCGGGCATCGCATGGATCGGTGCCCGGACAGGCCTGGGCGGTCGTGAACGGCACCCAGGCGAGACCGTCCGCGTCGACGATCGCCCGCGCTTCCAGCCGCATCGCGCTGTCGGGGCCGATCTCGTCGCGCCCGACGACGGTCCACCGCGATCCGTCGTGGAAGCGCGCGCCGACCCAAGCCCGCCCCTCACCGTCGACCGCCCACACATCGTCGACGGTCCCGGCGCGGACGACGCCCGCGTGGCTTCGTTCCACGATCGACGCGATGGTGCCGCGTGCCTGCACCTTCCCGTGCGCGTCGATCCCGATGAGCGGGTCGTCGACGGTGCGCCACCGGGTGTTCGGCAAGGCGAGCGAACGGACCCACAGGGTGCCCCGGGCGTCGACCCCGACGTCGATGACCCCGCGGTCGGCGATCGGGTGGCGCACCCAGCGCGGCGCGGCGTGGACCGGCTGGCGCGTGGACCAGCCCCCGGCTGACAGTCCGGCGAGGAGCCCAGCGAAGACCAGGGTCAGGCGCGCCGTCTCCCACCGGGCAGCGCTGCGGCCCGGCATCACCGGGCCAGCGTCTGGCTCTTGAAGATCGCCGGCGCGTAGATGCGCCGCGGCTTGGGCTCCTGGCCCGGTGTGAAGCCGAGCACCCCGCTGGCCGTGGCGATGAAGACCGAGCCGTCGGCGTCGACCATGATCTCGCGGATCGGCTCGCCTGAGAGCGGGCTGTTGGCACTCGAGAACGTGTAGCCCCACACACCGAGCTTGTAGCTGCCCACACGCCCCGAGGCCGTGCCGATCCAGAGCGTCCCGTCGGTGGCGTAGGCCGCCGCCGTCACGCGCTCGTGCTTCACCGCACCGCGGAACATGGCGCCCGTCGTCAGATCCTGGGGCGTTGCCCAACCGTCGCCCATCCAGATATTGAGGAAGATGTGATACGTCACCCCCCGCGGGAACTGCATCTCGACCCATGTCAGCACTGCCAGCCGGCCGTCCGGCCGGACGGTCGACGCCGTGGCGTAGCCGGCGTTGCGCAGGATCGTCGAACCGGGCGGCGGCGCCTCGAGCGACGGGTAGGCGACCGGCGCCGTGGCCGGCGGAAGGAACAGGCCCTCCGGCGCGACGATCCACGTCTCGCTTCCCGGCGCCTGCGCCAAGCCATCCGCCTGGCGCCGATTGGGGTCGGCCAAAACCGTTCGCCCAGGCCCCGTCCGCCGGCCGGACATCAGCATCACCCGCGGCAGCCCGAACCGGCCGACCTCGTCGATCGGCGAAAGCGTGATGTCGAGCGCGATCCGGCCGTCGGGCCGGAACGCCCGCACGCCGGCCAGCGCGCAGCCGGCGGGGCGCTCGCACTCCGCCGTGGACAGCACGGGCAGCCAGGCGCGGTCGTCGGCGTCGAGCACGGCGCGGCCCTCGTAGCGCGCCCCGCCTTCGGTCAGGTCCTCGTCGCGCGCCACCTCCGTCCAGCGCTGGCCGTCGTAGAACCCCTTGCCGATCCAGATCCGGCCGGCGCCGTCGACCTCCCAGAGATCGCGCACCGATCCCTGACGCCGGATGCGGGCCGATTCGGCCTCGACCGCGCGGCGCAAGCTCTCGAACACGCGGATGATCTTGCGGTCGCGCTCCATCAAGATGACCTTGTCGTCGTAGCCGGGTTCGTCGGTGCGGAACCACCGCACGCCGTCGCCCGCCGCGCCCATCCGGCGCACCTTGTCGTCGAGGGCCAGCGCGGCCGGCGCCTCGGGGCCAAACGGCCGGAACCACCCGCTGTCCACGGCAGGCGACGGGCGCGCCGTCGGCGGGCGCGTCGGTGTCCAGGTCGGCGTCACGGTCTCCGTCTCGACGGGCGGTGCCGTCGGCGTGTCGGTCGCCGAGCCGGGCGTGTCGGTCACGGTCGGCGTCGCGGTCTCTCGGCCCGGGCGGGTCGGCGTCGGCGTGGCCGTCGCCGCCGTCGTGGGCGTCGCCGACGGGCGCGGCGTGTCAGAAGGCGTCGGCGTGTCGCGCGGTGTGTCGGTGGCCTGCGGCGTGGCCGTCGGTGACGGCTGGTCGCCGAGATACCGCGCGTGGACGACGGGGGCGAAAAGGGTCGTGGCGGCCTCGCCCGGCCGCAGCGCCTCGAAGGCGTACACGGCCCAACGGCTGTCCGTGACGTCGACGAGCGCGTGCACGGCCAGCGTGGCTTGGTTGATCGATCGCACGCGCATCCAGCCGCGCATGCCGTCCCGCACGGCGGCGAAGCGCGCGTCGCGCACGAGGTCAAGCGCGACGGATCCGCCGGCCGGGATCTCGAGGGTGTCCGAAACGAGGGCCTTGGCGTCGCCGTACGAGAACAGCTCGATTGTGACCGTGGCCAGGCGGTCGATCTCGCCGTTTTGAACGAAGACCGTCGACGCGTGGCCCTGGAAGGCCTTCATGACGAGCGGCACGACGAGGTCGAGCGCCGGCACCCCGGGACCGGCCACGGTCAGGCCGCCGGTACCCAGCCAATCCGTCGCCTGCCAGACACCCAGGCGTTGCGGCGCGCTTACCTGCACGGCGTACAGACCGTCCCCCAGACCACCGATGCCGGCCAGCGGCAGCCCATGCGCCTGCGCCGGCATGAGGACCGGCAGCTTCTCCGTCGTCGGCGGTCCACCGCCCTGTGGGTGGAAGGCGGCGGTCGCCGACGTGCGGGCCTGGGCGTCGAGGTCCTGCACGACGAGCGTCGATGTCCCCGCCCCCTCGGCGCCGGCGGCCGCATCGCCCTCGGCGGCGGCGGCGCCGCTCCCCGCCGTTCCGAACACGCGCCCGAGCATCGCCCATGGCACGAGCAACGGCATCGACGGGTCGGCCCCACCGTCGTCGGCGCGGATGGCGGGCGCCAAGGCGGTGTCTGCGTCGCCATCCGCCGCGACGTCCCCCACGACGACAAGCATGGGCTGGTCGGCCTGGACGATCGCGGACCCGCCGCCCTTGCCGGCCGCGAGGCCGGCGATGTCGTCGACGCGCCACGTCGTGGCCCCGCCCGCCGGGATGGTGCGATTGCACGCCGCGCCGCAGCTCGTGTCGGGCCGGCCGTCGGCATCGAAGAATACGATGCTGGCGCGCGAAGGCCCCGTGCCAAGGCTAAGGGCATGAACGCGCGTCCGCCAGCGACGATGGTCATCGTCATTACGCCAGCGCGGCACGCCGAAGCGGAGCCCGGCGGACGCGGCACCCGCCGCCACGTACGCGGCGGCGCCCTCGGCCTTGCCGGTCTGGTCGACGACGACCGCCATCACGCTGCCCGTGGCCTGAATCACGGCAGCGGCGCGGCAATCGTCCGGGAGCCCCGTCTCGGCGGCGGACGCAAGGTCGAAGACGGCCAGGTCGTACGCCGCCACGGTCTGCTTGCCGGCCTTGTGCTCGATCACCTGGCCGGCGCAGGCGCCGTCGGCGCCGCGGTAGGTCACCGACACGTCGACGGCCACGCGGGCCGGGTTGAACACGGCGATGCGCGAGCTGCGGGGCTGCTCCGCCTGCGGCGAAGCGGTCAAGGCGAGCAGGCCACCCATGCCCAGCACGACGGCGCCGACCGTCGACCAGCCGGCCAGCCGTGATCCCGCGCGCCCGTTGAATGGCCCCATGTGGTGCTCCCTTGATGCGTCCGCAGCCGTGGCCGCCTCGAATGGACCGGCCAGTCCGCGATGAGATGGGTCCTGTCGCCGACCAAGCGCTGGCCGAACAGCGACCCGACCGCCGTCGCAGCATCGACCGGTGGTCACGCCCTCAGCCTGTCGGTCTCGACGTCGGGGCGGCGTGCGGTGTTTCACGCCCCCGCCGCGGCGGCGTATGATAACATCACAACGCGGCGCCGGGCTGCGCCGTCACGGCCGTTCGCAGCCCGTCGCGGACACCGCGCCCGCACGCCACCCCCGAGACACGCATGCCGCATCTGAAGCGATACAAGGGCACCATCGGCATCCTCACCGGCGGAGGCGATGTCCCGGGCCTCAACCCCGCCATCCGGGCGGTCACCATTCGAGCCATCGAGGAGGGCTATCGGGTCATCGGCATCCGCCGGGGCTGGGCCGGCCTGATCGACATGGTGCCGGACCACGCCGCCGCCAACGACCGGTGCTTCATGGAGCTGACGGAGGCGGCGGTGAGCAGCATCGTCCGGACCGGCGGCACCTTCCTGCACACGGCGCGCACGGCACCGAGCCACGTCGCGCGCACCGACGTTCCGCCGCACCTGCGCGATCGCCACCACGACGACGTCAACGACCTTACGGCGGCCGTGCTCACCAACCTCGACTTCCTCGGCGTCGACCACCTCATCCCGATCGGCGGAGACGGGACCCTCGCGTATGCCGTCCGGCTGCACCGCGAAGGCGTCAACGTCACCGCGATTCCCAAGACGATGGACAACGACGTGCCCGGGACGGAGTACTGCATCGGGTTCAGCACGTGCGTCACCGCCATCATCAACATGACCGATGCGCTCCGGACCACGGCCGCGTCGCACGAGCGACTCCTGGTGATCGAGGTGTTCGGGCGCTATGCCGGCTTCACCGCGCTCCTACCGACCATGGCCGGCGCGGCCAACCGCTGCGTGATCCCCGAGCACAAGTTCGACGTCGCCCGGCTGTGCGAGCTACTGGTCGAGGACCGGCAACGGAGCCCCGACCACTACGCGGTCGTGCTGGTGTCGGAGGGTGCGGCCATGGCGGGGGACGACATGACCTTCGAGAGCGCGGAGACGGACGTGTTCGGCCACCGAAAGCTCGGCGGCATCGGCGACAAGGTCGGTGCGCGCTTGCGGGAGGTCTCGCCGCGGTTCAACGCCGGCCGCCACCTCGACGTCATCGTGCAGCGGCTCAGCTACCTGGTCCGCTGCGGGGACCCCGACGCCATGGACTCCATCGTGCCGATGGTCTACGGCAACCTGGCCTTGGACCTGGTGCTGGAGGGCACCCACGGGCGGATGGTCTGCCTGCGCGACGGCAACTACGACCACGTCCCGATCGAGGTGGTGGCCACGTCCCCCGCCAAGGCCGTGGACGTGGACCGCTACTACCACGTCGATCGACTGCGCCCCCGCTATGACCGTTTGCACCACCGCCCGCTGTTCATCATGACCAGCGACGACGGCGTCGCCCCGTGACGGAGCCGACCGGCGGCCGCTGCCGCATCTCGGTGGTCGTGCCGATGCACAACGAGTCGGAGAACGTCGGCGCGTTCTATGACCGCACGCGCGCCGTCCTCGACGGCATCGGCGAGCCGTGGGAGATCGTGTGCGTCGACGACGGCAGCCGTGACGACACGCTCGATCGGCTCATCGCGCTGCACCGGCGCGATCCAAGGGTCAAGGTGATCGAGCTGTCGCGCAACTTCGGCAAGGAGATCGCGCTGACGGCCGGCCTCGACGCGGCCGTCGGCGACGCCGTGGTGCCGATCGACGCCGACCTGCAGGACCCGCCCGAGCTGATCCCCGAGATGGTCGCGAAGTGGCGCGAGGGGTACGACGTCGTGTACGCCACGCGGATCGAGCGAGCCGGGGAGACGTGGCTCAAGAAGACGACCGCCGGCGGCTTTTACCGGCTGATGGAGCGCCTCTCGGATGTGCCGATGCCGCCCGACACCGGCGACTTCCGGCTGATGGCGCGCCCGGCGATCGACGCGCTGCGCGAGGCGCGCGAGCGCAACCGGTTCATGAAGGGCCTCTTCGCCTGGGTCGGCTTTCGGCAGTACAGCCTGGGCTACCACCGCGATCCGCGGGCGGCCGGCACGACGAAGTGGAGCTACTGGCGCCTCATCCGACTGGCCATCGAGGGCATCACGTCGTTCAGCTCGGCCCCGCTGCAGATCGCGACGTGGCTCGGCCTGGCGGTGGCGTCCCTCGCGTTCGTCTACGGCGTGGTGCGCATCGTGATCACGCTGATGTATGGCAACCCGGTCGCCGGCTACCCGTCGCTGATGGTGGTGATCCTGTTCCTGGGGGGCGTGCAGCTCATCACGCTCGGGATCATCGGGGCTTACGTCGGCCGAATCTACCAGGAGGTCAAGGGACGGCCGCTGTACATCGTCCGCGCGCGGTGGGATGCCCGCCATGACGGCCCGGTGGGACGCGAGTGATCGGTGCGCGGGATGTCTTGCAGCTGTCTGGCCCGCGCCACTGTGCCGTGATCATCCAAACGCTCAAATCATGATCGCCCGGCTGCACGCCCCATGCACGTCCACGTAGTCGCCGTCGGCGAGCGCATGCCAGGCTGGGTGGCGGAGGGCTGGGCGATGTACGCCGGTCGCCTGCCGCGCGAGCTCGCGCTCAGCCTGGTGGAGGTCCCCGCCGGTCGACGAGCCAAAGGGGCGGACGTGGCGCGGCTGGTGGCCGAGGAGGGCCGGCGCCTGATGGCCGCGGTGCCGGCCGGCGCGCGGGTCGTGGCGCTGGACCGCTCGGGAACGGCGTGGTCCACCGACGACCTCGCCGGTCACCTCGCCGCCTGGCTCGGCGATGGTCGCGATGTCTGCCTGCTCGTCGGCGGGCCGGATGGCCTGCCGCCAGCGTGCGTGGAGCATGCCGACGACCGATGGTCGCTCTCACGGCTCACGTTCCCCCACGCCGTGGTCCGGGTGATCGTGGCCGAGCAGATCTATCGGGCCTGGTCGATGCTCCAAAACCACCCGTACCATCGGTGACGGTGTGGGCCGGCGACTGTGTGGATCGACCGACCGCCGGCAGGGCGGCGATCGCATGGGAGAGCATCTGGAACGGCGTGGCATTGGATGGTCACGGGCGATCGAATTAATGGTAGAATAACGGCCGAACGGAGGTCATCCATGACGCAGTCCAACAGCGCCCTTCCTCAGCCCGGCCACTTGTTAGACCGCGAGCGCCGCCTTCGCGGCGCCGTCGCGGGCATGGCCATCACCTTGGTGCTCGCCATCACGGGCTGCGAGGTGCCCGAGGGCATGGATCGACCGGGCCAGGTTCCGCAACCCGCGCGTGCAGCGAGCCCGACGGTGCCAGCCGAGTCGGCGGGTCTGGCAGGGGCGACCGGCACCGCGGCACCCTCGATGGCGAGTCCATCGACGCCGACGGTCTTGACCCCGGCGCCCGTCTCGAGTGATCCCACCCCGCCGGCGCTCACCGATGGGCTGGTCGCGTCCCTCGACCCCGTGTCGCTGCGCTACGACCCCGCCATCGTCGCATCCGTGCGCGCCGAGACCATTGAGCCCCGCACGCCGCGCGGCGAGCCCGGCGAGCCCGCGCCGCGGCACATCCGCTTTACGCTCGACGGCTTCGCCGTCCGCAGCCGGCGGCATGCGCCGGTCATCGAGGTTTATGGCGTGGATGCCTACGAGGCCGTCAGCCCCGAAGCAGGCCGCCGGATCGCCGCGCTCCGGGAGCTGCTCGCTGGCCGGCCCGCCGCCATCCCGGGTGCCGCCGATGCCGCGAACCCCTTGCCGTTCCTGCCCTACGGCCCGGCGGCCGAGCTCTTCCATGCCAGGGCCGCCGTCCTGGAGTTTGTGAGTGGCACTGGTGTCCGCTACCTCGCGCAGCACGAGCTCGGTGTTGAGCCCGTGACCAACGCGGACGTGTTCTACACGTTCCAAGGTCTCACCAGCGACGGAGCGTACTACGTGTCGGTGGTCCTCCCGCTCGCGGCCGCCGGCTTGCCGGAAGACGCGGGCGCCGCGGGCACCGCCATCGAAACGGCCGAGCGCGACCACGACGCGTACCTCGCGGGCGTCATCGCCGACCTCGAAGCGCTGGACGGGGCGGATTTCACGCCGTCCATCGACAGGCTCGATGCGATGGTGAGGTCGATCTCGATCGTGCCGGAGTAGCGGTTGGGCAGACTGGCATCGGCCGCTGAGCCAGCCGGGTGATCAACACCGGCCCGCCGCGGAGGACGTTCGCGCATGCAGACACCGCGCTCACACCCGCGCGATCCCGCCTTCGTCCAACAACCGATCGAGATACCGGCTGCTCAGCTTCTCGGCCACGGTGTTCATCTTCAGCCGCTCGCGCAGGTTGCCGAAGTCGACGCAGTCCATCGCTTGGTCTTGGTTGAAGCACGAGAACACCGGCGCGGCCTCCGCGCCCGTGGCCGGGTCGACGTGCTTCTGCAGGCACTGCCCGCAGACCTCCTTCATCATGCACTGCATCGACGAGTTGATCGACGCGATCGCCTGGTGCTCTGGCTTGAGGAACGGCTGGAGGACGCCATGGCGCGCCTCCGACACCGCCGCCATCATTCGGTCCGACCCGATCGCGATGATCCGGTCGATGCTCGACAGCGGCATGTCCGGCGCACCGCCCAGCTCGCCACGCCCGTAGGCCAGCATCGCCTGCACGATGTTCCCGACGAACGACCGGTCCTGCGGCCGCCGCGGCGCAATGGCCTCGCCGGCGTCCACCGCCCACACCACCTGGTCGGTCGCCTCCTCGAGCGCTGCCTGCTCGAAGAGGTCCTCCCGCCGGCGGTAGCCCGCGAAGTAGAGCACCCGCGAGCCATTGGCGCGCAGCGCCTTGCCGATCGAAAACAGCACGGCGTTGCCTAGCCCCCCGCCCGCCAGCAGCACCGTCTCACCCGCCGGCGTCTCGCTCGGGGTGCCGGTCGGCCCCATCACGACCACCGGCTCGCCCGGCCGGAGCGTCGCGCACAGCCGCGAGCTCACGCCCATCTCGAGCACGATGAGCGCCAGGAGGTCTCGCTCCCTGTCGACCCACGCCCCGGTCAGCGCGATGCCCTCGAGCGTCAGCCGCACGCCCCCGACCACCGGGGCCAGCGTCTCGTAGTTCTGAAGCCGGTAGAACTGCCCCGGCTGGAAACGATCGGCCGCGTAGCGCCCACGCACGACGACCTCGACGATCGTCGGCGTCAGGCGTTTGACCTCGACGACGCGCGGCACGAGTCCCTCGTCGAGGTCATCCGTCAACCGCCGGAACTTGTCGAGCCCGTCCGGCCGCGCCTCTGCCGCCGCGATGTCGTCCGCGAACAGGCGCGCCACATGCGGCGCCCCGTCCTTGGCCGACGCCATCGCCTTGACGACGTTTCCGGCATAGTCGGGGTGGTTGTCGCCATAGTAGGTGACGAAGCGGCCGTCGCGTGCGTACGAAAGGAAGAACGCGCCGGCCTCGCCCCGCGCCGCGGGCTCGAGCCGCCACGTCCCGTCCGTGGCGGCCGTCACCTTGTGCGGCCGGAAGAAGAGCCCGCGGTCGTCCAGGGCGAACGTCCCCGGGTGCTCGCGCTCGTAGGTCGTGTTCGGGCTGGTGCCGGCCGCCACGCACACCGCGCGCGCCGGCAGTGTGACCTCCGAGCCGTCGCCACGCATGCAGCGCAGCGCGGCGACGGCGCCGTACGCGTCGCGGACCGCCTCGGTCGGCGACAGGTTCTCCGCGAAGACGATGCCCTCCTCGAGCGCCTTGATGATCTCCTCGTGGTTGTTGCGGTACGCCGGCGAGTCGGTCATGGCCTTGCGGTAGGCGAGCGTGACGCCGCCCCACGCCCGGCACAGGCCGACGAGGTCCGGCGCGCGGCCCGCACGCGCCGCCGCCGCCCGCTCCTCGCGGACCGCGCGCCCGTGGGCCACGAACTCGCGCAGGATCTCGGTCTCCTCGGGGTCGCACATCTTCCAGACCGCCTCTTCGCCCAGCGCCTGGCAGCTGGCCTCGAACTGCGCCAGCGCCTTCTCGACCTGCACCGGGTAGTAGGCCAGGAGCTCGGTGGCCGTGTCGACGGCCGTCAATCCCCCCCCGATCACCACGGCCGGCAGGCGAACCTGGAGGTTGGCCAGCGACGACCGCTTGAAGGCGCCCGTGAGCTGGAGCGCCATCAGGAAGTCGCTCGCCTTGCGGATGCCGCGGATCAGGTTGTTCTTCATCGGGATGACCGTCGGCTTGCCGGCCCCGGTCGCGATCGCCACGTGGTCGAAGCCCAGCCGCCACGCATCGTCGATGTCCAGCGTCCCGCCGAACCGCACGCCGCCGTAGAAGCGCACGTTCTGCCGCCGGAGAAGCGTGAGGTAGATCACGGCGAGGAACGTCTTGTCCCAGCGGACGGTGATGCCGTACTCCGACACGCCCCCGAAGCCCATGAGGATCCGCTCGTCGAGCGCGGTCTTGAGTGTCTCGAAGTCCCGAATCGGCGCCGGGAACGGCCGCCCACGCCCGGTCAACGCGTCGGCCACGGGCTCGAGCTTGAGCCCGTCGATGCCGACGACGCCGAAGCCGTCGTTGGCCAGGTAATGGCTCAAGGTGTAGCCCGCCGGCCCGAGCCCGACCACCATGACGTCGCGGCCGTGGTAGGGCAGGGCGTAGGGCCGCACGCGGTTCAGCGGGTTGAAGCGCGTGAGGAGGCTGTAGATCTCGAAGCCGTACGGCAGCTTCAAGACGTCGGTGAGGATGCCGGTCTCGGTCTGCGGGATGTTGACGGGATCCTGCTTCTGGTAGATGCAGCCCTTCATGCAGTCGTTGCAGATCCGGTGACCCGTGCCCGGGCACATCGGGTTGTCGAGCATGATCATGGCCAGCGCCCCGATGGCGTCGCCGCGCTTGCGGAGGACGTGCATCTCCGAGATCCGCTCGTCGAGCGGGCAGCCGGTGAGCTTGTTGCCGAGCGGGTTGCGCTCGTAGCCTCCGTCCGCGGCCACGAACCCGCGCGAGCACGAGTCCTTCTGGCGAGGGTGGCAGATCACGCAGTAGTCCACCTCGCGCAGGAAGTCCTTGGGCTGCATGCGCGGGTCGGTCAGCCGGAAGCCGTCGCGCCGCCGCAGGTGCTCGGCGGGGCCAACCATGGCCTCGGGCAGCGCGGGGTCCGGCCGCTCCACCGGCACGAGCGCCTCGAACGCGACCTTGCCGGCTCGCACGAACGCCGCCCAGCCGCGGACGCGCGCATGCCAGCCTGGAACGGCGACGACCTGGACGCACCAGTCGCTGATGGCGGCCAGGCAGGCCTCGATGCGCTCGGACGGGCCGCCTTCGCCGCGATGGGCGCTCAGGACGACGGCGGCTGCCACGCGCGGGTCGTCGGACGGTGCGCCCCCGGCCAGCGCCCGCTCGCCGTCGAGGAGCGCCAGCACGGCGCCGGCGAAGTGAACCTCGGGGTCGTCGTGCGGCCGAGCCTTGGCCAGAACGCGCCCGACCTCGGCGTCCAGCTCGGCGAAGGCCGCGGCGTCGGCAGGGGCGACCGGCTTGTCGGCGCGCGGGAAGACCCGCGGGCGCAGGAAGTCCTTCTTCAAGCGATACACCGGCGACAGGGCCTCGGTTTCGGCCACCACCGCCGCGACGGCGTCCTCGATGGCGAACAGGCGCGCCACGAACGCCCCGAGCACGGCGGAGGTCCGGATCAGGATCTCGGACTCCTCGCCCGGCGATGCCGTCGCGGATGCCTCGAACGCCGCCCGGAGGCCGGGATCGGCGCCGTCGGCGTGGCGCCAGAACGCGGCGTGCAGGTCGCGCAGCCGGCGCGGCTGATAAAGGTCGGCGAAGGTGAAGCCGTCGATCCCGAGAGCGAAGTCATCCATCGTGTGGCGATCCATGCTGGAGCAGCGCGCGGCCGCCGGATCCGGTCGCCACGAGGCGACGCTGACCGGCGGCCGGCGCGATTCGGGTGAAGGAGTCGAACGTCACGCTCAGTCGCGGTTGAGGAGGAGCGGCATGAAGACGCGCGGCCGCCCGTCAGGGGTCGCGCTCGCGCCTGCGGTCGGCGTGGGGCCGGTCGGTGTCGGACCGGTCGGCGTGGGGCCGGTTGGGGTCGGGCCGGATGCCGTCGGCGTCGGGGTCACGTACCCCCCGGTCTCCGACTCGATCGCGCCGACGTCGCAGCGGGCGTTGCCGTCGCCGTCGCCGTCGACCGGGCGCGGCCGGCCACGCTGGTCCGCGGCGAGCACGGCGCCGTCGACGCCCCGGCACCCGCCCGGGTTGCCGCCGTCGATGGCGGGGCTGCCCTTGACGAGGCCGTGGCTCCACGTGCCGCCACCCTCGACCAGGCCCGACAGCCGAAGGTCGACCCCCGAGCGGTCGCCGCTGCCCCCAAGACCGCAGGTGTTGCCGGCGTCGAGGTTATAGCCATCGGACGTCAGCCGGCCGGCGCAGCTGCCGACGTCGATGCTGGGGCCAATGATCGAGTTGCGGATCGTCACGGAGCCCTCGGGGCTGGCATGGACCGCGCCGCCGGCCCCGCCGGGGTCCTGCTGGGACGGGCGCTGCCGCCGCGATGCGGCCACATCCACGGGTCCGACGCGCCGTGCCGGCGGCAACGGCCGGGTCGAGCTCACCTGCTTCGGATCCGCGGTCGGCTCGGGCTCGTCCGTCGGCTCGGGGGTCTCCGTGGGCTCGACGACGCGCACCTCGAGCACGTTGTCGGCGATCGTCACGTTGGCGAGCGTCGACGCGCCGGCCGCGTTGCGCAGGCCCGCGCCGCGCGTGGCCCGGTTGCCCGACAGCGTGACGTTCTCGGCCTGCAGGGTGCCGCGGTTGGCGATGCCCCCGCCGTCGGCGGCCGTGTTGCGCACGATCGCCGCCCGGCGGAGCGTGACGCGCCCGCCCTCGTTGAAGACGCCACCGCCGAAGCTCGTGGCGTCGCTCGTGACGTTGTCCGCGATGGTTCCGCCGTCGAACACGAGCTGACCCGCCACGTACGCTCCCGCCCCGCTGCCATCGATCGAGCTCCCCGTGATGTGCGTGCTGGCGGCGTCGATCGATCCCGCGGCCGCGACATACAGCCCGCCGCCGTTGCGGTCACACGTATTGCCGATGAGCTGGCTTGCGCGCAGCGTGATCTTGCCCTCCTGCACGAAAACGCCGCCACCATCGAGGAACGCCGCGTTGGCCTGCAGCGTGACCCCGGACAGGGCCGTCTCGCCTTGCCAAAGGCTGACGGCGCCGCCGTACGAGGCCTTGTTGCCCGAGAGGGTCGCGTCGTCGATCTTGACACGCGCCTCGGGCTTGTAGGCGTAAACCGCGCCGCCCTGGATGGCCTCGTTGTCGCTGATCGAGCCGCCCGTGACAGTGACGGCGGCGCCGTTGCTCATGACGCCGCCCCCGTAGCCATACTGACCCGAGACCACGTTCTGCGCGACGCGGGCATTGGTGAGCGTCACCGGGCCGTAGGCGTAGACGCCGCCCCCCAGGCCGGCCGTGTTGCCGAGGATGGCGCCGCCGGTCACGTTGACCTGGCCGAGATAGGTGTACAGCCCGCCCCCGAACTGGCCACGGTTGCCCGAGATCGTCGCGCCGCGAAGCGTGATCTGGCTGTTGTTGCCGGCAATGCCGGCGCCCTGCCGGGCCTCGTTGCTGCCGACGGTGCTGTCTTCCACCGTCAGGCTCCCGCCCCGGGCATACACGGCGCCGCCGAACCCGTCGCCGGTCTTGCCGTTGGCCGCGTTGCCGGCGATCGTGCTGCCGCGGATGGTGACGGTCCCGCCGTTGCTGTAGATGCCGCCGCCGTTATCCTCGAGGCTGACGTTGCTGGCGACGACGGAGCTGATCACGTTGAGGGTGCCGGTGTTGCGGATGCCGCCCGTCGTCGGGCTGGCGTTGTACGCCACCGTCGCTTCGTGCAGCGTGAGGCTGCCGGCGTTCACGACACCCTGGCCGCGCACGAGGCCGAGGTTGCGGACGGTCACCGTCGTGCCGGCGGCCACGGTCAACACCGGGGCCGTGCGGTTACCGTCGATTTCGGTCACGTTCTGCCCGGCGCCCTGGAGCGTCAGGCTCTTGTCCACCGACACGCTCTCGACATACGTGCCCGCATGGACGAACACCGTGCCGCCGGCCGGGGCCGCCGCCACCGCCGCCTTGACCGACGTGTGCTGGCAGCCGCTCGCGCACACCGTCACGGCGCCTGGCGCCACGGGGATCGGCGTCGGTGTCGGCGTCGTGAAGTACGGCGCGTCCGGCTGGTATTCGTAGGCCCCGATGTCGCAGCGTTTGACGCCGTCGCCGTTGCCGTCCACCGGGCGCAGGGCGCCGCGCTGATCGGTGCCGAGGAGCGTGTCGTCGGGCGCGGTGCAGCCGAGTGGATCGCCGGCATCCACGGCCGGGCTGTCGGCGCCGATGGCGTAGGTGGGCGTGAGCCCGCCGTTGTCGGCCAGCGGCCCGATCCGCGGGTTGACGTTGACGAGGTCACCCGAGGAACGGAAGCTGCACGAGTTGCCGCTGTCGAGGTTGTAGCCGATCGAGGTGATCTCGCCGAAGCAGCTCCCTCCGGGGTTGTTGCCGAGAAGCGAGTTGCGCAGCGTCACCTTGTCGTTGTTCCAGATCGCCCCGAATGATCCCCGGTTGTTCACGAACGTCCCGTTGGTCACGAGCATCGAGCCGCCGGCGATGTAGATCGCGCCGCCGCCGACGTCGGCCGTGTTGGCGCTCACGGTGCTGTTGGAGAGGATGATCGTGTCCTGGTACTGGAACACGGCGCCGCCGAACTCCGGGGCGTAGTTCCCCGTGAACGTGCTGCGCGACACGTACGTGAAGCCCGCGCTGAAGATGCCGCCGCCGCGGCCGTTGATCTCGGCGGCGTCGACCTTGTTGTCGGCCAGGAGGACCGTGTCGAAGCGCACGCTGGCGTCGACGCCGTTGTGGAGCGCGCCGCCGGACTTGGCGGCCGTGTTGCCGGTCAGCCGGCTGTTGGTCAGCACGAGGGTGCCGAACGCGTTGATGATGGCGCCGCCGAGGCGGCCGCGGTTGTCGGCGATCGTGCAGGCCGTGACGTTCATCACGCCGCCGTAGTTGAACACGCCGCCGCCCCAGCCCTCGGTCGGGCTGTTGGTGGCGTTGCCGGACACCTCGCAGTCCGACAGGTTGAGCGCACCGCTGTTGTAGATGCCGGCGCCCGACGCCGCGCGGCCGCCGATCACCGACAGCCCGCTGATCGTCGCCCCCACGCCCGGTCGCACGGTGATCACCGGGCCCTGGCCGTTGCCGTCGATGATGGCCACCTTGGGCCCGACGCCGCGCAGCGTCAGGCTCTTGTCGATGGTCACCGTCTCCCGGTAGGTTCCCGAGCCGATGAACACGGTGTCGCCGAGCTGGGCGGCGGCCACGGCCGGCTGGATGCTCGTGAAGTCGCAACCGCTCGGGCAGACCGTCACCGTGGCGTCAAGGCCATCCGCGGACGGGGCGGCGGGCGATGGCGGCCCGGCAGCCAGGGCTTCCGAGCCCCGTCCGGTCAGGGCCAGAGCGGCGACGGCGACCAGGCCGGCCATGAGCGGCGCGGGCCGCCGGGGCAAAGGTCGGGTTGACATGTCGGATCTCTCCAAGGCGCATCGGGTTCAGTTCAGCCCTCCGGACGCGGCAGTTCACTTCCGGTCGGGATTTGAGTACCATTATAGTTACGATGCTTCCGCCAAATGTGCAAGCGCCGGCGTGGCGGATGCAGGGGTGAGGGGCATCGGCGGTGTGCCGGACGCGGCGCGCCGATCCGAGCGATCATCGCATGTTAGACCGACTCTCCAATCGAAAAGGAGTCCACATGATGCGCCGACTCAAACTGTTGTCCGTGGGCCTCGCGCCCTTGGCGGCCGTGCTGGCCGCGGTGGGGCTGCTCGGCACGCCCCGGTTGCAGGCCCAGCCCATCGCCGCGCCATCGAGCGATTGCGCCACCGGCCTGAACAAGAGCGTGGATCCGGCCCAGGTGCAGCCGGGCGACACCGCCCGCGTGACGATGGTGATCACGCAGACCTGCCCCGACTACAAGCTGCCGATGGACATGATCTTCCTGGTGGACGTTTCCAACTCCATGACGCGCGGCAGCGTGCTCGGGGCGGACCCGGGCTCGGGCAAGCCGACCGAGTCGCCCGGCCTCGCCACCCAGCCGCCGCCGGACCCGATCCCGCCGGAGCCGCCGCTTCCGCTGCTGGGCCTGGCCGACCTGTTTGCGCCCGGTGCGGATCAGCCCAGCCCGGGCGGGGGAACCGATCCCGGGTTGAATCCAGGTGCCCCGTCGCGCCCCGGCGCCGAGCCGTCCGGATGTGAAGGGGCGGGCGCGTCGTCAGGCATCTCCAACCCCGGCGGGACCCCGACCCCCGAAGGGCCGCCGCTGCCCGGCTTGGCCACGCCGAGCACCAACCCGGGGTCGGACCCTGGCGCGGGCTCGGGTAAGCCGGCCAACGACGAGGCCGCCGGCAGCGAAGACCTGATCCGCGAAGCCCGTTCGTTCATCCGCGAGTTCGTCGACCAGCCCAGCGTGCAGCGCGACCTGACCTCGAGCCACCTGCGGCTCGGGCTCGTGTCGTTCAACGAGCGCGGCCGGCGCCTCGTCAGCCTGTCGAGCGACGGCAAGCGGATCGCCAATCGCCTGGGCCTGCTGCGCGGCAACGGCAAGACCCGCATCGACCTCGGCCTGCGCACGGCCGAGCGAACGCTCCTCGACAAGACGCCCAACCGGGCGACGGGGGAGAAGGACCGCACCCGGGTGATCGTCGTCATCTCGGACGGCCAGTTCTGCTCGCGCGACCTGCGGGTCAAGGTCGACAAGCGCATCGACGTCGTGACGCTGGCCGCGGGCCGGTCGGCGAACCTCCGCAAGATGCGCGACATCGCCTCGGAGACCGAGTACGCGCTGACGCTGCGGGACATGAAGGAGTTCATGCACCTGTACGGCAACACGCGCACGCCCAACCCGCTGCCGGAGTTCCGGCCGGTGAAGATGACGGAGCTCACGCTGCGCGACGAGCTGAGCGCCAACATCCAGCTGGTCGCCGGCTCGCCCAGCCCGGCGGCGGCGACGATCAACGGCCAGAAGATGGAATGGGTGTTCCCGATGCCATCGGACCGGATCACCGTGACGTACGACATCAAGCCGCAGGGCACCGGCAAGCTGCCGATCAGCGCCAGCGCCGGCATCGAGTGGAAGGACAGCGAGAACCGGCCCGGCAAGGCGGACTTCCCGGCGGTGGACGTCGAGGTCATCGGCCCGCCGATGCCGTGATCCAATCGGCCGCTCGGACGAGGCGTCCGCGGCGGTCAACGACGAGGATGCACCGGCGGGGCGGGGCCTGGCACGCCCCCCCCGGGGGCAGCAATAAACCGGGGCGCGTGCCCCCCACCCCCACCACGGGGCACCCCCCGCCCCGCCCCGCCGGGGCGCCCACCCACGCGCCGGAGGGGCGGGGGCGGCGGCGGGGGCAACCGAGTTGGTTGCCCGGGGGGGGGGGGCATGGGGCGCGCCCGCCGGTGGCCTTCATGAACCGGATGCGCTTGCAACCCTCCCACTCCAGGTGCCACCCCCCTCGCCGCCCGGCCTGGGCGACGGGCGGCGGTCCGCGCCGGATGCGCCACGTCCATCGACCCACAGCCCAAGTTGGAGGCAGCGTTATGTACACCCTCAGGCCAGGCGCCGCGCTGGCGGCCGCCTGTTGCGCCGTCGTGATCTCCGCCACCGGAACGGCGTCGAGCAGTCACGCGCAAGGGGGCATCCCCACCATCTTCGTGAACACCACCCAGGACATCGTGCCGTCCAGCGTGGACGAGATTTGCACCGACACCAACACGTGCTCGTTGCGCCTCGCCATCCGCACCGGGCAGATCGAGGAGACGGGCGCGTTCGTGACAGCCTGCTTCGATCCAGCCGAGGTGCCGGGTGCGAAGGAATGCCCCCCCGGCAAGCGGCCCTTGCGGAAATCCGATCCAAACTACAACCCCGAGACCGGCCGCTGGGTGATCAAGATCCAGAACCGGCAGCCGATCCAGATGACGGCACGGCAGACGTTCGTCGACTTCAAGCGCATGCTGACCTGGCGCGGGCCGCAGGATAACCGGGTGGTCATCGACGCCAGCATCGGGATGGAGCACTTGTTCGGCCTGGAGAGCGAGACCAACATCCTGTCCGGGTTCGAAGTGCGCGGCACGTTCGAGTCGGCGGCCATCCTCATCCAGCCCAACCTGCGGCGCGACCCGGCCAAGAACAACCAGATCGGCCCCGGCGTGGTGTTTACCGACATCACCAAGGGCGTCGGCGTGCGGATCCTCGGCACCGAGGCCTTCAACAACAAGGTGTTCGGCATCTGGTGCGGCGTCACGGGCGACGGCACGGTGGTCCGCGCCATCAAGGAGGACTGCATCTACATCGAGCAGGGCGCCTTCGGCAATGTCATCGGTGACGTCGAGAACCCGAACGTCCTGGCGGCAGCCGACGGCAGCGGCCTGCGCATCGAGCAGATCCGCATCCCCGGCTTGACGATCGAGCCCACGCGCAACAACGAGATCCGCGGCAACTGGCTCGGGCTCGACGCGACGGGCGCCAGCTCCTACGGGCTCGAGACGGGCGTGACCTTCATCGGGTCACCGGGCAACCGTATCATCGAAAACGTGATCAGCAACCGCCGCGGCACCGGGATCCGGCTCGCCGAGCCGATGTCCGGGACGGTGCTCATCGACAACATCATCGGCGGCGACCCGACGGGCCAACTGTGCCGCGGCAACTCGGGCTATGGTCTGTGGCTGGTCAGCGGTCCTCAGGACACCGAGATCAAGGGCAACCAGCTCCTGTGCAACGACAAGGGTGGCATCTTCCTGCAGGCCACCAACACGCGCAACATCACGATCACCGAGAACCGCATCACCCGCAACGCCGGCAAGCCGATCACCCTGAGCCAGGGCGCCAATCGAGGCGTCCGGATCCCGCGGATCACGTCCGCGTCACGGACGGTCATCGCGGGCACGGCGTGCCCGGGCTGCAAGGTCGAGGTGTTCTCGGACCCGGATCGTGAGGCCGAAACGTTCGAAGGATCGACCACCGCCGACGAGGCCGGAGCCTTCCGTTTCGAGAAGGCCGCCGGGTTTGCGGCCGAGTGGCTGACCGTCACCGCGACGGATGGGCTCAACACGTCGGAGCTCGCCGAGTCGGTCAAGGCAAGCGACGCCACGCCGGGACGCGCCACGCCGACACCGACGGCGACGCCAACGCCCATCGATGCCACGCCGACCGGAAGCCCCTCCGCCCAGACACCGACCCCGACGCCGAGCCCGACGCATACGGCCACCGACGGCATCTACCTGCCATGGCTGGCGCGCGCGGCTGACCGCGCGGCGGCGCCGTTGCGTCGCCGTTGGGGGCCGCGCCAGCCGCGACGCGCCGCGCGCTGTCCCCGGCGGCCTCGACCGTCCCGACGGTGTACGAGTCGAACTTGAGGGTCGTGTCGTCATAGCCCGTGGACGGGCCGTAGATCGCCAGCAGCGGGATCCCGACCCAGCTGAGCTCTTTGAGCTTGGCGCGGCCGGCCGGGTTGTCGCCGGTGAGGTCGACCTTCATCGGCGTCACCCCCGGCTGTTGGAGAAGGTCGACGACGGGTGGCTGGTGGAGCACCCCGGCTTCGAGCGCCTTGCAGTTGAGACACCACTCGGCGGTGAAGTCCACCACGACCACGTCGCCGCGCGCCGCTGCCGCGGCGAACCGCTCGGGCGTGTAGTAGACCCATGGAATCGGGCCATGGCTGGTCAGACCGCCCATCATCCAAAGGCTGACGGCGGCGAGAGCGGCGCCCGCGCCGCCGAACACCAGCCGCTTCGGCCAGGCGGGCGTGATCTGGAACGTTCGGAGCGCCATCCAGCCGCATGCCAGCACGATGAACAGCACCACGGCGTACCAATAGGCTCGCGTGGCCGGGTCCGGCGGCGTCTGGAGATAGCTTGCCAGCGGCACGCCGAGGAAGAACGCGGCCACCGCCAGCATGAAGAGCCCCATGACCTGGCGCACCACCAGCGCCGCGGCGCCGCTGCGGGGCACCGCGTGGACCCATTGCGGCGCAAGCGACAGCAGCAGGTACGGGAGTGCCATGCCGGCGCCGATGGCTCCGAAGGTCGCCAGCGTGACGGGCGGCGGCTGGAGCGCGGCCCACGCCGCGGCGCTGCCCATGAACGGCGCGGTGCACGGCGTCGAGAGCACCGCCGTCATGATCCCGAACAGGAACGAGCCCTGCAAGGTGTCCTGGCTCGGGTTCACGGCATACGCCCATTGCGGAGCGTTCACCTCGAACACGCCGAGCATGCCAACCGCCATCACGGCGACGACAAGGCCGACGACCAGCGAGAACCAGCCGGTCTGAAAGAGGCTGCTGATGGAGTCGAAGCCGGCGACGAACGCGATCGCCCCCCCGATGGTGAGCCAAAACATGACCACGCCGAGCGCCATGCTGACGCCGAGCACCACGAGCCGATCACGGCTGCCGGCCGCCCGGCCGAGGGCCATGGCCTTCAGCGGGAGGACGGGCAGCACGCAGGGCGTGAAGTTGAGCAGCATGCCGCCCAGCGCGGCCGTCAAGAGCAGCAGCGCCAGCCCGAGCCCGCCCTCGGGGCTGAACCGGAGTGTCCGCCCGAAGACGTTGACGGCGATGTCGCCCGTCGCCGAGGCGCCGGCGGCATTGAGGGCAATGTCGAAGCCGGCCGGGTCGAAACCGGCAAAAAGCGCCGGATCGGCCGGCGCGGTGCTGCTGCCGCCGCCGTCGGCGATCTCGATCGGCACCTGGACAGCGACGGACTCGGGGGGGTAGCACGTGGTCTCGTCGCACGCCTGATAGCCGACCATGAGATCCAGGGTGGCCGATCCGGTGGGTGCGGCGCCGTCGGCGATGACGGGCACGTACGCCACGGTGCGACCGGTGTACGACATGAGCTCGATCGGGCCGGTGCCGTAGTCAACGGTCACCGGGACCGGCGCGGGCCACTGCACGCGCCCGACGCTGAGGCCGTCCGGCACCTTCACGATGTCGATCGTCGTCGGGATCGCGGGGAAGTCCTCGCCGAACTCGGGGGGGACGATCGGGGGGTTGGGCCACGAGTGGAACGACTCGGCGAAGTCGAGGATTACCGCCACCGCCAACCGATCTCCCGCGGCGATGCGATCCCGCTCGGACACGGCGCGCACGGAGACCATCTGCGGCGGGCCTCCCAGCAGCCCGATCTGGGCCGCGGCGGGCGAAGTCCCGCCAAACAGCAGCCCGGCGGCGATCGCCAAAGCGGTCAGGCGCGGCCGAGGCGCGGTCCGGGAGCCCCGCACGGCTCGAATCGTCGGCCGCGGGCGCCGGGTGGCGCCGTGGGCCGTGGACTTCCCTTGCATCATCGTGGCCATCTCCAGAGTCTCATCGTGGTGTCTGGTTCATCGAGTCGACGCCAGCCGGGCGAACCGTCTGTCATGCATCATGGTTGCCGGCACGGGCCAAGACCTTACGATCCCGGCCGGACCGCATGTCGTATGACCCTAGCGCCCGCCCCAGAACGCATCCGGAGCACACGGGATGGACCCCGCGATCTCGGTATAGATCCGGGCCAGGTCCTCGGGACCCGGCGCCAGGTACGACATGGCAGGCTCGCAGGCGAGGTCGCTCAGGAATTTTGCATCGACGTCGTCGCCGAGCCCGATGGTGTAGAGCCGAACGCGCGCCTCGCAGATCAAGTTGCCCAAGATCTCGACGCCGCCGAGATCGTCGTTGTGCCGCCCGTCGGTGAGCAGCACGATCGTCGGTGTGCTGCCCGCACGCCTGCGTCCGCTGCGCAGCTCGTCCCACGCGACCTGCAAACCGCGGTCGATCATCGTACCGGGGGCCATCTGCAACCCGGCGATCGCGGCGCGGATCGCGGCCTCGTCGTTGCTGAGCCGATGCGCCAGGCGTGCCTCGCGGTTGAACACGACCACGGCCACCTGATCGTGACGGCCGCGAGCGTCCGGTGAGAAGTCCAGGGCCGAGACAAACGTCGCCGCCGCCGCCTTGGCCGCCTCGAACTTCGGGCCTGCCATGCTGAGGGAGGCGTCGACCACGAGCACCGTGTCGGTGAACCGCTGCTCGGGATCGCAGCGCTCGTTCAGACCAAGCGGCAAGTAGAGATCGGCCGGGGTCGGCGTCGGCGTCGGGACCGGCGTGTGGGTCGGCGACGGGGTCGGCGACGGCGCCAGGACCCGGACGGTCGGGTTGGGGAAGTCCATTTGACCCGGGATGCCGAGCCCGTCGACGTATGTCGCGACGGCGCTGGTGCTCACCGGCCAGTCGCCGGCTTGCGTCGGACGCACCTGA
>CAYQBA010000013.1:0-45236 GCA_964415605.1 uncultured Anaerolineales bacterium | reverse complement strand
GGAGGTGGCGCCGCTGGCAACGGTCGCCGACGGTTGCGCGACCGCCTGGCTGGTGATCCACAGCTCGCCCGAGTAAGCCGGCGATCCGCCGACGGTCACGTTGATGGTCCACGCGGCGCCGCGGTCGGTGCCGGTGTCGGGCAAGGCGACGGCGGTGGCGGACTGACCGAACTTGTCGAGGCTCGTGGCGGCCTCGGACGCCTGCGTCACGTAGGGCTCCATCTGCGCCGCGAGCGCCTTGATGGCGTCGGTGTTGGCGCCGCCGGGCAGGTCGTCGGAAAGGTCCACGAGCTTGGACAGGGCGGCATCGAGGCTGTCACGGCTCGACTTGAAGTCGCCGCTGAGGCCCGTGCGATCGACGATCTGGAGCGCCGTGCGCATCGCGTTGACGAGGCCGATGGTATTTTGCACGTACTCGCGGTTGCCGCTCTTGCGGGCGTTGTCGATGTTGTCCAGGCAAGCGTCGGCGTAGTCGGCCATCTGATCGGCCAGCTCCTGGAAGACGGCGAGCCCGGTCACCTCGACCGTGGCGGTGCCGCTGCCGGTGTAGCGCTTGGTCGACTTGAAGACGAGGAGGCCGCCAGACTTCATCTCGACGCCGATGTCGTCGCGGGCGGCGGCGGTGTAGTCGAACGTGACGTAGAGCTTCTCGGAGCCGGCGGGGATGGACGCCGTGCCGCCGACGGGGAACGGGAACGCGTCGGACGCCCCTTCGGTGAGGCTGGCGCGGACCTGATCGATCTTGGCAAGCGCCTGGGCGGGGGCGGCTCCGGCCAGCCACGCGGCGGCGATGGCGGCGGCGATCAACACGGGCTTGTGCATGGCATGTCCTCCTTGGCGGGCGGGCATCACCCGCGCTTCATCGCCGACCAGCCGGCCCAGACCACGATGCCGAACAGCGCCAACATGCCGGCCACGGCCGCCACGAGCGTCCACCCGGCCAGCGGGCCGGTGCCCGCCGGGCTGGTCGCCGGGCCCCCGGTGGCGCCAAGGGTCGCCTGGGCGGTCGGGGCGGACGGCGCCTGCGCGCCCACCTGCGACGTCGGGATCACGGCCTGCCCGATCGTGAGCTGGAGGCTGTCGGCCAGGTAGCGGTCGGCGCCGACGTAGGCGTTGACGACGTACTCGTTGTCCTCGAGCGGAACGCCCTTGTTGTCGAAGGTCACGATCTTGGTGCCGGGCGTGTCGTACGAAAACGGCTCCTGATACAGGATGGCGCCCATCAGGCCGGTGATTCGGATCTCGACCTCGGTGGGCTCGTTGCCCTCGACGTCGAAGGCGACGTACACCTTGTCGGCGCCGCCATCGAAGTGGTAGAGCTTCTCGCCGGGCGGCGCCGGGGCCGGCTCGATCGGGGTACCGCTCTCATCGGCCACCAGGCGCAAGTCGGCGACGGTGGCCTGGCCCGCGGCCGGACGCGGCACGGCCGTGGCGATGACCGCGGCGGCCAGCGCCAGGGCGGCCAACGACCGGTGGATGTTCATGCTGATCACTCCCTCCTCCCTGGGCCCTCGGCCACGATGTCGGGCGGGCCGTGGCGGGCCGGCGGCGAAGCCGGTGCGACGCGCCGGCGTGCCGAGCCGGCCACCCGCCGGCCGCGCGGCGCGTTCCGGGGCATGGGGCGCGCCGCCTTGATTGCAGTGTCGAGGTTCCAGCTAAGCTTCGGATGAAAGATGGCTTAGGTGGGTGTGAGCGGGCACCGTGCCCCGCCCAAGCAACGGCCCCGCACCGTTGGTGAGCGCCGGGGTGCGAGGCCGTGTCGATGGCTCAATCTTAGGCGCGCCGCACTGGAAGGCCAAATGACCATCCCGCGCCACGCGGTCACCGCCCGGGCTCGACGTGGTGCAGGCGAGTGTTGGGCAGGTACAGCTTGGTGGTGCGCTGGACCCAGAACTCCAGGCTGTTGGAGGGGTCGCCGCTGATCTCGACGTTCAGGGTATAGGCGCCGCGCGGGTCGGTGCCGGTGCTGGGCAGCGTCGCGGCAGTGACCTGCGCCGCCCCGGCCGCGAAGCTGTTGGCAGCGTCCGCCGCCTGGGCGAACGGTGCGGACATCTTCTGGGCGGCCGCGCGCATGGCCTGGACTTCGTCGGGGGGCAGGCGCAACGCGTCGGCGACGAGGGTGGCCAGCACCGTCAGCCGCGCGCCGACGACGCGGATGGGTTGGGCGAGGTCGGGGCCGAGCTGGGTATGGCTGAGCAGGTCGTGGGCTTGCTGGGCGCGGCCGACGTGATACTGCGTGCTCATGAGGAACTCGCGCGTGCCGACGGCCTGCGACGCGGCGTCGCGGGCGTTGGTCTGGCCGGCGCGAACGGCCTCGTCGAGGGTCTGCGAGAGACGGCGGAGCATGTCGGCGCCGCTGAGCTTGAGGGTCGCGGTGCCGTCGCCGCGGTAGCGTCCGGTCATCCGCGCGGCCTCGATGCCCCCGCGCCCGGTCACGATGAACGTGACGGCCTCGCTCGTGCCGCCGGTGTAGGCGAAGCTGATGAAGAGCTCCCGGGTGTCCTCGGGGAACACGACGCTGCCCTGCGCGGCGTCGGGCGTGCGCGCCAGGCGCAGGTCGGAGATCCGAACCTTCTCGTCGGCGGGCGCCGCTCCGGGGCGGGCCTCGGCGGGCTGGCACGTGACGAGCAGCCCGAAGGCAAGCAGCGCGATGCGAAGGGGCTTCATGGGGGACTACCTCCTGCGAGCGGGCGACGGACGGCGGCTGTGGCGCCGAGCGGCGGGCGGCTGAACCCCGAGCCCACTCGCCACGGCGATGGCGCGTCAAGACGAATTTCAGCATAGCATATCCACACCGGCCGGGCACGGCGGGCCACCGCCGGGATGGCCGGGCGCCGGGCGAGGAAAGCCGCCCGCGGCGGCCTATCTGCCCCCACGCGGCCGGGCCGACTCGCGGCGCGCCCAGGGCAGATGCGCACGCCACACGCCGCCCGGTCGATACACACCGAACACGACCGTGCGGCGTACCCCATCCGTCAGGAGGACCGCCTCCTCGCGCGGCGTGATCACGATCCACCCATCGGGCGCCGCGATACCCGCGTAGTAGACGCCGGCCGCCAGCCGGGTGCAGCGCGGGCCGTCGGCGCGCGAGGGCAGCGCACGCACCTCCTGGCGGTCTTCCGCCAGCACGCGCATGCGCACCCCTTCCAGCCACGGCTCGGCCGGCGCGCGCGCGGCATCGTGGTTGCGGTCGTCGAAGACGCCAAGGCAGATCTCCCCGCTCGGGCCGTCCACCGTCGGCTCGGGCGACGGCGTCGGCGATCGCGTCGGCGCCGGCGTCGCGGTGGGCGGGAGAGTGGGCGTCGGCGACAGCGTCGGCGTCGGCACCTCCGGGCGCCGGGCGCCGAACGTGTAGCGGGCCGGGGGACCCGGGAAGGGCACCTCGAACGCATGCTCCAGGTCGCCGCTGCCGACGTAGCCCCGCGGCAGCCCGACCGCCTTGAGCGCGTACGGCCCGTCGATGAGGCCGTTCCAGCAGTAGTCGGGGTCGTTGGCGCCGTCGGTCGTCCAACTGTCGAACACGCCCGTGCGAACATGGGTCAGCCGCAGCGTGACGCCCGCCAGGAAGCGTTCGCCCGCCCCCAGCCGGCCGTCACCGTCGCGGTCGTCGAACGCCAGCACGCACACCTGACGCTGGTTGGCCGGGCCGGTCGCCGTCGGCGTCTCGACCCCGGCGGCCGTGGCCGACGGGGTCGCCGAGGCCGGCGCGGTGCCGCCAGCGGCGGTCGGCGTCGGCGGCGGCGTGCCCGGCGTGCCGGCCGGCGCCGTGCGCGAGGCCGTCGGCGTGGGGCTCGCACCCGCGGTCGGGGGAACGGCGGTCTGGGCCGCGGGCGTCAGGCTGGGCGTCAGGCTGGGCGTCGCCCCCGGCGTCACGGTCCCCGGGGTGGACCCTGCCGGGGTGGGAGTGGCTTCGGGCACCACCACGAATGCCAGGTGCAGCGCGGGGCCGAGCGCCGGGTCGGGCGGCTCGGTGGCGCGGTTGTAGACGTCCACGCCCGACTCCCACGCGAACAGGTTGTTGTCCTCGCCGGCCGGGCCGTCGGCCCGGAAGCTGGCGCGGCGCGTCGTGGCCAGCCGCTCGTTGAGGTGGCCGACGGCCGCGGCCGACAGGCCGAAGCTGTTGCGCCGGCCGACCCCGAGGTCGTGGTCTTGCAGCACCGGCTCGAGCCGCTCCAGCACGGTGGTGGTGTGCACCAGCTCGTACGACGCGTCGCGCCAGGCGGCGTCGATGCCGCGGTCGAGCAGCAGGATGGCCCAGGCGCCCGGCTTGGTGTAGCGGCTCTCGCGCCCGACGAGGTCCAGCCGGCCCTCCCGGATGATGGCGCCCGGCGGCAGGTCCGAGAGGTCGAACTGCACCATGCCGTGGTGGACGTTGCGGCCGTGGGTCCACATGCCGGCATAGATGGTGGGATAGCCCAGGTGGTTCGGACGGTCCTTGTTGGATCCGATCTGCGGGGCATAGCCCACGTCGGCGGGCGCCGGGCGCAGCGTCGTATACTGCACCGGCAGGTCGGGCGGCGGCGTGTTCGTCGGCGTCGGCGGTGGACCCTCCCACGTCGGCAGCGGGGTCGGGGTGATCGTCACCTCGAGCTGGTACCACGTGGCCGTGTCGACGTACGGGGTGGTGCAGTTGCGCGGGCAGTAGCGGGCGGTGATGACGTCACGGTTGGCGACCTTGATCACCCCCTGGGCCGCGTTGGACCCGAGCTGCGAGAACCGCAGCGGCGTCTCGGACTTGAACACGCTGAAGCCGGGCGACTGCTCCCGGAGGGACACGGCGATGCCGACGGGATCGCTGGTGCTCGACACCTGGATGGTGATGGCCTCGCGAACGGTCGGGTCTTCGTTGGCGGCGGGATCCCGCACCGTGAGGAATGCCTCGGCGGCGTTGCCGTAATACGTTTCCTGGTCGAACGCGAGAAACAGGCCGATGTACCACTCGATGCCGGCCCCGACGCCGGTGAACGGCCCCTCCGGCCACCACGCCGACGTGTAGTATGGGCTGCCGGCCGGCGGGATCTGGTTGGGGTGCTGGTAGATCAGCGTCTCGCAGCCGTTCCCGCTGTAGGTGATGCCGTCGGGGTGGTTGATGAACTGCAGCCCGCCCCCGGAGTCCTTGACCTGGACCACCACGGTGTCGGACAGCTGGTGGCAGTAGATGATGTAGACCCGGTTGGTCCCGGCGGGGAACTCGGTGACGCCCGGGCCGCGCATGCAGTGGTTGTCGTCGAGCTGCTCCTGGTACGGCTCGTCGCACATGTGCAGATGCCAGGCGGGCGTGATGACCGGCGTCTGGCAGTACGGCGGGCAGGCCTGGGCGTGCACCGGCGCGCCGCCCTGGGCGGCGACCCCGAGCACCACCACGACGAGCACCAGGAGCCCCAACGGCAGATAAGGCCGCCAACGCGGATCACCCGATTGCATCACACCGCCTTAAGACGACCGCGCCACCCGCCCGTTACGGCGAGGATCGTCCTCCGGCCCGGGCGGCGTTCTAACACGATGTTAACCGCACCCCTGGCCAGGGGCTTGCGAAGCCCCCCGCCGGAGCGGTATAATGGCATCCGACTCTCGTCTGTCGGGAGACCAACACGCCGCCCACGCACGGAGCGCGGCATACGCGTCGGCCATCTTGCCGGCCGGCGCGGGGGAGCAACTGCATCAGATGATTCCGTTCGACCGGTTCACCGAACGCGCTCAAGACGTCATCGCCCGATCTCAAGAGCTGCTCTTGCGCTACGCCCACAACCAGATGGACACCGAGCACGTGTTTCTGGCGCTGCTCGAACAGCCCGACGGCATCGCCACCGTGGTCCTCGAGGACATGCTCGGCGTCAACAGCGAGCTCCTGGCGATGCAGCTCGACGAGTACCTCGCCAACAACCGCAAGCTCAACGTGCCCGGGCGCTCCGGCAGCGGCCAGATCTACGTCACCCCCCGCATCCAACGCCTCAGCCAGGTCGCGCTCAGCGAGGCGCAGTCGATGGGCGACGAGTACATCTCCACCGAGCACCTGCTCCTGGCAATCATCAGCGAGGAGCGCGGGCACGCGACGCGCCTCCTGGCCGAGGCCGGCATCGACAAGGAGGACACTCGCCTGGCGATCGACGAGCTGCGCGCCGGCCAGCGAGTCACCGACCCTCGCGCCGAGACGCGCTACCGCGTGCTCGAGAAGTACGGGCGGGACCTCACGGCGCTGGCGCGCGAAGGGAAGCTCGACCCCGTCGTCGGACGCGAGACCGAGCTCACGCGCCTGATGCGCGTGCTGATGCGCCGCTCGAAGAACAACCCCGTCCTCATCGGCGACCCCGGCGTCGGCAAGACCGCCGTGGTCGAGGGCCTGGCGCAGATGATCGCCAACGGCGACGTCCCGGAGTCGCTCGCCGGCAAGCGCGTCATCGAGCTCGACCTCGGCGCCATGGTCGCCGGCTCGAAGTTCCGCGGCGAGTTCGAGGAGCGCCTGAAGGCCGTGCTCGACGAGATCCGCAACGCCGAGGGCCAGGCGATTGTGTTCATCGATGAGCTGCACAACGTCGTCGGCGCCGGTTCGGCCCAGGGCGCGATGGACGCCAGCAACCTGATGAAGCCGGCGCTCGCGCGCGGCGAGCTGCAGTGCATCGGCGCCACCACGCTCGACGAGTACCGCCAGCACATCGAGAAGGACCGCGCCCTCGAGCGCCGCTTCGCGCCGGTGTTCGTCGAGCAGCCGAGCCTCGACCAGTCGATGGAGATGCTGAAGGGCCTGCGCGAGCGCTACGAAAAGCACCACCAGGTGCGCATCACCGACGAGGCGCTGCGCGCGGCGGTCGAGCTGTCGCACCGCTACGTGACCAGCCGGGCCTTGCCGGACAAGGCCATCGACCTCATGGACGAAGCGGCCGCCAAGCTGCGAATGGACATGTTCCAGATGCCGCCGCCGCTGCGGCGCGAAGCCGCCCGGATCGGCAGCCTTCTGGAGGAAGAGGAGAAGGCCTGGCAGGCGCGCGACTACGAGCGCGCGGCGCGCGTCAAGAGCAAGCGCATTCAGATGAAGACCGAGCACGACGCCGAGGTGGCGGCGTGGCGCGCCGAGAACGCCGTCGACGACGTCGTCGACGAGGAGGACATCGCCGAAGTGGTCCAGACCTGGACCGGGATCCCGGTGGTGCGCATGATTCAGACCGAGGCCGAGCGCCTGCTCGGCATGGAGGACGCCCTCCACGAACGGGTCATCGGTCAGGACGAGGCGATCCGTGCCGTCGCCGACGCCATCCGGCGCAGCCGGAGCGGCCTCAAGGACCCCGCGCGACCCATCGGCAGCTTCATCTTCCTCGGCTCGACCGGCGTCGGCAAGACCGAGCTGGCCAAGGCCCTGGCCGCGTTCATGTTCCAGAGCGAGGAGGCGCTGGTGCGTCTCGACATGAGCGAGTACCGCGAGCGCCATACCGTCAGCCGCTTGGTCGGTGCCCCGCCGGGCTACGTGGGCTACGACGAAGGCGGCCAGCTCACCGAGGCCGTCCGCCGTCGGCCGTACCAGGTCGTGCTGTTCGACGAGATCGAAAAGGCGCATCCCGAGGTGTGGAACATCCTCCTGCAAGTGCTCGACGAGGGCCGCCTGACCGACGCCCAGGGCCACGTGGTGGACTTCCGCAACACCGTCATCATCATGACATCCAACATCGGCACCGAGCTGAGCGTGCGCGGCGGCCGGCTCGGCTTCGGCGGGGCCGAGACCGGCATCGACGACCGTTTCGCCGGCGACGTGCGCGACGCGCTCAAGCGGGCCTTCCGCCCCGAGTTCCTCAACCGCATCGACGAGGTGATCGTGTTCCATCCGCTGGATCGGGAGCACATCCTCCGGATCGTGGACCTCCAGGTGGCCAAGGTCGCGGCGCGGCTGGCGGAGCACGGCCTCAAGCTGGTGCTGGACGACCCGGCACGCACGTGGTTGGCCGACAAGGGCTTCGACCCGCAGTATGGCGCGCGCCCGCTGCGCCGCCTGGTGCAGCGGCACATCGAGACGCCGCTGTCGCGGCAGATCATCGCCAACGGGCTGGACATCGGCGACACCATCGTCGTCAAGCTCGGCGAGGCCGTCGACACGCTGGCGTTCGAGCGCCACGAGGCCGAGCCGATCCCGATCGGCGACGTCATCAAGGAGTCCGACCGCTCGGAGTCGGCCTCGGAGGGCGTGGCCTCGACCCCGTGAGGCGCGCGCCCATGGGTGCGATCAAGCCCGGGGTCAATCGGCCCGCCGCGACGGGCGATGCGGCAAGTCCGACCGACTGGCCCCCGCACGCCGCCCGGCTATAATCCTTCGTGCGCGCCCGGCGCGCCGGAACGGTTCCGGCGCGCCCGCGAACGCCGACCGACGCCACGGAGGGATCTCGCCCGTGACCGTACAAGCCGCCCGGCCCGCCGCCGCCCGTCGCAGAGAGCCCACGTCCGCCGTGCCGCCGGGCGTGGACTGGCGGGCCGTCGCGCGGATCATGCTGACCAGCCGCGCCATGGATCGCGTGGAGGTCGACGAGCTCGTGCCGGCAGGGTTGGTCAAGTACCAGTTCTCGGCCGGGGGTCACGAGCTCGGCCAGATCCTCCTGGGTCTGGCCCTGGACCACCCCCGCGACGCCGCGACGGTCTACTACCGGTCGCGGCCGTTCATGTTGACCAACGGCCTTACCCCCGAGGAAGGCCTGGCGGCCACGATGGGGCGCGTGGGCTCGCCCAACGGCGGGCGCGACATCGGGGTCGTGTTCAACATGCCCCGCCGCGAGCGCGCGATGATCCTGCCGATGTCCGGCGACGTCGGGGCGCAGTTCACGCCGGCGTTGGGCTGGGCGCACGCCATCCGCTACCGCGCCACCGTGATGGGCGAAGCCGACTGGGACGGGGCGCTGGCCGTGGCGCTCGGCGGCGACGGGGCGTGCGCCACGCCGGGCTTCTGGGCCGCCCTCAACATGGCCACCACGGCGCGGCTGCCGTACCTCTTCTTCGTCGAGGACAACGGCTACGCCATCTCGGTCGTGTCGACGTTCCAGACGCCGGGCGCCAACATCGCCGCCAACCTCGCAAGCTTCCGCGATCTCCTCGTGCTCGACGGCGACGGCACGGATCCGGCGGCGTGCGCCGATCTCGTCAAGCGCGCCGTGGCCCACATCCGGCGCGGGGCGGGCCCGGCGCTCCTGCGGCTGGCCGTCCCGCGCCTGCTCGGCCATTCCGTGCAGGACAACCAGGCCTACAAGCCGGCCGAGCTGCGCGCCCGCGAGGCGGCCAGCGACCCGTTGCCGCGGCTGCGGGACTTCCTGGTGCCCGCGGTGCTCTCAGCCTCCGACTGGGCGGCGCTCGAGGCCGACGCCGACACGGCGGTCGCCGTCGCGCGCGACCGGGCGGCGGCCCAGGCCGAGGGCCGGCCGGAGGACGCTCACGCGTTCGTCTTCTCGGCGCCGGGGCATCCGCAGGCGTTCGGCGGCGCGCGGCCGGAGGGCGCCGGGCTGCCGATGGACTTCACCGCGCGGCCCGAGCCACCCGAGCCGGTTCGGCTCAACCTCGTCGACACCGTGCGGCTGACGCTCGAAGCCGAGATGCGCGCCACGCCCCGCGTGCTGGTCTTCGGCGAGGACGTGGGCGCCAAGGGCGGCGTGCACGGGGCCACGCGCGACATGCAGCTCCGCTTCGGCGCGGAGCGGGTGTCGGACACGGCGCTGACCGAGGAAGGGATCATCGGCCGGGCGGTGGGGTTGGCGCTGGCCGGCCTCGTGCCGGTGCCCGAGATCCAGTTCCGCAAGTACGCGGACCCCGCCACCGAGCAGCTCAACGACTGCGGGACGATCCGCTGGCGGACCAACAACCACTTCGCGGCACCGATCGTCGTGCGCATCCCGGTGGGCTTCTCACCGGCCACCGGCGATCCCTGGCACAGCGTGTGCGACGAGGTCGTCTTCGCGCACAGCGTCGGCTGGAAGGTGGTGTTCCCGTCGGACGCCGAAGACGCGGCGGGGCTGCTGCGGACGGCGCTCCGGTCCGACGACCCGGTGTACTTCCTCGAGCACCGCGCGCTGTACTTCGGCGCCGAGGCCCGGCGTCCATACCCCGGCGACGCCTACATGCTCCCCTTCGGCCAGGCGGCCATCCGCCGTCCGGGGACGGACCTGACGGTGGTGACGTGGGGCGCCATGGTCCACCGGGCGATCGAGGCGGCCGATGCGTTCGGCGACGCGGTCGAAGTCATCGACCTGCGGACGCTCGTCCCGTGGGATGCCGAGGCGGTGCTGGCCAGCGTGAGCCGCACCGGAAGGTGTCTGGTGATCCACGAAGATCACCTGACGGCTGGGTTCGGCGCCGAAGTCGTGGCGCGCGTGACGGCCGAGGCATTCGAGGCGCTCGACGCGCCGGTGCTGCGGGTCGGGGGCGCGGACTGCCCGGTGCCGTACAACGTGCGGATGATGAACGGGGTCGTGCCGTCGGTGGCCGAGATGCGGGACCGGATGGCGGATCTGTTGGCGTACTGACCCATGAATGCCTCCGACCCTGACGGCGCCCCGCTGGCGTCGGCGACCGCGCCCGCCAAGCTCATCCTGTTGGGCGAGCACGCGGTGGTCTACGGTCACCCGGCCATCGCCATGCCCTGCCACGCCGTCGGCGCGCGCGCAGCCGTGTACGCCGCCGACAGCCCGTTCTCGATCACCGCGCACCATCCCGCGGCCGACCAGCGGCCGCCCGTCGACATCGTCGTCGAGGCGGCGCCGGCCGACCACCCGCTTGCCGCGGCGGCCCGCGCCGCGCTCGAGCATGCCGGGCGGACCCCGCGCACGCCGTGGCGCGTCGAGATCACCAGCACCATCCCGACTGGCCGCGGCATGGGATCGAGCGCCGCGGTGGCCGTGGCGCTGGTGCGCGCGATCGGCGAGGCGGCCGGTGAAGCCTGGGACGACGCGACGGTGGCGTCGCTGGCCTACGCCGCCGAGAAGCACGCCCACGGCACGCCCAGCGGCATCGACAACACCGTCGTGGCGTTCGGCCGGCCGATCCGCTTCCAGCAAGGCCGCGCCACCCCGCTCGCCCTCGGCTCCCCGTTCGTGGTGCTGGCGGCCGACTCGGGGACGGGCGGCATCACGCGCGACATCGTGGCCGGTGTGCGCGCCCGGCGGCAAGCCCAGCCCGACGTCTACGACGACTGGTTCCGCCGCATCGGCCGGCTCGCCGACGAGGCCGCGGGCGCGCTCGCCGAGGGCGCCCTGCACCGTGTGGGCTGGTTGATGAACCACAACCACCTCATCCTGCAGGCCATGGGGGTCTCGACGCCGCGCCTCGACACGCTCGTGGCCGCCGCACGCGGGGCCGGGGCCCTCGGCGCCAAGCTCAGCGGCGCCGGCGGCGGCGGCGTCGTGATCGCGCTGGTGGCGCCCGGCGCCGAGGCCGCCGTCGAGACCGCGCTGCGCCAGGCCGACGCCGCCGCCGTGTGGCGCGCGCCCGGCGGGCCCTGACGAACCCCACCGGATCGCGCGTGGCTGCCCTCGTCTTCCTGAAGCTGGGCGGTGCCCTCCTGACCGACAAGCATGAGCGCGAGGCCATCCGCCAGGCCGTGCTCGCGCGGCTGGCGCGCGAGATCGCGGCCTGGCCCGGCGCCCACGCCGGGCGGCTCCTCGTGGCCCACGGCAGCGGCTCGTTCGGGCACGTGGCGGCCCGCGAGACCGGCTTCCTCGATCATCCCGCCGATGCCATGGCGCATGCGCGGGTCGCGGCCGCCGCCGCGCGGCTGAACGCGGCGGTCGTCGACGCCCTCATCGCCGCCGGCCTGCCGGCGGTGGCGGTACCGGGCGGGTTGGTGGCCACCTGCGACGCCGGCCGGGTCGCCGCCGTCCGGGCCGACCTGGTGGCCGACCGTCTGGCGGCGCGCCTCGTGCCGGTGACGTATGGCGACGCCGCGCTGGACCGCAGCTCGGGCGGCACCATTGCCAGCACCGAGCCCCTGTTGGCGGCGCTCGCGGGCGCGCTGCGCCCTGATCGCATCGTCCTGGCCACGGATGTCGACGGGGTCTACGACGCCGACCCCCACGCACGGCCCGGCGCGCGCCGGTTCGACCGCCTGACGCCCGTCGACCGCGACCGCGTGGCCGCGGCCCTCGCCGGCGCCCGAGCCGGCGCCGTCGACGTGACCGGGGGCATGGCGTCCAAGGTCGGCGCGATGCTCGACGCCGTGGCGCGGCAGCCGGGGCTCGAAGTCCGCATCGTCTCGGGCCTGCGGCCCGGGGCGGTCGGTGCGGCCCTGGCCGGGGCCGACGACGCCGGCGGCACCGTCATCCAGGCGTGAGGTGGGGACTGGACATCCGCGCCGGCCACGCTACACTGTGGGGGTGCCGGGCAACGCCCCCGGGGTCGAGGCTTCGACGCTGCGGTTGATCCACGCCCCGCGGCCGCAGGATGGTCGCCACGCCCGGTCCGCACCCAGCCATTCCATCAGAGGAGCCATCACATGACGCTCACCGTCGAGACCATCGTGATCTGGATCATCATCGGCGCCGTTGCCGGTTGGCTGGCCAACCTCGTCGTCGGCGGCATCCGGGGCGGCCTGCTGCCGACGGTGCTGACCGGCATCATCGGCTCGTTCGTCGGCGGATGGATCCTGCGCCAGCTCAACCTGGCGATCACGCCGGCGGGCACCGTGGGCGATATCGTCGTCGCGTTCATCGGGGCGGTCGTCCTCTTGCTCGTCGTCCGCTTGATCCGCTAGCGTCACCAGGCCCACACCCATGAACCCACCCTGCCCATGACCTCGGCCACCGCCATCGCGTCCGCCAACATCGCCTTCATCAAATACTGGGGCAACCTGGCACCCGGCCTCCGGCTGCCCTTCAACAGCAGCCTGTCGATGAACCTCAGCGCGGCCACGACCACCACCACGGTGCGCTTCGACACAAACCTGGTGGCTGACCGCGTGGTCATCGACGGCGCGGAGCGCACGGGGGCGCCGGCCGAGCGCGTGGCGCGCCACCTCGACCTCATCCGCGCCCGCGCCGGCATCCGCGCGCCGGCGGAGGTCGAATCCGCCAACAGCTTCCCGATGGGTACCGGGATCGCGTCTTCGGCGTCGGCCTTCGCGGCGCTGACGCTGGCCGGGGCGGCCGCGGCCGGCCTGACGCTGCCCGAGCCCGAGCTCTCGGCGCTGGCGCGCCGTGGATCCGGCTCGGCGGCACGCTCGGTGCCGCCGGGCTTCGTCGAATGGCACGCGGCCGGCGAAGACGCCCAATCGTTCGCGGCCTCGATCGCCCCGCCGGAGCATTGGGACCTGCGCGACATCGTCGCCGTGGTCAGCCGCGACCACAAGCGCACCGGATCGACCGACGGCCACGGCGCCGCGCTGGGCAGCCCGTTCTTCGCGGCGCGCATCGCCGCGCTGCAGGCCGAGACCCCACGGGTCCGCCAGGCCATTCTGGACCGTGACATCGCGGTCCTGGGCCCGGCCATCGAGGCCGAGGCGCTGGCGCTGCACGCCATCGCCCTCACCGGGCGCCCGGCCGTCCTCTACTGGACGCCCGAGACCGTGGCGTTGCTGCACCAAGTGCGCGCATGGCGCGATGCCGGCCTGCCGGTGTGGTTCACGCTCGACGCCGGCCCCAACGTCCACCTCATCTGCGAGGGAGCGGCGGCTGGCGAGGTCGAGGCCGGCCTGCGCGCGCTCGATTATGTCGCGGCATGGCTCCACAACCATGTCGCCGGCGCGGCCTGCCTGGCCCCCATCGCGAGCCCCTGAGGCCAAACCATGCATCTTGCGCTCGACCCCGCCACCCTCACGCCCGAACAGCGGCACAAGCTCACGATCGGCACGATCGTGCCGCGGCCCATCGCATGGATCACGAGCCTCGACACCGATGGACACGTCAACCTGGCGCCGTTCAGCTATTTCATGGGCTGCCACTCTTACGTCCCGGCGCTGGCCGTCAGCGTCGGCAGCCGAGGCGGCCAGCCGAAGGACACGCGCGCGAACATCGAGGCCACCGGCGAGTTCGTCGTCAACATGGTCACCGAGGATCTCGCGGAGCGGATGAACGTCACGGCCGCCGACTTCCCGCCGGGCGTCGACGAGCTGGCCGTCGCCGGCCTGGCACCGGTGCCGGCGACCATCGTGCGCCCGCCGCGCATCGCCGAGTCGCCGATCCACATCGAGTGCCAGGTGATGCACACCCTGCACCTCGGCGAACCACCGCGCGTCAGCGCGCTGTTCGTGGCGCGCATCGTGATGTGGCATATCCGCGCCGACCTCGTCGACGCCGACCTCAAGGTCGATCAGGCCGCGCTGGGCGCCATCGCGCGCATGGGGGGCCCGCTCTACAGCCGCACGCGCGACCCGTTCATGATGCGGATCCCGGACTGGCGTTCGGTCGGCGCGCCGCCGGCGGCGGAATAGCGCCGGCCGTCCGCCGTCCGGTCGCCGGCGCCTTGAGGGCAACCGGGTTTAGCGTTTCGGCCGTGGGGCAGTAGGATTGATGCCCATGACCGCTCAGCCGCGCGCCTTCCCCGAAGACCGGATCATGCTCCTGGTGTGCCTGGTCATGTCCGGCGTGGCGATGTCGTCGGCAGCGGTCTTCCCGACCCGCTCGATCGCGTTCAACGTCTTCGGCTCGCCGCTCGGCATCGACGTGAGCGCGCGTTGGGTGCTGGCCGGGCTCCTGATCCTGCTCGTCGCCTTGGGGATGGACGGCTTGGTGCGGCGGATCTCCGGTCACCGACACATCGACCTGCGCTATTCCACGACGTTCTGGATCTTGCCGGGCCTCGTAACCCTCGCCGCCGCCACCGTCGTGCCGCAGCAGTTCGGCAGCCCCAGCGTCTGGCTTGGCGATATCGTCCTGCTCGGTGTCCTGCTCTCGCTCGTGGTCGCGGGCGAATGCGGCACGGTCCGCCTCGACACGCCGTGGTTCCGCACCGCGCGCCTCGGCCTCAACATCGCCACCTATGGCGCGGCGCTCGCCCTTTACGCGTTCATCTACAGCCTCCAGGCGCGCAGCCTGATCTCGTCGACGGCGGTGATCGTCGTCACCTTCCCGCTGGCGCTCGAGCTCCTCCGCAGCACCGAGGAGAACCTCGAGACCACGTGGCTGTACGCTTTCGTCATCGCCGTCGTCGCCGGTCAGGTCAGCTGGCCGCTCAACGCCCTGGGCCTCAGCGCCCTGTACGGCGGCGCCTTGATCCTGCTCGCATTCTACACGCTCACCGGCCTGACGCAGCAGTTCCTGGCCGGGCGCCTGAACCGCTCGGTGGCCGCCGAGTTCGGATCCGTCGCCCTCATCGCGCTGGCCATGGTCGTCGTCGGCATCACCACCACCCCGGAGCCCGCCTCGGTGCTCGATGCGACGGTCGACGTCGAGCCCGAGAGCTACGCCACCGAGCTCGAGTTCGGGCTGATCGATGCGCACGGCATCCCGCGCATGCCCGTGGTCCTGTACCCGCCGACGCCCTTGCGCCCGTTTGATCCGTGGTCAGACATGGCCGGGACGGACAGCGCGACGGTGCCGGAGCAGCCCATCCCGCTCCTCGGCGAACCCCCTTCGCCGCTCCGACCCATCCATCCGTGATTCCCGAAGGCAGGGCGAAGCGGGCATCGACGGCGGCGCGGGTTGGCGGCTCCACACCGCGATGGCTATGATTGTCGGCCGCGATTCAACCGCCGTCGCGGCGGTGGTTCGCCGCCATCATCACGATATGGGTGGGCCGCGTGACGGCGGCCCGGGAGAGAACGGACATGGCCCGCAAGCGCCGCGCTTCCAAGCGCACCCGCAACGAAAAGATCCTGATCGTCGTCGGCATCCTCGTCGCGATCAGCATGGTGATCAGCGGCTTTGCCGTGATGCTCAACTAGCCGCCCCGGACCCTCGTCGCGGGTGAACCGCACGCACCAGGCTGGTCGTAGGCTCCCGCCCTTACCCGCGGCGCGTGCGGGTAAGGCGTGCGGCTAGCACGCGCCGGGGCGCGTCACGCCGTCGACCTCAACCCAGCGTCCGCCGCACATCACCCGCGCGACGGGGTTTCCCCCGAATCGGTAGGCCAGGTCCCGATAGTCATCGGCGTCGAGGACCACGAGGTCGGCCGCGAACCCGTCTTCCAGCCGCCCGACCACGTCGCCGCGCCCTGAGGCGTAGGCGGCGTTGCGCGTGGCGGCCACGATGGCCTCGGCGGGGGTCAGGCGCAAGTAGCGCGCGGCCAGGGCCAGCATGAGCGGCATGCTCTCGCTGGGGCACGTGCCGGGATTGAGATCGGTGCCGAGCGCCACCGGTACGCCGTGGGCCACCATCTCCCGTGCCGGCGCGAAGCGCGTGGACCCCAGCCCAAGCGTCGTGCCGGGCAACAACACGGCCACGCTGCCGCGGGCGGCGAGGGCGGCGATGTCCTCCACGGTGGCCACGACCAGGTGGTCGATGCTCGTGGCGCCGAGGCCGGCTGCCAGCGCCGAGCAGCCGAGGTTGGCGAACTCGTCGCTGTGCGCCTTGAGCTTGAGGCCGAGGTTGGCCGCGCGCCGTAAGATGCGCTCGGCCTGCGCCAACGTGAACGCCCCGTCGTCGCAGAACACGTCACAGAACACCCCGGGCCACGCCGCGGCCACGGCCGGGAGCATCTCGTCGACGATCAGGTCGACGAAGGCGTCCGGCCGACCGCGATACTCGTCGGGCACGGCGTGCGCGCCGAGAAACGTCGGGACGATGTGCACCGGGTGCCGCCGGTCCGCTTCGGCGAGCAGCGCCAGGTGGCGCAACTCCTCGGCCGTCGACAGCCCGTAGCCGGTCTTGGCCTCGACGGTGGTCACTCCGAAGGCGAGGAGGCGGTCCAGGCGCCCCAGGAGGTCGGACAGCAGGGCGTCGTCCGGCGCGGCGCGCGTGGCGCGCACCGTGCTGCCGATGCCGCCGCCGGCGGCCATGATCTCGACGTACGTCGCCCCGGCGATGCGCTGTTCGAGCTCGGCCGCGCGGCTCCCGGCCCAGACCGGATGGGTGTGCGCGTCGACGAACCCCGGCAGCACGACGCGCCGGCCGGCGTCGAACACCGGCGTGGCCGGCTCCCCGCATACGCGCAGCACCGCGTCGCGCTCGCCGGCTGCCGCGATGCGCCCGCCGGACACCGCCACGGCGCCGGCCGGGACGATGCCAAGGTCGGCCTGGCGCGCCCCGCGCAGCGGGCCGTGCCCGCCGGCCACCGTCACGAGCGTGGCGTTCTCGATGATGAGATCAGCGATCACGGGCGTGCTCCGGCCGGCCAGCCCCCCGATGGGCAGCGGGCCGCCGGTCGAGCGTCGGATCGCGGGCGAAGGTCGGGAGGGGAGTGCACCTAGAAGAACACGCTGCCTTCGACGCTGCGCGCGACGCGGCCGCCGACGAGGATCGCGATCGGCTGCGCGACGGCGTCGACCTCGATCTCGACGACGCTCGGGCGCCCGATCTCGCTGCCTTGCTCGCACCGCAGGCGCGCGTGCGGGGCGGACTTCACGCCGTGTCGCCAGAGATAGGCCGCCAGGGCGCCGTTGGCGCTGCCGGTCGCGGGATCCTCGTCAATCCCGAGCGGCGGGGCGAACACCCGCACGTGCACGTCGTTGCGCGCGGCTAGCGTCTCGGTGGAGAAGACGAGCGCGCACACGGCACCCACGTCCTGCAGGGCGGCGTCCAGGGCCTGGCGCATCGGCAGCACGGCCCGAACGGCGCGCAGCGACCGCATCGGCACGATGAGGCACGACAATCCGGTCTGCACCACCTGGAGAGGCAGACCGGTGTGGAGGATCTCGAGCGGGTCGGTGGACAGCGCGGCCGCGGTCGTGCTGAAGTCGTCGACGACGCGCACGAACTGCGCGGGCTGGTCGAGGGCCGCAACCCGCAGGATTCGGCCGTCCGGCCCATGGCCGAGGGTCACCGGCACGACATCGTCGCCGATCTGGACCAGCACCTGCGACCGGCCGTCGGCGAGCGGCAGCGGGCCGCGCCCGGCCATGACGAACGTGGCGCCGAGGAGCTGATGGCCGGAGTAGGCCACCTCGGTGGTGGGGGTGAAACACCGCAACGCGAAGGCGGCGCCCGGCAAGCTGGGCGGCACGACAAACGCGGTCTCGGCGAAGCTCATGCCGCGGACGAGGGCCTGCATCTCATCGGCCGTCATCCCCCGGGCATCGGGCACCACCACGACGGGGTTGCCGCCGAACGGGCTGTCACTGAACACGTCCGCCTGAATGAAGTGCACCTTGCGCACACGCGGTCTCCTGCGCTGAGCGGCGGCGCCGGCCCGAGAGCGCACGGCACGCGCGGCAGCCCGCGCTCAGGCCGCCTGCCGGGCAGTATACGGCAGGCGGCGAGGGACTGTCAAAGGGAACCGGGCGGCGACAAGCCCGGCGCGGCGGCTCACCGCCGCGCCGGTGCCATCGACGTCGAGCCCTCACCTGCGGCGCGCATGACGGGCCGTAGGCCCACTACTTGTGGCGACCGAGCTCGTACAACGCCACGCCGGCCGCGTAGCCCGGGCCCTCGGTGAAGAAGCGGGCGTTCAGGGCCGTGTCGGCCGTATACTGGGCCGGGACGTCCATCTCCGGGAAGATCGCTTCCGGAGGGCACACCGGCACGCAGGCGCCGCAATCGATGCAGATATCCGGGTCGATATAGAACAGCGGCCACTCGGCCTCGGGGTGCCCGGGGACGATGCAGTTGACCGGACAAACGTCGACGCAGTCCGATTCCCGGGTGCACAGCTGGGTGATGACGTGGGTCATGGCGAAGGCTCCTCGCGCAGTTCGATCGTGGCGGGCCGGCCGGCAGGCCGAGCGCGTTTGCGCACCTGCCCACGCCACGGCGGCCCATCAAGCCACGTCTTCGTCTAATCGCCACCAGTGTAGCCGGCCCCGGCCCCGGCCGCCATGACGGCGGTCATGCCCGCGACCACGGCCAGCGCGGCCCGATCCTGGATCACGAGGCACCCCCCGACATCGACGACCAAGCCGTCCCGACGCCAGCGGCTGAGGACGCGGATGGCGGTCTCGACCGTCGTGCCCGCCATGTCCGCCACGTCCTGGCGGGTGAGCGGCACCTCGATCGCGATGCCGGCCGGCACCGTTCGCCCGGCCTGCGCCGCGAGGCGCAGGAGATGCCGGGCGACGCGCTGCTCCACGCGTTCGACGGCCAGGCTCTTGAGGTTCTCGTGGGCGTCGATCAGCCGCACGCTGAGGTCATCGATCGTTCGCCGCGCCACGCTCGGGTGGCGTTCCATGATCCGGGCGAAGTCGGCGCCGGCCACCGCAAGCACCTCGCACGGCGTCATGGCCTGCGCCGTGAACGGGTGCGGGCGCCGGCCAAAGGCAGCCACGCCCCCCACGAGGTCGCCGGCCATGGCGATGTGCAGGATGACGTCGCGGCCGTCCTCCGCATGCTTGATCTGTTTGACGAAGCCGGCAAGGACGACGAACAGCCGGTGCGGCGGCTCGCCTTCGTGGAAGAGGACCGTCTGGGTGGCGCATGTTCGGAAGGTGAAGCTCGACGCGATGGCGGCGACGTCCGCGGTGGAAAGCGACGCGAAGAACGGCACGGAGGCCAGGCGCCGGGCGACGTCACCGGCGGGGTTGGCAGCGGGATGGGTTGGGGCCATTGGGGAAGCCATGTCGTCGGCGGGCGCCGGGTGGCATGCGTGATGCTGTGCTTCATCGCCCGCATGCGACACGCTCCCCAGCGGCTGGGGAGCGTGTCGCACGAAGCACCCGATGTCTCCGCCTCGATGCGGCCGCGGCGCTTTGCCGCACCGCGCGGTGCCCGCCGCGCGCGGGACCGTGCCGCGCGCAGGGCAGCTCCCGGCGCTTGCTTACGGCGTGGCCGTCACGGTTGGCAGCGCCTGCGTCGGTGTGATGGTGCTGGTCGGCGGCGGCAGCGGCGTGACCGTGGGGAACCACGGCGTGGCCATGTTGCGGTACTTCAGGCCGGGGCCCTCGCGCGCGAGCTCCTGAGACTTGTCGATGACCATCCCCTCGCGCGTCCCGTTCCAGCGCGGGCACTGCACGTAGCCCACCGCGCGGTTCTCGAACTTGAGCGTCGGCGTGATCTGCGTCGTGAACGGGATGAACGGCATCCACGGCAGCGGCATCTCGAGCTCGGCGTAGACGCGGAAGCGAATGTTGTTCCAGTGCCGGAACTCGCCCGGCTCCTCGGCCTTGTAGATGCGCGGCTTGTCACAGATGTCGTCGATCTGCCCGATCTCGATCCGGTCGGGGTCGGGCGTGGCGCCGGGCACCTCCGCCAGAATCGGCTCGGTCACGTTGACCACGAGCGTCTTGGTGATGACATTGTAGATCTGGTCGTCGTTGAAGACGTCGCGCAGCCGGCTGATGACGATGCGCTTGGCCTCGATGTCGTAGTAGTCGGCCGGCAACAACGTGTTGGAGACCCCCGCCGTACCGCCCACCGTCTTGTTCAGCTCCCAGTAGCGCCCGTCCTCGCTGAGGTATTGAGCCGCCTCCTGGACGCCGCGGTTCATCACCCACTTGACCGCCAGCACCTTGAACAAGCCGAAGATGCCGAGCAGGATGACCAGAAACAGCGGCAGGGTGACCACCGTGGTGATCATCGACGTGCCGCGATCGTCGTCGTTCCAGTCGGCCGCCCAGCGCCGCATCACGGCCGAAGCGCGTTGCCACATGTTCATCATGCCTCCCTGGCCGCTACGGCCGCGCGGTCGCGCAGACCGGGCACTGCGTCGGGTCGCCCCGGCGCGGCGTCGGCGTGCTGGTCTCGCCGCGGTTCGGCGGGCACTGCACCGACACGCGCGGGCAGCCGGCCTGGCCGTTGCCGGTGTCGGTCGGACCCACCGGCGGTCCCTCGTAGAACCCGCCGACCTTGCACGTCAGGTTGATCGTGTCCAGCCCGGGATCCACCCCCAGCATCACGCCCATCGGGTTGGTGATGGCCTTGGACACCTGGATCTCGAACCGCCCGTTGTCGACCTCGGCCGGGCTGACCGAGAGCGAGTCCTTAGGCGACGTCCGGATGATGTCGGGGGAGATGTCGACCTTGTCGACCGGATAGAGCAGCGTGTAAGTGCGCGATGCCAGCTGCTGGTCGACGATCTGGCGCGCGATGCTCTCCCAGCCGTCGGGGTAGTTGTACGCCGGGTCGTTGTCCGGGAAGAACGGGCCTTCGACCTGGAGGTAGCGCGAGGCCTCCCAGGCCGCCTGGCACAGCATATCCCGCGACGACATCACCGTGAAGACGCCGTACATGCCGAAGACGACCATGATGAAGACCGGGAGGACGACGATGAACTGGACGAGTGTCGCGCCGCTGCGGTCGCCGTGCCAGCGCAGCGTCTCCGCGCGCGCGATCGCCCAGCGCGCCGCGACGGCACCGACGAGCCTTGTCTTCAAGCGCTCGAGATAGGCGTTCATTTGCACAGGACCTCACCCTTCCGCAGGTCGACGAGCGTGATGTCGGACAGCCCGGGCAGTCCGTTCTGGCCGGGGTCGCCGCCCATGACGTTCATCGTGTACTTGGCTTCCACCGTAAAGTCGTTGGTGCACTCGTAGCCGCCGTCGGTGAGGACCACCGTCACGCCGATGGTCGGGCTGCCGGGGATGAGGCGCATCTTGTCCACCCACGGGTTGGCCTCCAGCTCGGCGAGGACAAACCTGTATGCGATGTCCTCCCAGAAGACCGGATCGGATGTCTCCGGCGTGTACAGCGACATGTAGCGCGTGGCGAGGTACGTGCCGGTGTGCAGCGAGTCACGGACCTGGATCACCTGCCACACTCGGATCAGGCCGAACATGGCCACGGCGATCACCGGCAGGAACATGATTGCCTGAACCGCGGTGCCACCCTGACGGTCACGGCCGAAGCGCGTGACCGACCCCCGCGCCCGTCGGCACGCCGTTCGCAACCCGTCGCGGCATCTGGAGAAACCCAGCATGGGATGTCTCATGTCAACACCACCTGTTCGCTCAACGTACACCGGTCCGGACACACGGCCGGGCCGGGGCCATCACCAGTACACCCACGTGTAGACGATTCCCGGCACGGCGTACGTCCACGCATAGCGCTTGCCGTGCGCTTGCAGCTCGGCCTGCGTCGGCAACACCTCGCCGGTCTGCAAGCGCGCCCATGCTCCGCGGAGCATGGCCCCGGGCGACCGCCCCCGCATCGTCCACAGCAACAACGGCACCGTCAGGATCAGGAGCACGATCGCCAACACCGCGACGTACTCCATGGACGGGAACAACGCCAACTGGGCCATGAGGAACTTGCCGTCGCCGCCACCGATGAAGTTCAACATCCACAGCCCATACACCACGGCCCACGCCGCCAGCAACCACAGGCGGGCGAAGTCGCCCTGCCACAGGCCCTCCCAGCCGACCCGATAGGCACCCACTCCCAGGAACACCGGGCCGGTCAGCCGGTTGGGAATGCGCCCGTGGCGGTGATCCAGCACCGCCACGGCGATCATCCATAGCGTGATGGCGATCTTGGCGATCCATGCGATGGCCTCGTGGCTCAGCCCTTGCGGCATCGTGCGCGCCTGGCGTGGACGTGGCGGCGGGTGACGCGCGTCACGGCGTCGGGGTCGGCGGCGCGACCACCGAGCCGGTGGTCCACGCGTCGGCGGGATCTTCCTGCAGCGCCGCGAAGATCGACTTCAGAGCGTCGACGATCATCTCGCGCAGCCCGATGATCACGCTGGTCGTGGCGATGAGCAGAATCAACGTCACCAACGCCCACTCGACCATCTCGGCGCCGCGCTCGTCGTCCCAGAACCGTCTGATTGAGAATGATGCACGCATAGTGGGTCACCTCCCATCAGTGGTGCGCCGGCTCGTGCCAGCGCCCGCAAGACCAGTATCAGCAAGATCGATGCCACGACCGCGCGGGATTCGGCCTGGCAGCGGTAAGCGGCTGGCAGCACGATGTCGATCGTGCGCCCCGCGGGGGTGTCTCCGCCATCCCGACCAACGCGACCGACGCGGCCCCGATGGAAACAGACCGGGCAGGGCCGTGATGCCAGCCCTGCCCGGTTTGCTGCTGTATGTCGACGCCTGGCGGTCCCCGCTTGCGCGGCTCACCGCAGGCACGTTACCCGGCGCCGTGAAGCGCCACACTCAGGCTAGAAGTTGCAGCTGCCGTCGTCGTTGCGCTCGGCCTTGTCGCACGTGCCCATGCCCGTGCCAGCCGCGGCCTTGTGGCCCTCGGACGAGGCGGCCTTGCTCAGCCAGCACTGAATGCCGCAGATCACGTTTCCGAGCAGCTTGCCCACCGCGATGTAGAGCACGATCGCCGCCACCAGCAAGATGATGGTCACGACCGCCCACTCCACCAGCTCCGGACCGCTCTCGTCGTTCCAGAAGCGCTTCAGGGAATTAACCATTGGGAAGGTACCTCCTCGAGTGAAAACGGATGAACTAGACTACAGTATACCACGCATTGGCCAGTTTGGCAAGTGCTGAGCACCCTTGTCAGGCTCAGCCCGGCATTTTGTCAGCATTGGGTCAGGTACGGTGACCCGTCGCGCTCAGCGACCACCCTGAGCCGCACCGGCCGCGTCGAACATCAGGATGATCAGGGGGTAGCCCAGAAGCGCCAGAGCGGCGAAGAACACGCCCATGATCATCGGGATGGTCAACATGACCGGTGCCCGCTCGATCTCCTTCTCGACGCCGATCCGGATCTCCTCCTCGATGTCGTCGAGCGTGGTGTTCACCGCCTCGCTGTAGGACAGGCCACCCTCGTGCGCGAGGTCCAGCCGGTCCGCCAGCTCGTGCATGTGGGGCGAGCTGAAGTCCTCGGCCAAGGCGCGGATGACCGCTTCGGGCTCGACCTGCAGCTGGCTGCGGACGCGCGTCGTCAGCCGCTCGCCGAACGTGCCCCGCTCGCCGAACTGCCGTGAGGCCTGCACGAGCGCGCCGGCCAGCGTCTCCGCCAGCGAGAGCGAGAGCTGCAGCGTCAGCACGAAGTCGCGAATGGTGGTCAGATTGACCTCGTACACCGGCTTCTTGCGAAGCCGGCGCCACATGCTGCGGGGGCGGTAGCGCTCGAGGCGCGCCATGCGGCGCTTCCGCTGGAAGCGCCACACGCGTGTCCAGATCTCGCCGCCGAAGAAGATCAAGAAGAGGAGGAACCCCCCGAACAACGCCAGGAGGAGGAGCAGCTGTTGCAGCATGTCAGAGCACCTTCTCTTTGAGCTTCTGAGCCTGGCTGTCGATGTACCAGCTCGTGACCACGCCGATGGTCGCGAAGAAGACGAAGACCAGCTGCCCGGGCACGGACTCGTACGCGACGCGGAGCCGGTCGAAGATGCCGACGATCAGCACCATCGTGATGGCGATCAGCTGGATCACCCGCGTCTGGCCGGACACCACCGTCATGTTGACCTCGGACTGGTCGCGGAGCTCGCGCGCGCGCCGGAGGCGGATCAAGAGGCCGTCGAGGGCGGTCATGATGTCCTCGTGCTTGGCGTCCTCGCCGCGCTCCAGGATATAGATGAACTGGTCCATGTACGCGTTCTTGATGCGGGCCTGGAGCTCCTCGAGGGCCCGGCGGGGCAAGGCCGTGACGTAGAAGGTGGTCACGGCGTGCGCCACGGCGGTGCCCGTCGGCGGATCGATCTTCTTGTTGGACTCCTCGAGGGCGCTGAACACCGTCGGCCGGATGCGGAACACGCTGCGGAACGAGGACACGAGCTCGGCCACCTGCTCGTTGATCAAGCGCCGCTCCGACACCAACTCCTTGCCGGCCTGGCGGTACGCCCACACCAGACCGATCAACAGGATGTAGCCGGCCACGAGCAGGCAGCGCCCGATGATGATGTCTGGCGGGAGGCCGCGGGCCACCGGGATCTCGCGCTCGATAGGCCGAGCGAAGAGGTATGTCAGCAAAACGGTGAACCCGACCATGAAGTAGACCTTCCAGTCGTAGCTCACCCGCTTGGCCATGCCCTTTTCCTTGGACTCACGGCGCAAGCGAGACCGCATTCGGTACTGCAGCCAGTCGTAGATCAAGTAGGCCAGCAGCCCGCCGCCGCCGACCAGGATCAGCATGCCACCGCTCACGCCGCCACCTCGACTTTCGGAATGCGCGGGCTCATCAGTCCAGCCAGTTCTTGGGCTCGCGCAGCGGCGTCCAGGTCTTGCGGCGCGGGTCGAACTCCTTGATGACCTCGTAGTCGTACTCCACGCCGCCTTCGGCCGAGCGCTTCACGCCGTGCACCGCGATCATCTCGCGCATGTAGCGGCGATACGTCTGCGAATCGGGGTCGTAGCCCTTGTGGATGTGCACGGCGAGCCCCAGACCCGAGCCGATGATCTCCCGCCGCTCGTCCAGGGGAATGCCGGAGCCGCGGGACAGCGTCTCGATGCGCGTCATGGCCAGGCGCGCCGAGTGCGCATGCGTGGTCGTGAACGCCGTGATGCCGAGGTTGAGGCCCATGATGAACTCGATCGCCTCTTCCGACACGGTCTCGCCGATGATCATCACGTCCGGCCGCATGCGGAGGAAGACCACGTTCACGACGCGACCGACCTCGCCGAGCCCTTCGTCCACCACCAGGTGGTTGTAGTGCCCCAGCTGTGGCTGCACTTCCTGGAACGTCTCGACCAGCGACAGCTGGCAGTGCGGCGGGAGGTATTGGGTGAAGGCGTTGAGGATGGTGGTCTTGCCGGCGCCGGGGCGGCCGCTGAAGATCACGCTCTTGGCCATCGCGCGCGAAACGTCCTTCAAGAACTCGGCCGCCTCTTCGTCGAGCGCGCCGTACGCGATGAGGTCTTCGAACGTCAGCTTCTTGCGGCTGAAGCGGCGGATGTTGATCGCCGTGCCTTCGCGCGAGAGCGGCGGGATGGCGGCCGTAAAGCGGCTGCCGTCCGGGAGGCCGAGCTTGATCTGCGGATCCTCGGCGCCGATCTCCTTGCCCTCAAGATCGGCGATGCGCCGCGTCAGGCGGTAGAAGTAGACGTCCGGCGCCAGGTCGCCCACGTCGTGGATCTGCCCGTTGCGCTCGACCTGGACGAACCCCTTGCGGACGATGATCTCCTCGATGCCCTCCTGCTCGAGGTAGGGCTGGAGCACGCCGAGGCCGGTGATGCGGTTGGCCACCTCGCGCGCCACGGCCTGCCGGTCCTCCTCGGCGATCTGAAAGCCGAGGTCCTTCATCGCGCGCAGGACGTTGGCGTGAAACGCCAGCTCCTCTTCCTGGTTGACGTTGCGCCGCCAGCGCGGGACCGGGATCTCGCGCTGGACGCAGTAGTCTTGCACCCGTCTGACGAGCTCGTTGTAGTCGTAGCGGGCGACGGCGCTCATCGCACACCCCCGTAGCCCGTGCGCGGCGCGCTCGCTGGCCGCGTGGCGTTGACCAGGTTCCACAGCGCCGTGGCGGTGAGCGAGAGCTCCGCCGACAGGCCCGCCGTCGGGGGCGGCGCGGCGGTGGCCACCGGCGTCGCCAGCGCCGCGTCCGCGGTCTGATTGGCGGCCAGCGTGACCCAGGCCTGGAGGCCGTCGGCCCCGAGCGTGTTGACGATGTTATAAGCCTGCTGCGGCTGGACCGCCACCGTGATCAAGGTGGCCTGGCCCTCGCGATCGCCGCCTTCGACCTGGTACTGGCCAGTCTCGGGATCCGGGCGCGGCGTGGCGTTGGAGATGGCCGAGCTTCCGGCGGCCACCTTGACCACCCACAGCCGCGGCTCGATGATCCTGGTGAACGGCTCGTTCGTCTCGCGGTCGCGGCCGAAGCCGTAGAGGTTGACGATGTGGCCGGGGCGTAGCTGGCCGCCGACCGCCCGATCGACACCCGTGGTGAACGAGATCACCTCGAGGCCGAGGTCCTCGACGAATCGGACCTCTTCCACCGGCTTGGCATTGACGCCGGTCAGGGTCGCGCCCGGCAACAGCTGGTCGGTCGACATCAGCCCGACCACGCTGTCGAACGGGTACATGCCCTTCTCCACGAACTCGTCGGCGGGAACCGGATTGCCGGCCCGGACCATATCCTGCGTGATCACGGTATAGGGCTTGACTTGCATCGCGGCAACGGCCGGCACCAGCGTGCGGCGCGGCGGCGCCTCGGCGAACAAGCCGGAGATCAGCGAGATCACGCCGATCCCGAACAAGAGCACGGCCAGCAACAGGACGAGCGATCGTGGATTCATGTCCTCTCCCAGTCACATGTATGGTTTGACGAGCACTTCAAGCGGAGCACGGCGAGCCGGCTGGGCTCATTCCTTGGATCGCGAGAAGCGCTTGCGGAAGTTGGCGAAGAGTGTCTGGGGCTCGTACTGGCCCCAGGTGCCCTGCCCGTAGGTGTGGAGCAGGATGCGCTTGCCGAGCTCGCCGTTCCAGCGATCGGCTTCGCGCACCGTCGGCAGCTCCACCGCCCGCTCGATCCCCGAGAGCGCCAGGGAATCCACCATGCCGCCCTTCTGGTTCAACACGATGGCGGCCTTGGGCCCGAGCTCGGCCGCGAGCTTCTCGGCGTTCTCGACCGCATCGGGCCGCGGCGTGGCCACGACGTACCAGCGGTCGATCTCGTCGCGGACCGCGCCGATCAAGGCATGCGGCCAATGGGCGTCGATGACGGTGAGCACGTGCTCGCGCATGACGTCCTTGAGGTACTTGCCCAGGAGCTGGATCGACAGGTCGCGGCTGTTGTCGTAGTCCATCGGGATCAGCGTCACGCCGTTCCAGACCACCGGGTCGACATCGGGCTGCGTCGCGAGCTCGAAGAGCGCCGGGATCTGGGCGCCGACGAGCGCGCCTACCGCGGACTCGCCGTACGTGAACTCCAGGAGCGCCACGGGCAGCTTGGCGCGCCGGGCGAAGTGCACCGCGGTGTCCATCCCGAGGACCGTCTTGCCGACGCCGCCCGAGTACGACACGAACGCCACGGTCCGCTTGGACGGCAGCTCGGTCGTGTCACCTCCCAAGCGACGGGCCTCGTTCAGCCAGGCATCGGGCTCGGCCAGGAACTCTTCGCTCGACACGAACGGCACGTCGCTGTCCGACAGGATCCCGCGCAGCATGTTGACGCTGTACGGGTGCTCGACGAGATCGTCGAAGTCCACGATCACGAGCCGCGCGCCGGGCAGGCTCTCGTAGATCTGGCCGGTGAACAGGGCCTCGGAGTACTCCAGGCCGGTCAGCCCCTGAAGAGCGTCAAAAACGGCCAGATCCTTGGTTGCGACAAGTACTTTCACGGGGCGGCACCTCTTCCTCTTGAGATGATGACGGGTCAGACCACGGCACGGCCTCGGCCGGGCCAACCTCGACAGACCGAATTCACACCCGACACGGCAGCGTTCAACACCGAAGGGCGCCCACGCGGATCGGCCAGCGGGCCGACGAGCGCCTCCGCCCTGACACGGCGGCTGGGAGATTCGGGAGACTCCGCCCCCGAATTATCAGGTATGGTAGCATCGCCTTACCGGACGACGCTTGACTGCCCCCTGACCACCGCCTTACCAATCCCTGACAGAACGCTGACCGCAGAGAGCGCGACCACCGCCTGGCCGATGATTGCTTCCGACACTCGGCTAGGTTATATTACATCGCACGATCGTGCAAGCCCGCTCCACGCGGGTCGCCCAAATGTCCGACTTGTCAGGTTTGTTGCGGTTCGACCAGGCGGGTACCTGCTGCCCGGCGGCGTTCTCGCGGGCCGGCTGGCACAGGAGCAACGTCGATGGCCACGCAGCTCACATCCAACGTCTCGAGGCGGCTGGGTCGATCCGGCAGTCGCTGGTGGCAGGTCGCCACGCATTGGAGCGCGTACGTCAACTACCTCGAGACCATCGATCGGCAGCTCGGCACCATGCACCTGCCGGCCCTCGGCGAGCTGCGGCTCGACGACTCGTACGTCCCGATCGAGCTCCAGCGTTGGAGCGAGGATGCCGCGCCGGACGCGAACGACGCCGGCGCCGCGCGGCCGTTGAAGCTCACCGAGGCGCTGGCGGAAAACGCCCACGTGCTCCTCATCGGCCCGGCCGGAACGGGCAAGAGCGCGCTCCTGCGCTGGCACGCCATCCAGTCGGCGCGCGCCGTCATCGAAGCCGGGCGGCGGGTCCTGTTCGCCGACGGCGGACCACCTCCGCTGCCGATCTACATCCCGTTGACGGCCATCCCCGAGCACCAGTCGATCGAGGCTTACGCCGAGGCGATCCTCGGCCGCGCCGGCTTCGAAGGGGCAGGCGCGTTCCTCGACACACACCTCACCAGCGGCCGCACCGTGCTGCTCTTCGACGACCTCGACACGTTGCCGCCCCCCGAACGCCGGGCCGCGGCGGAGCGGATCGCCGGGCTGGTGGCGCGCTATCCGGCCAACCGGGTGGTGGTGGCCACCCGCGACTTCGCGGACCGTGTCTGGCTGGCGGACTTCGTGGTGGTGGAGGTCGCCGGCGTGGATCCCAGCCGGGTGGAGACGCTCGCCGGCCACTGGGGCTACGGCCAGGTGGCCAACACCAGCGGGTTCATGCAGGTGATGGAGCGCTCCGCCCTGGTCCGGTCGCTCGTCGCCCGGCCCGGCTGGCTGGCCACCGCCCTGGCGGGCGTCGCCCGGCAGCCCGAGCCGATCCGGGCCCACGACATCGTCGACGGGTTCGTGCGGCAGCTGGACGGTGAGCCCGACGCCATCTGGCCGCCGATCGCGCGGGTCCTGCACGCCGGGAAGACCCGAGTCGGCGCGGCGGCGCTGGTCCCGCCCGAGCGGCAGTCGTCGGGGCTGCTGCAGTGGCTCTCGATCGACACGTTCCGGTTCGTCCACCCGGCCATCCAGGCGCTCTTCACCGCGCGCGCCTTCGCCGATGATCCCGGCGCCCTGGTCGGCCACGCCGGCGACCCATGGTGGGATCCGGTCATCGTGTTCGCCGCCGGTCAGAGCCGCGATCCGCGCGGCCTGATCGCGTCGTTGCTCGACGCCGGCCATCCCGTCCTGGCCACGTTGGCGCTGGCCGAGGTTCGACCGATGCCGACGGACCTCCGCGAGAAGGCCTTGCTGGCGCTGCTGGACTACCTCGGCCGCAAGGACCGCGAGACCGACCGGAAGGTCGCCATTCCCCTGGCCGGTCTCCTGGGCAGCGAGACCGTCAAGCGGACCGGCATCGTGGCCCCGGTGCTGGCGGCGCTGGCCGACCCGCAGCCGGCGGTCCAGCGCGCGGCCGCCGAGGCCCTGGCGCGCGTGGGCGACCCGAGCGCCATCGCCTCGCTCTTGACCGCGCTGGGCGACGCCGACGAAACGGTGCGCGTCGCGGCCGCCGACGCCCTGGCGACGTTCGGCGACCGCACGCTCCAACCCCTCGTTCGGCAGCTCAACGTGCCGAATGAAGCGGTGCGGCGGGCGGCGATGCACGCGCTGGCGCGGCAAGGCCCCAAGGCCGTGGCGCCGCTCGTGGCGCTCCTCGACGCCAGCGCAAACGTCGTGCGCAACGAGGCCGCCGAAGCGCTGGCCCTGATCGGTCCGGATGCGGTGACGATGCTGATCGACGTGCTCGGCGGCGCGCCGCCACAGGGCGACCGGACCGCCGAGCAGGTCGCCGGGGCCGCCGACGCGCTGGCCCGCATCGGGCGGACGTCGGTGACCGCGCTCATCGCGCTGCACGCCACGGCCGGCCCCGTCACGGCGCGCCAGGTGGTAGGGATCCTCAAGTCGATCGGACCCGATGCCATCGCGGCGCTCGGGGCGGCCCTCGATACGCCGGATTACCCGCTGGCCACTACCGCCGCCGGCCTGCTCGGCGAGTTCGACGCGGCTGGCGAGCAGGCCGCGCCGTTCCTCGTCCGCGCGCTGGCCGACCCCCGCTTCGAGGTCCGTTGGGAGACCCGGCGCAGCCTCCGCCGCCTGGGCGAGGCCGCCACGACGGCGCTGCTCGATGCGCTGAGCCACAGCCCGGACCCCAACCTGCGCTGGGAGCTGGCCCAGGTGGTCATGGCGCTGCCGTCGCCCCCGATGGCGCCGCTGCTGGCCGTGTTCCGCGACATGCTCGGCGTCCACGACGTGGCCGTGCGGCGCCGCGCGGTCGGCGCGCTGGGCGAGCTGAGCGGGCCCGACGTGCGGGCGCTGCTCGAGCAGGCCTGCGGCGACGCCGACCCGATGGTGCGGCGCAACGCCGTGGCACGGCTCGGCGGGATGGACGACCCGGCCGCCGCCCCCGCCCTGATCCGCCAGTGGGCCGTCGAGACCGACCAGGACACGGCGCTGGCGATCCTCAACGCCCTGGCCGACATCGCGCCGGCCGCCGCCATCCCGACGCTCATCGACGCATTGGCGTCCGACGACCGCGGCATCCGCCACGAGGCCGCGGCGCTGCTCGGCGCCATCGGCGAGCCGGCGGTGGTGCCGCTCGTGGTCGGGTTGAACGCGCGGCCGGCCGAGATCGACCTCGAGGGCGCGCTGCGCGTGCTCGAACAGGCCGGCGCGGCGGCGCGCGCCGATGGCCGGGCGCCGGCCAACCTGGCGCGCGCCTACCATCGGATGCTTGTCGAGCCGCTCGACGTCGACGAGCTGGTCTACCTGACGACGACGATCGAGTGGTGGCCGCCGGCCGTAGAGCTGCACCGGACCTTCGTCACGGCCCGGCAGTTCCTCCAGTACACCACGCTGGGCGGCATCGGCGCCGCCGAGGCCGGGCTGGAGTGGGTGGACGAGGTCGACGAGTGGCTCCGCCACGCCGCCCGCCGCGTGTTCCGCCAGCTCCGGATGATCTCGCAGGCCGTTCAGTACTACAACCGCGGCGCCACCCGGCGCTCCAAGGAGAAGGGGCTCCTGGCCGCCGCCGACCGGCTCAACACGCTCCGCACCCTGATCGGTGAGATGGGCGAGCCGCACACGCGGGTGTTCCACGCCGTCGCGGAGCACTGGAACGGGCTGATCAACCACGCCATCCGCGAGCTTCAGGGCCGCGCGGATCTCGACCTCGACATCCGCACCGAGCACGTCCGCATCCGCGACGTCGACGCGGCGGCCGTGCTCGTGTTCGAGCTCTTGAACCGACGGGAGGGGCTGGCGTCCAACGTTCGCCTGACCCTCAACGTCGACCCCGACGCGCTGCAGCTGGAGTCGCCGCCGACGCATTACCTGCCGCCGTTGGGGCAGGGCGACCGCATCTCCACCGAGTACACGGTGCGCCGCCAGGGCGCGGGCATGGTGCCGGTCACCGTCGAGGTACGCTACGACGACCCGCAGAAAGAGAACCAGTCGAAGGTCTTCAACCGTGAGGTGCGCTTCTTCGTCGAGCAAGCCGAGTACCGCGACATCGGGCCTAGCCCGTACATCGCCGGCCCGCCGGTCAAGACGCCGCAGATGTTCTACGGCCGCCAATCGGTCTTCAACTGGATCCAGGAGAACGTCTCCGGCACCTACCAGGACAACGTGCTCGTGCTGTATGGCGAGCGGCGCACCGGCAAGACGAGCGTCCTGTACCAGCTGCAGCACCACTTGCCGGATCTGTACGTGTTCGTGCTGATCGACCTCCAGTCGATCGCCTACGCGCTGGAGTCGACCTCCGACCTCTTGTACGCCATGGCGCGCAAGACCGTGAACGGGCTGCGCCGGGCGGGCTTCGACCTGGCTCGCCCCGAGCGCGAGGAATACGCCGAGCGCCCCATCGAGCAGTTCCAGATCCTCGGCGAGACGATCGGCGACATGGCCATCCAGCTCGGCCGGCGCGCGGTGCTGATCGCCGACGAGTTCGACCTCTTGATCGAAGCCGTCGACAAGGGCAACGTCAACGCCTACGTGTTCGACTGCATCCGGGGGCTGATGCAGCACCAGGACGGGCTGTCGTTCATCTTCGCCGGGGCGCACGCGGTGACGGCGATGCTCAAGGACCCGCGATCGATCCTCTTCAACACGGCGCTGCGGCGAAAGGTGAGCTTCCTCGAGCGCGACGAGGCCGAGCGGTTGATCAGGGAGCCGGTGGCGGAGGTGCTGTGGTACGATGATCTGGCGGTCGAGAAGATCCTGCGGGTGACGGCGGGGCAGCCGTACTTCATCCAGTACATCTGCCACGAGATCGTCAACCTGGCCCGCCGCGACCAAAAGAACTTCGTCACGCTGCGCGACGTCGACCGGGCGCTCCAGACGACGGTCCAGGAGACGACCGGTATCATCCGGCATGGCTACATGTCGCTCTCGCGCGACGAACAGCTCGCGCTGGCGGCGATGGCGCGGATCACCGACGACGGCCGCCCGTTCGTGAGCCTCGAGGACGTGTCGGAGACGCTGGGGCAAGACGACATGACGTTGACGCTGCTCGATCTGCAAGAGCTGATGCCCGGGCTAAAGGCCCGCGACTTCATCACGGAGCGCGGCGGCGACAGCGCGGGCCGGCAATACGGGTTCGCCATGGACCTGGTGCGAATCTGGCTGGAACAAAACGACGAGTACTCGCGCCTGCTGATGCAGGCTCCCGCGAGCTGACCCACACGCCACCCGAGGAGCCAGGCGGATGACCTCACGCCGCAACCCGTTCGTGCTCGGCAAACCGATCAAGGATCCCGCGGACTTCCACGGCCGGGGGGATGCCCTGCGCGAGCTGTTCGAGTCCATCGCCAACATGCAGCCCGTGGCGCTGGTCGGCGAGCATCGCTGCGGCAACACCAGCCTGCTCTACCAGCTCATGCACCCCGATGTGCGGTCCCAGCACCTGCCGGCGGACGCGGACGCTCGGCTGGTGTTCGCGTTCGTCAACGCGCAGCTGGCGGCCGAAGGGCCGGACGCCTTCTTCCGCCGCGTGGCGCGCGCCATCAAGCGGGCCGACCCCGACGCCGCGATCGACATCGAGGACGAGGTCGACCAGTTCGGCATCGAGGACTACCTCGAGGATCTCTCCGGGCGTGGCCGTCGGCTGGTGATGCTGATGGACGAGTTCGAGGTTCTGGCGGACTTCAAGGCGAGCTTCTGGGAGTGGTTCCGTGGCCTGATCATCGAGTACGACCTGTCGATCGTGGTCGCCACGCGCGTCGAGCTCGGGGAGTTCCGCGAAGAATGGGGGACGGGATCCCCGTTCTTCAACATGTTTCGCAACATCTACATCGGCTCGTTCACCGCGGCGGAGGTCAGCGGCTTCCTCGAGCGCACCGGCCAGATCGCCGAGGTGGACTTCACGCCCGTGCGCGCTGTCATCGACGACCTGGCCGGTCGATTCCCGTTCTACCTGCAGGTGGCGGCCGCCATCTTCCACGAGATCGCGCAGCGCGAGCCGCTGACGGGCAGCGCCGCGCAAGTCGAAGAGGCCGCCCGCACGTTCGCCGCGCGCAACGCATCGCACTTCGAGGACACGTGGCACAAGCTGCCGGACGCCGAGCGTGATGCGCTCGCGTGGCTGGCGGTGGGCGCGGCCCCGGAAGGCCGCGACGCCCTGGCCTACAACCAGGCGCGGCCGGTGCTCGAACGCCGAGGCTACCTCGTGGACGGGCGGATCTTCTCGAGCGCGTTCGCCGACTACGTGCAGCGCCAGATCCCGCGCATCGAGCTCAACCCCGACACCGGCGCCGTCCGGATCGAGCGCCAGGCCGTGGAGCTGCCGCCCAAGGAGTTCGCGCTCCTGCGGTTCTTCCTGACCAAGTCGGGCGAGGTCGTCAGCAAGGACGAGATCGCCGCCGCGGTCTGGCCCGAGTACGCGCTCGACACGCTCGGCGTGACCGACGCCATGATCCAAAAGACCATCAGCCGCCTCCGCAAGGAGGTCGACGCCCCGAGCACGTCGTTCCAGCACATCGAGAGCCTGCGCGGGCAGGGTTACCGCTTCCAAAACGCGAGCGTGTTCGAGGTGTACCACCATGTGGCGGCGGAGGGCGCGGAACCCGACTGAGCGCTGGTCGCCTCACGTCCGCCTCCGCCGCCGCCACGCCTTGTCGATCTCGGCGGCCCAGAGCACGCCGGAGGCGGCCGCGACCGTCACGGCCAGCTGCGCCGGCGAGAGCGGCAGGGTGCCGAACCACCCCTGCAGGGCCGGGACGTACACCACCGCCAGCTGCAACCCCGCGATGGCGACGACGGCGGCCAGGAGCGCCGGGTTGGACGCCAGGCCGATCCGGCGCAGCGAGTCGCTGGCGGACCGAAAGGCGAGCGCCTGGAACCCCTGGGCGAAGATCATGGTGCTGAGGCCCATCGTCTGCCACTCCGGCAGCCCCGCGCTCCAGGCGCCGACCATCACTGCCAGCCCAATGCCGCCGATGAGCACGCCGACCCATGTGATGGCGGACGCCAGCCCCCGCGCGAACACGCCCTCGTCCGGTCGATGGGGCGGGCGCCGCATGGCACCGGCCTCCGCGGGCTCGACGCTCATGCCGAGGCCGAGCACGCCGTCGGTGACGAGGTTCATCCACAGGATCTGGAACGGCGTGAAGGGCAACGGCAGGCCGGCGAGCGGGCCGAGCACCACGACGAGGATCTTGCCGAGGTTGCCGGCGAGCGAGAACTGGATGAACTTGCGGATGTTGTCGTAGATCGCGCGGCCCTCCTCGACGGCGGCGACGATCGTCGTGAAGTTGTCGTCGAGGAGCACCATCTCGGCCGCTTCCTTGGCGACGTCGGTGCCGGTGATGCCCATCGCCACCCCGATGTCGGCCCGCTTGAGCGCGGGCGCGTCGTTGACGCCATCGCCGGTCATCGCCACCACGTGGCCGCGCCGCTGGAGCGCCGCCACGATCGCCAGCTTGTGCTCCGGCGACACGCGGGCGAAGACGGACACGTCGTCGACCAGGGTCTCGAGATCGGCGGCGCCCATCGCGTCGATCTCGACGCCCGTCACCACGCGGCCACCGCCGATGCCGAGCGTGCGCCCGATCTCGCGCGCCGTCAGGGGGTGGTCGCCGGTGATCATCACCGTCCGGATCCCCGCTGTCGTGCACGTGGCGATGGCGTCCTTGACCTCGGGGCGGGGCGGGTCGATCATCGCCACGAGGCCGATGAAGGTCAGGTCGGTCTCGACCTCCTCCACGCCGTCCGCCGCCGGCGCGGCATCGAGGGGCCGGAACGCCACGCCGAGCACGCGCATGCCCTTGGCGGCCAGCTCGGCGTTCGAGGCCAGGATCCGCGCGCGCCAAGCCGTGCCCAGGGACATCCGGCGCCCCCCCACCCACACGTGGCGCGCCACGTCGAGGAGCCCGTCGACGGCCCCCTTGGTGAACGCGACGTACGGTGCCGCGAGCACCAGGGGCGCCAGGGGGTCCGCGGTTCCGGCCGGTGCTCCACCGCCTGGGGCCTCGGCGCCGGCCGTCGTCGCGTGCACGGTCGTCATGCGCTTGCGGCCGCTGTCGAACGGCGCCTCGGTCACGCGCGGCAATCGGCGGTCGAGGTCCGGCTTCCACACGCCGAAGCGCGCGGCCGCGACGGCGAGCGCACCCTCGGTCGGGTCGCCGACGGCATGGTAGGCCGCATCCGCGGTGCCGCTCGGCCGGAGCACGACGTCGTTGCACAGCGCGCCGCCGGACAGCAGCAGCGCCAGGTCGGGGCGATCGTCGAGCGGCGCCGTGCGCGCGCCGGCGGGCAGGTATACCGGGTCGCCGTGGCGGAAGGCCTCGGTCATGTCGAGGCGCTGGTCGGCCAGGTCCAGGATCGTCACGGTCATGCGGTTCTCGGTCAGGGTGCCGGTCTTGTCGGTGCAGATCACCGTGACCGAGCCGAGCGTCTCGACCGCCGGCAGCTTGCGAATGAGGGCGCGGCGCCGCAGCATGCGCTGGGCACCGAGCGCCAGCGTGATCGTCACCACCGCCGGCAGCCCCTCGGGCACCACGGCGACCGCCATGCTGATCGCCGTCATCAGCATCAGGCCCGCGTCCTCGCCGATCGCGATGCCGGCGCCGAACACGACCACCACCAGGGCCAGCGCAACCATCGCCAGCCAGCGGCCGAGCGCACCCAGCCGCCGCTGCAACGGCGTCTCGACCTCGCCGACGGTCTGGATCAGATCGGCCACGCGCCCGAGCTCGGTGTCCATCCCGATGGCCGTCACCACCATCTCGCCCCGGCCGTGGCTCACCACCGTGCCCATGAACGCCATGTTGAGTCGATCGCCGACCGGCAGGTCGGGCGCGCCCAGGGCCGCCGTCTGTTTCTGCACCGGCTCGGACTCGCCGGTCAGGATGGCCTCCTGGACGCGCAGGTTCGCCGCGGCCAGCAGTCGCCCGTCGGCCGGGACGGCACCGCCGGCGTCGAGCACGACGATGTCGCCGCGGACGAGCTCGGCGGCGGGCACGGTCGCGACCTCGCCGTCACGGCGAACCCGGACCACGGGGGCCGCGAGCTGCTTGAGCGCCGCCATGGCCCGCTCCGCCCGGTGCTCCTGGGCGAAGCCGAGCACGGCGTTCAGGACGATGATCGCCAGGATCGCCACGGCGTCCTTGGCATCGCCGATGGCGGCCGACACCCCGGCGGCGGCCACGAGGATCAGCACCAACGTGCCGGTGAGCTGCTCCCAGACGATCCGGAGCGGGTGCTTGACGCCCCGTTGGACGATCTGGTTGGGACCGCCGGCACGCTGGCGCGCGGCGGCCTCGGCCGCCGTGAGCCCGGTCGTGCCGGCGACGCCGAGGCGGTCGAGGACGTCGGCGGCGGACAACACATGCCACGCGACGGGCGACGGGCGGCCGGGGGCACCGGCGTCGGCCGTCAACGGCTGCGGGTCTGGCGGTGACGCCGCCAATTCGGGAGTGGTCATCAGGTTCCTCGCGTCGTGGGTCGGGCGGGACGCACGGTGCGTCCCGCGATGGATGTCGATCGCCGGATCGCACGACACGCGGGCGGGGCAACAAAAAACGAGACGCCACGCCGGAGTCGTACCTCCGTGGCAGTCTCGTCACACGTGCGTTTCCGCACTGGCGATCGACCGGGGGCACGTGGGCCCCGGATTGACGGCCGATCGATCCGCTTGGCGCGGCTGACTACTCCCTGACCGGGCTGAAATCTACCCGTCTGTTCATGTTTTGTCAAATTCGGCCGCCGTCTGGAGAACGGCGCCGACGTGCTCAGTCCGAGCCCAGCAGGCCCGCGAGCTGGTGACGGGCGCGCGCCAGGCGGCTCTTGACGGTTCCCACCGGCAAGCCGGTGATCTCGCCGATCTCGGCATACGACAGCTCCTGCATGTGGCGCAGGACGATGACGGTGCGATACTCCTCGGGGAGCGCCGTGACGGCTCGCCGGATCGAACGGCGCAGCTCGCGGGCCTCCACCTCGGCGTGCGGGGGCCCGGTTGGGTCCTCGATCCGCTGCGCGGGATCCTCGTCGGGCTCGTCGCCCACGTCGAAGGCGACCTCGCGCCGGTGGTCGCGGCGCTCGTTCAGGAAGAGGTGGTACGCGATGCGAAACAGCCAGGTGGAGAACTGGTACTCGGGCTTGTAGCCATCGAGGGCGAAATAAGCGCGGACGAAGGCGCCTTGAGCCATCTCCTCGGCTTCCTCGGCGTCGCCACACAGGCGCCAGAGCGCATGGTAAACCCGTCGCTGGTGGCGTTGCACCAGCACGCCGAACGCATCCCGGTCGCCAGCCAGCACCGCCGCGACCACCGCTTGGTCGGTTGGGTCCTCGCGCTTCATCTGCCAGAGTGTCCCACATTACGCAGTGGACTGCAAGCCCGTCGCGGCGCCCGGCGTGCGTCGCCTATGGCCGGCGGCGCCTCAGAAACGCGATCAGCGCGACGAGGACCAGCACGCCGGCCGCCGCGACGGCCGGCCCCATGGCGCCGCCCCCCACGGCCGTGCCGGACACCGATCCGGGGCCCGGCTTGACGGCGGCCACCCAGAGCACCACGGCGGCGGCGATACCGGCCAGCGCGAGGGAAACGCCGCGGCGCCCAGGGAGCCATGGCCACCGTGGCCGCAGGGCATGGGCGGCCGGTGCGCCCAGCGACGTTGGGCCTTGCGCCGCCTCCCAGGGCACGCCCCAGATCCACCCGAAAGGCGTGCGCCGCAGCCGGCGGACGGCCTCGTCGGCCATGACGGCGGGCTGAGACGCCGCCGGAATCGGCAGCGTGACCTCGCCGGCGCCGGGCAGCCTGCCCTCGGCGGCGGGTACGATGCGCACGGTGACGCCGGTGGGCAGCTCGACGCCCTCGGCTGCCAGGGTGGCCGGGGGATCGCGGCGCAGCACTTCACGAAAGGCGGGATCGGCCCAGGCGCGGACCACCACGGCAGCCATGGCGCGATACACGGTCAAGGGCCCGCTGGGCAGGGCGTCCATCACGCCAGCACGCAGGTCGAAGCCTTCCTCCGCCGGCCCGGCGCGCCATGCGCGCACCCGTGCCAGCGCCCGCCGGCCGGCCTCGCTGCCGGCGAGCCGCGTCTCGATCTCGGCCCGGCGCGTCGGCGGCGTGGACTCGGCCATGAGCTGCTCGAGCCATGTGAAGATGTTGTCGTCTGCGCTCATGAATGCCGTCCCTGGGCGATGGTCGCGCGCCGCGGGGAGCCAGGCTCCCAATGGGCAGCGCGGTGGGCGAAGATGATCGCGGGATCGGAGCGGCGCGGCCCGTTCCGATCATCGCCTGCGCCATGAGATACCCCCAGCCGCCGCGAAAGTTCCCCGGGGGCTCAGCCCTCGGGCTCGACGTCGCCGTGTGCCCGCCGGCGCATCCGGCGGGCGTTGGCCTGCAGATCCTGGAAGAAGCCGGTCTCGGTGATCTCGGATAGCTGTCGCTGGTACTTCTGCCCGTCGATCTCGATGCGCAGCTCCCGCAGCTCGCGCTTCAGCTCGGCTTCGCGGGCCTGGACGGCGCTGACCATCTCGGTAAAGGTCTCGATGAACCGGGCGAGGTTCGGATCGTCGGCGGCCACCCCCGCCGCCCGGATCCCGGCCTCGGCCGCGTCGTACTCGCCGCGCGCCACCTGGCGCGACCAGCGCGTGACCAGCGCCAGGTAGTCGGCGGACCGCCGCATCCGCGTGCTGAGCAGGTCGATCGTCATCTCCGACAGCTCGGGGGATTGCTGCAGCGCGGCCAGGAAGTCCGCTCGGCGGAGCCGCTCGAGGCGGCTGGGCGCCACCGCCACGAGGCTCGCGGAGCGCACGCCGCCGTCCAGCAGCGCCAGCTCGCCGACGGTCTGCCCGGGGCCCACGCGCTCGAGCACCACGCGACGCCCGCTGGCATCCGCGGTGTAGACCTCGAGCGCGCCGGTCACGACGGTGTACAGGGCGTCCCCCGGGTCGCCTTTGTGGAACACGTGCGTGTCGGCCGCCACGTCGATGGTCTGCCAGGCGCCGCTCAGCGCCGGCAGCTTGAGGAAGCGCTCCGTGATGGGCTGTCGATCGGTATCCATGGCCAGCTCAGCCGCCACCGCCGGTGCCCGGCGCGTCGGTCGCGTCGGGACGCACCGCGGAGGACCCCGACGGCGCGTCGGTCGTCCGCTCCTGGAGCGCATCCCAGATGTTGAAGGGCACCTCGCGGCCGCGGCGGCGGGCCAGCACGGCCTTGTACCAGGCCACGCCGGCCACGTCGACCTCGGCGACGAATCCCTTTTCGATCAGCCCGTCCATGAGGGGGACCAGGGCGGCGGCGGGCATGTCGATCTCCGTGGCCAGGGCCTCGGCGGTGAGCGCACCCTTGCGGGTGAGGGCCTGCATCAGCTTGCGGAGCTCGGGAGACAGCGTCAAGAGGTCGGCAGGCGAGAAGCCAGCCGAGCGCTCGCGCTGGTCGATCTCGGACTGCAGGCGGTCGAACAATCCAGGCATGATGGTCTCCTCCCTGGTCCGCCGTCACGCCATCTCGGGCATCGGCAGCGGCTCGGGCTGCGGCCGGCACACGCCGCACCACAAGGCGTCGGCGACCACAACCGCCTTCGGGATGTGGTCCTTGCCGACGAAGATCGTGAGGATGAACGGCAAAGGGCCGTGGCAGCTCTCGCACACGGCTCGGCCGCAGAACTGACAGATGCCGATCGGCTCTCCCCGACATTTATGACAGCGCACGCGTCGCCTCCCAGTCGTCTAGCAGGAATTCAGCACAGGAACCCGTGGGCGCGATGGCCTGCCGCGCGGGTCGCACCGGGCCTCGCGCCGGCGCCCCGGCGGTTCAGTCGCCCAGGGCGACCACCGTGTCGGCCATCGCCGCCAACGAACGCGTCAGCGGGTGCTCCGGATACGCCAGGGCAAAGACCCCGGCGCTGGCCAGCTGCATCATCTCGTCGCACTGCGGCAGGACGGCGATCACGTCCGCCTGGTACGTTTGCTCGACCTCGCGGCGGACGGCGTCGAAGTCGAACGACGAGAGCACCTTGTTGACGACGACGTACAGGTGCGGCACGTCGAGCTTGCGCGCGACCTCCACCGTCACGCCCGTGCCCTGGTAGTCCTGACGGTCCGGCCGCATGACGATGAACAGCACGTCGCTGATGGCGATCGAGAGCAACGTCTCCTCGTTCAGGCCAGGGTGCGTGTCGATGAACAGGTAATCGAGGGTGAGGCGCTCGATCAGGTCGCGGAACCCGTCGTTGAGCAAGGTCACGTCGTAGCCTTCGCGCAGCACGCGGGCGATCTCGCCGGTCTTGAGGCTCGAGGGGATCAAGTACAGCTTTCCGGCCACGGCCTCGAGGTCGACGGGATAGGCGGCCGCATCGATGTCGCACCGCCCCCACAGGTAGTCGTTGAGCGCATGCGTGATGCGCTGCTCGTCCATCCCGAAGAGGACGTGGATGCCGGGCGACTGGATATCGGTGTCGACGATCCCGACCCGATGACCGAGCCGAGCCACCTGCGTGGCCAGGCTGGCCGTGATGTTGGACTTGCCGGTCCCCCCGCGAAACGAGTGGACGGAGACGATGCGCGCCATGTCGGTGTGTTCCTCCCGGGTTGGTGATGCGCCGATGGGTCAGCGGTCCGGCCCGGCCATGACCGCGGCCGGCCCGTCGTCGCCGGCTGGTCTTGCCGCTTCGGTCCGATCCGCCAGCGCCTGCCAGAGGTTCATGCTCGGCTCGGTGGTGCTCGGCTGGGCGAGTGCCGTGGTCAACCGATCCCAGATCGGCTCGGTCTCGGCCGGCAGGATCGAGCGGACGTAGGCCATGCAGTAGATGCCGACGTCGCGGCGCAGGGCGTCGGTCTGCGCCTGCAGGTCGCGGGCCTGAGCCTCGAGCGCCTCGCGCAGCCGGGCGTCCGTGGCCAGCGCCGCCGCCTTGCGCTTGAGGCCAAGCTGGGCCTGGAGCTGCAGAAACCGCTGGACCTGCTTGCGCCGGATCGCGCCGAAGTGGGCCTCGACCGGTGCGAGCAGCGTGTCGAGGTCGGCCATGCGGTGCACGACGTTGGCCTCGCCGGCCGACACACCGACGTCCAGCCCAAGCGTTTCGCGGAGCCACGCGCGCTCTTCACGCAGGCCCCAGAAGATCAGCGCGGCGGTCAATGCGACGCCGCCGAGCCCGATGGCGATCGCCCCGGCAAGGTGCGCGGATGTCAGTGGGCCGCTGTTGACGAGGCGGTTGAACGCCATGTGCACCGTCATCGCCGAGGCCCAACCCACCAGCAGCGCCGCGAAGCGATGCCGGCCGTGCCCGAACCGCAGCCGGCCCAGCGCCACGCCGACCAGGGCGCTGGCCGTGCCGTGCATCAGCGAGGTGCTGAAGGCGCGGTTGACGGCCATCCCCAGCGGGTCGCGGGCGTTGCCGAGATAAAAGAGGTTCTCGATGATGGCGAAGGCGGTGCCGGCCGCGAACCCGAAGATGGCGCCATCGACGAAGTAGGTGAACTCCGGCCGCCGGACGGAGTAGATCAGGCCGAGCGACTTGCCGACCTCTTCGACGACGGGCGCCACGCTGGTCTTGATCGCCAGCAGCGCGAGGGACGCGCTCATTCCGCCCAGGATCAGCAGCCGCAGGGCACCGGTGTTGACGGCGAACGACAGCGGAAAGGCCGCGAGCCCGGCGACGAAACACCCGACAACGAGCCAGAAGCCTCCGCTGGCGTACAGGTCCAGCCGGCGGACGAAGCACAGGAACGCCGCGGGCACCCCGATGCTCACGGCGACCGGGACGAGGAACGACGGGGTGAGCATGTTCATGCGCCAGCCCGGCCCATGCGCTAAGCACGACGAACAGGCATCCACGCGGGGATGCCTGCCGTCGCCCGCGGCGGGCGGGCCTCACGACGACCGGCGCAACGGTGTTGGAGGATTCGCATCGGCGATCCCGTCGGACGGCGAGTCGACTCGATCCGGCGACAACAATGATAGATACACGGGGCGCGCGGAAAAGTTCCCGCGCCGCGTATCCGCGCGAGTGGCGCTTGCCCGGCGCGATTTTACACGCATGCCCGGCGTGGGCGATACTTGGCCGCAGGGCGGCGGGCCCGTGTCGTCGTCAGCGGTGCCCGGCCGGCCCCCGCTGCCCGTCCCGTCGACGTCCGATCAGAGGCGATCCATGAGCATCCATGCCAGACCCCGCGTCTTCAGCGGGATCCAGCCCACCGGCGGCATCCACATCGGCAACTACCTCGGCGCCATCAAGGGCTGGGTCGCGCGCCAGGACGAGAAGGAGAACTACTTCTGCATCGTCGACCTGCACGCGCTCACCGTGCCGCAGGATCCCGACACGCTGCGCGAGCAGGTGTGGATGATGGCAGCGCTGCTCCTCGCCGCCGGGCTCGACCCCGCCCGCTGCACGCTCTTCGCCCAGAGCCATGTGCGGGCGCACGCCGAAGCGTGCTGGCTGCTCAACTGCGTCACGCCCTTGGGTTGGCTGCAGCGCATGACGCAGTACAAGGACAAGGCCGCCAAGCAGGAGACGGTGTCGACCGGCCTGCTGGACTATCCGGTGCTGATGGCGGGCGACATCCTGCTGTACGACAGTGACGAGGTCCCGGTGGGCGACGACCAGAAGCAGCACGTCGAGCTGGCCCGCGACATCGCCGGGCGGTTCAACCACCACTACGGCGAGCTCTTCACCCTGCCGCGCGCCGTCATCCCCGAGGTCGGCGCGCGGATCATGGGCCTCGACGACCCATCCGTCAAGATGTCGAAGAGCCTGGCGCACGTCGAGGGCCACGCGATCCGGCTGCTCGACCCGCCGAAGGCCATCGAAAAGGCGCTCAAGCGCGCCGTCACCGACTCGGGGCGCGAGATCCGGTTCAGCGCCGACCCCGAGAAGGCCGGCGTCAACAACTTGCTGGCGATCTACAAGGCCATCACCGGCCGGGATGAGCAGACGGTCGAGGACGACTTCGCCACGGCGCGCGGCTACGGCGACCTCAAGCAGCGCGTGGCCGAGGTCGTCATCGCCGAGCTGGCGCCGCTCCAGGCGCGGTACGAGCTGTATCGGGCGGACCCGGCCGAGCTCGATCGCTGCCTGGCGCGCGGCGCCGCTCAGGCGGCGGCGGTCGCCGAGCCGAAGCTGGCGGCGCTGAAGGCGCGCATGGGGTTGATCGTCCCGCCCGCTGGATGAGCGGCGACGCGGCGCCCTGTGGCCCGGCGCCCCATCTCACCGCCGCTGGCGCACGTAGCCCTGGCCGACAATCGGCAGCCAGGCGGTGGACCGCGCCGGCCGCCGCGGCTCGGCCAACCGCGCCGGCGTGACGGGGTGCCCGTCCGCCCAGACGCCCAGCCCGGTCTGCTCCGGGGTGCCCCCGAACGCGTGGGCGCAGTCCGCGTTGCGATAGCCGCAGGCGATCAGGGCGTCGAGCCACTTCCACGGGCCGTGCCAGTCCAGGGCGTCGGTGACGCCGTGCACGCCGGCCGTGAACGGCAGCCGCCAGTCGGCGACGAGCGCCGGCGATCCATGGGCGTCGGTCGCGACGACGAGGCGGTTGCGCCACGCGGCCGGCACGTGGGCGGTGCCATCCCACACCGCGATGTCGGCCGCCTCGTCCGGCGCCCGGCCGGCGTCCGCGGCTACGAGCAACACGCGCGTGTCGCGCGGCAAGCGCGCCAGATCGGCGGACGACGGCCCGCCCGGCCAGCCGCGCGGCATCAGCGCCAGCAGCGCGCGAGGCGCGGGCAGGCGTCGATCGAACCACGTCGCCGCCAGGACCGCGGCCATGCCGGCGCCTTCGGCGTGGCCGGCGAACACGGCGTGCGACCGGTCCACTTCAACGGAGCCGTCGGCGGGCAACGCGGCCAGCGCGGACGCCAATGCCGCGGCGCCCCGGTCAACCCACGCGCCGGGAGCTCCGGGCGCCGCCGAGGCGTCGGCAAGCACCACGACGACCGCGCCGCCCCGGGCCACGTGGGCCACCCACTCGGCGTAGTCGGCGCGCGCGTCGGCGCCGGCGGCGGGGGCGAACACCACCAGCGGCGACCCCGGCGCGAGATCGGGCTCGCGGGGCTCCACCCGCCACCAGGCCGACCCGGCCGCGCCGCCGGACCGCCACGTGAC